>DUAN01000090.1:0-938 GCA_012960845.1 Planctomycetota bacterium | reverse complement strand
AGTGGTTCGACCAGCGGTGGTGGCGGCAGCGGACACGCGGGAGCGGCTCCCTATGCACCCGGCGAGAGTGCTGCCCTCAAGTGGATGAATTGGCGCAAGGACCAGGGTCTCTACGATGCCCTGCATCGCGAGCGCGGTTCGATGCAACCGATCGTGGTGTTCCTCTACTCCTCCAAGATGGCCAAGGATTGCTGCTGTGCCAACTTCGAGCGTGCCTTGTTTCGTGACAAGTACGCCTCCGAGCAGTTCAAGCTGTGGTCCTGTTATCGCCAACTGATCGAAACCCTCAACGAGGACGAGAAGGCGCTGGTCAACGGCTATGACCTGCGCGACGACAAGCCGGCACTGCTCTTCTTCGATAGCGAGGGAGGCCTGCTGCACAAGCAGCAGTTGTGCGTGGATCCGCCCAAGTTTGTCAAGGTGCTCAAGAGCAGCAAGAAGTTGAGCGACCTGCGCCTGCGATTGCGCGATTCGCACATGGCTCAGCGCACAAGCGCACGCGGACACATCGAAGCGGGTCGCTATGGCCGAGCCATCCGGGTGCTCGATTCGATGGTCAAGAACAAGAAGGTGATGAGCGGCTACATCGTGGAACTGGTCACCCAGGATATGAGGGAGATCGAACAGAAAGCCTCCACCCTGCTGGTCGAGGCCGCCGCCCTCCATCAGGATCGCCGCTTGCTCGATTCCTATCGTCTCTACCAGGAGATCGAGAAGGAGTTTGCGAAGCTGGAAGAGCTCAGCAAAGAGGCGAGCAAGCACCGCAAGGAACTGCTGACCAAACTGCGTGGACTGGGAATCCAGCCGCACTGATCGGAATAACGCCACTGTTGATCTACTGACGAACGATATTGCAGGCCGTGCCACTGCCCTCGATGAGGGATGTGACACGGCCTTTTTTCATCGCAGGAAATCGTAGGAAAGCGTAGGAAAGCGCG
>DUAN01000089.1 GCA_012960845.1 Planctomycetota bacterium | reverse complement strand
CGGATCAAGGCCCGAAGCTTCTTGATGGTAGCTCTGCGATCCTCTGGCAGCGAGTCTATGTATTCCTGTGGTGTTTTTGCCTCGCTCTTCATGACACCTCCCCTACAGATGCAGTCTCGACCTGCAGAACTGGATTGTCATCGATCCAGTTGGGCTCTTCAACGAACAGTTACCTCTGTGTATGCTGGCGCCACAAGCCACGTCAATCATCGGCTTGCGGGCCTACTCATGCATGGAGGAGCACAATGTCAAACTCCGAGTCTGATCCAGAATTCTGGATCTTGTTGCAAACCATTGCTGTTTTGGTGCTGGGGGCCTGGCTGATCGCCACCGGCCTGGACTGGTCGTCGTTAACTACCTTGAAGTACGAAGGTGGAGTGGCTCATGGGGTGGCCAGATGCGCGGTTCTGCTGCTGGGGATCGTGGTCATCTGGAAGGCTCGAAGATCTTGAGCCGAGTTGGTAAATCTGCACGGTAAATCTGCACGGTAAATTCGAACGGTAAATCTGCTGGATTTGGTGCGCACTTTTTTCGTCTACAGTGGCATTCGATCATTCACGCACAGCGAGAGAGTGTCAACGATTCGACAGTCGGCTTCAATGATGAAGCCAGGCGCAGTCCACTACCGTAGGTTGCGCTGGCCATTGGGTAGACGGTCAACACCCCGATCTTGAGGACCGCATGATCAGACTCGCCGATGGATATTCCTGGTGGCCGTTACGCCTCGTGCTGCTGATTTCTCTCCTGTGGATCGGTTGTCGCGGTGGCTTTCTCGGCAACGGCAACCCAGAGATCGAAGACGTACAACAGAAGCTGCTCGAAGGAGTGTTCACGCCTCAGGATGATCCGCCCGTATACATCTTGCTCGCTGGCTATCCAGAGGAGTACCGGGAAGCGATCGGCGCCGGAATCGACGTGGCGAGGAACTACCTGGGAAATCATGGCCCGGTTCGAGTTTACATCCTCGGAAAATCCGGTGACGAGGTGGGGACTGTCGAATCTCGTACCGCGTTCGTCGAACAGTACTGCAATCCCAGGCAGCAGAGCGTTGTTTCATCCTTTGATGAGGACTGCTTTGGCGGACCGGGTCAAAGATTGATCGATGCCGCCAGTCGAGGTGATCAGGAAGCATATCTGTCCATCGTCATCTTCACCGATCCTCCCTATGCAGAACTTGTTTTCATCAACTCTCACGAGTGGGGCGAGCAGGACATGCCGTTGCGTGGGATTCATGAGTACACCCATGTTTTTCAACACCAATATCCCAGCGCACCCGGTTGGCTCACCGAAGGAGGTGCGGTTTTCTTTGAGGCCTGGTTGGGTGATCAGAATCAATGGGTAGATTTTCGAGAAGCGATGCAACGTTCGATGGAAAATGCACTTAAAGCGGTCGCCGATGAGAAAGGTCTGTCCGATATGGAATACCTGCTCGATCTCCCGGAGGAGATGGAGGCGTATCACCGGAATATTGCTTATGACATGGGAGCCTGGGCGGTCGCCTTCATCATCGCGAACTCATCAGACCAGAGTATCTCGGGATTCAGAGATCGATTTTATCCCAGTATGCGCGACGAGGGCTGGAAAGAGGCGGTGAGCCGGTTCACCGGATCAACAGACCTGGGGCACTTTTATTCTCGCTTCGATGAATTTCTCCAGCAATCATCTCATCAGCAGATGCAACTTCTCGACACCATTCAGCCGTGACTCGAACAGCCATGACTTTATCAGAGATGAATCGCGCACAAGGACCCGAGAGCATTCCGGATAATTTTCGCTGGTCTCTGTCCATGACTACCAAGGTTAGATGAAGAATTAGATCCAGTTACGAGCACAGTTACGGAGGAGTGGATGATCACGGAATACGTCGTCGCCATCGTGATTTCGTATCTCCTCGGTGGAGTTTGTACAGGATATTACCTGGTTCGATTTTGCCGTGGAATCGACATCCGCGACCAGGGAAGCGGCGGAGTGGGCGCCAGAAATGTCGGTCGAGTTCTCGGGAGGATTGGTTTTTACACCACCTTGATCGGCGATGCCCTGAAGGGAGCGGCGCCGATCCTGGCGATTCGCTACATGGATCGCTATATGGAGTTCCCTCAGGAGATGAGTTCTTACCTCCTTGTCGCCGTGGTGGTCGGAAATGTCTGGCCTCTGCTGCTCCAATTTCGAGGAGGCCGTGGAATAGCCACCGCTTTCGGTGGATACTTGGCACTCCACTGGATTCTGGGACTGACCCTGGTGGGTACCGCGATCCTGTTGCTGATCTTTCGCCGTGGGGTCGTATTGAGCGGCATGGCAGCGTTCATGTTGCTTCCACTGGTCGCTGCTGGAATCCAGTTCCCCCGGAATGTAATTGTGGCTCTGGTATCTGTTGCAGTGGTTGTTTTGGTAGCGCATCGGCATCATCTTCGTGGCGTTTCGCTTCGTGAAGGAAATTAATTGAGCTTGCTCGATGGATTCATCTACAAGATTGCCGAACTGCCATGGGAAATCCAGGCGGTCCACGCACTGAATTATAAAACCTTCGTCGATGAGATCCCTCAGCATGAACCCAATACAGAAAAAGTACTGACCGACAAATTCCACGATCAAAATACTTACATCATCTGCGTCGATGAGCCGCAACAGAATCTTGCGGGGATGATCGCTTTCCGCGACCAGCGCCCTTTTTCGCTCGACGAAAAACTGAAGGACCTGGATTCTTATCTGCCTCAAAACCGATCCCTTTGCGAGATTCGCCTGTTATCCGTGGCAGAAGAGTTTCGTTACACGAGAGTTGCCCAGGGGCTCATTGCTCAACTGGTCCAGCATGCCACCGATTGTGGATACGACATGGCGGTGATTTCTGGTACCGTTCGCCAGATCAAACTCTACGAGTTTCTCGGTTTTGTACCCTTTGGTCCAGTGGTGGGATCGGGGGGTGCGAAGTACCAGCCGATGTATCTCACCGTTGAGGCCTATACGGATCTGAAGACTCGCTCCAGTTCCTTCAGCAGGGGATCAGAAGAGCTGACCAACGACGATCGGCTGGCCTTCAATTTCTTACCTGGCCCGGTGGAGTTCTCGCAGCATGTTCTGGACGCCTATAACGAGCCTTCCTGTTCACATCGGGGTCCTGAGTTTGCGAAAGACTTTCAAGAAACTTGCCGATGGCTTTGCCAGATGTCGAACGCCGCCAGAGTCCAGCTACTGATGGGTCCTGGCACCATGGCCAACGATGCCATTGCTGCACAATTGGGACTGCTCGATCAAACCGGATTGATCCTGATCAGTGGTGAGTTTGGCCGTCGTCTCGTGAGCCACGCCAATGGGGCTCGCCTTTCCTTCGAGACTTTTGAAATTCCGGAAGGAAGAGCGTTCGAACGCAAGGATCTGCAACAGGCGCTGGATCGATTTCCTGATGTGAGTTGGGTCTGGGGAGCGCATTGTGAAACATCGACAGGCGTACTGAATGACATCTCCGTCTATCAAGAAGTGTGTCGGGACCGAGGAGTTCTTCTCTGCCTTGATTGCATCAGTTCACTGGGAACTGTTCCGGTGAATTTGGCCGGTGTGTATCTTGCTTCTGGAACCAGCGGCAAGGGAATGGCGTCGATCGCCGGTGTGGCGATGGTATTCCACCATCACGATCTGGTGCCTGCTCCCGAGCGAATCCCTTGCGCACTGGATCTGGGTCTTTATCAACAGAACCAGGGAATCCCATTCACCATCCAGTCCAATCTTGTCCACGCACTGCTTGCTGCATTGAGATTGCATGAATGGGACAGTAGGTTCGAAGATGTTCGTCGTTGGTCCCGTAGCATTCGGCAGCAACTTCATGAAATTGATGTTCCGACATTGGCTGCCGATTCGTGCGCGATGCCTTCGGTGGTGACCCTCGCGCTACCCAGAAGCCATAGTTCTGAAGAAATCGGCGATCAATTGAAGGACCGTGGCGTGTTGGTCAGCTATCAGAGCGGATATCTACTGGAACGAAACTGGATTCAGGCCTGTCGACTGGGGGCAGAGAGTAAGCCGCCAGAAAAACTGGTCCGGCTGCTGAAGAAGATGATTCAGCCGTCTCTGAGTCTCGAGCACTAGCGGAAGAATCGCAGCTGGAGTTTGAAGACCCCGCGATCTTCTTGAGCCCTCGCGAATTCACCTCGCGATTTCACCTCGCGATTTCATCTTGAGAATTCACCTTGAGAATTCAATCGAGTCGCCGCACCCCTTGTGCCCCCTTTTGTTCTCGCTTCCACCAACATTCCGGTCAATCATCGACCCATCATCAGAGAGGCAGATACTTCGGCAGCTCCGTGGTTCTGCCGACTGAATCGACCAGAGATCGATCTGGCCAGAGTAGAAGGGACCGAGCCGATGAGGGTTGGGTTTCGGTCACTGGGTTCAGCCGTGATTCTACTGGGGTGTAGTTGCTCTTCCGGCTGCACAACGGACGATCCACCATCTGTTCACACCACCAGCCAGTTCCGTTTCATCGATGTTTCTGACCAACAAGGTCTGCCACCCCAAATCCTCATTCAAGATCGAGCAGATCGCTACATGCCTGAAAGCATGGCTGGAGGAGTGGTGATCTTTGATTGCGATGGAGATGGAGATCTCGATCTATATCTCTTGTGCCATGGACCTACTGCCGATCGAAATGGGAGCGATCGATCATCGCGGAATCGCCTCTATCGTCAGGAGCAACCGTGGCGGTTTGTCGATATTACCGATTTGAGCGGTGCCGATGATTCTGGCTATGCAATGGGGGCTGCAGCGGGTGACATCGATAACGATGGCGACCTGGATCTCTACATCTCCAACCTGGGAGCGGACAGATTACTGGAAAATGATGGATCCGGTGTGTTTACCGATATCAGTGAGGCATCGGGAATCGATGTCGATGGCTGGAGCAGTTCGGTTCTTTTTGCAGATGTAGACGGCGATAACAACCTCGACATCTATGTCACTCGTTATCTGGAACTGGACGAAACGATACGCGTCACCAATCGTGGTGGGCTACCGGAGTATCCAGCACCGGGCCAGTTCAAAGGATCGCAGGATCAGTTGCTGAGAAATAATGGCGACGGCTCTTTC
>DUAN01000088.1 GCA_012960845.1 Planctomycetota bacterium | reverse complement strand
CGCCATCTCTTTCAACCGGTCGTACTCGACCGATGTGATCTTTTCATCTTTCAGCAGCTGGTCGAGGTCGAGTGTGATCTTCATTCAGCGGCCTTTCCGATTCAGCACTGTCTTCGTTTCAATAAAATATGGATGGCTCGAAGGAAGATTCAGGTGTTGGACAGGGTTGGCTCCACAACCCCATCCTGCAGCGGCACACGGTCACCTTGTTGGGCCAGTCATTTCTTCTTTTTGGTCTTCAACGGCTTGTGGAAAGAGTAGATTTTATCTCGGTTACTTTTCCTGCTATCAAACATCATTTTCTCAAGTTTCTTTGAAGCCGTGATTTCTTGCCGGAGGATGTTGGTTAACTGCTTCCATTCTTCTGCATCGGAGCGAAAGCGTTTCCAGCAAAGCATGAAATCAAAATGTGCACCGTGACGGAACAGTCGACCAGGTAAGGCGAGGTTCCCCCGATTTCCCAGAAAGATCCCGTACCTCAGGTAAGGGTGTACCTGTTTGTGTGTTGCTGATTTCTGGCTGTAAGTGATGGCAGCATGTGTACTGATTCTTGTAACCTTGGTTTCGATCACCACACGAGGTATCCAACCTCCTGACTTTGTTTCTTGAGATAAGAGAATGTCGGTTTCATATTTCATGTCCATGTAGTGCGGTTGGAGTTCCCCGTATTCGCGGATTTCGTTGGCGTAGATCAGCCGTTTCCCCGCCTCCACGCGGAGTCTAGGGAAGTGCTTGTCGAGACGGCGTGCGATCTGGCTGGCCCAATCAGTTTCCTTCATTCGAGACCTCTCTGGCTAGTTTGGTTTCACCACCACATCCTGCAGAGGCACCCGGTCGCTGGCGATGTCGTCGCTGGTGAGGTCGGGGGATTCGCCTCTTTGGTGGCTCCACAGGGCTTGCAGGGCGGCACCGAGGGCACCCGATTCGGCTTCTTCCGGCAGCGTCACCGGCACTTGCAGGGCGTCGGCGATCATCTGGCGCCACAGCGGATTCTTCGAACCGCCGCCGACCAGCCGCAGAGCATCGACGGTGACCCCGAGTCGCTTCATCCGTTCGACTCCGGCAGCGAGGTTGGCGGTGATCCCCTCCAGTGCGGCACGGAAGATGACACCGGGAGCAAAACTGCCGGGGCGTAGTCCCGTGATGGTGCCAGTGGCGTCGGGCAGGTCGGGTACCCGCTCGCCGTGCAGAAACGGCACGAAGGAGACGCCACCGCAGCCCGGTTCGACTGCTGCGGCCAGATCGGTGAGGCGCTCGAGGGCGTCCGGATCGTCGGGGAAGTAGCCGTTTCTGATCTCTTCGGTGACATTGGTGCAGTTCATCACGCACAACAGCGGCAACCACGCTCCATCGCTGGAACAAAACGGCGCGATCAACCCTTGCGGATCGATCACCGGTGAGTCTGTGCGGGTGAAGACGGTGCCGGAGGTGCCGAGACTCATGACGACGCTGCCGGCGCGGGTCGCACCGGAGCCGATGGCACTCATCATGTTGTCGCCGCCGCCGGGGGCGACGAGGATTCCCTCGGGGATGCCCAGCTGCTGTGCTGCGGCGGGGGAGACGGTTCCAGCCGCCTCGCCCGTTTCGAGCAGTCGCGGCAGTTTGCCCGCCAGCTGCGGATCGACCGCCGCCACCGCAGCGTCATCGAAGCAGCGAGCAGCGACATCGAACCAGCCGGTGCCGGATGCATCGCCCGCTTCCATGGTGCGCTCACCGGTTAGTCGTAGGTTGATGAAATCGTGGGGCAGTAGCACACCGTCGGTGCGTTGCCAGTTGTCCGGTTCATGGCGTGCCAGCCACGTCACCTTGCTGGCGGTGAAACCGACCGGCACCGCACGGCCGATCGTCTCGGTCAGTTCACGAGCTTCTGCGGTGGTACTGGTGTCGCACCACAACTTGGCGGGGCGCACCACCCGGTCATCGGGATCGACGAAGACGGAACCGTGCTGCTGACCACTGACTCCGATGCCCGCGATGGAGGAGGGGTCGACGGCGTCGTCGTCAATTAATTGATGGACCACCTCGACCACGGCATTCCACCAGTCGTCCGGGTGCTGTTCGGCAGCTCCGGCGGGGAGCCCGGGGAGCAGGTCGAGAGGCTGACCGGCGCGGGCGATGACGCAGGGCCGGGCGTCAGGGTCGATCACCACCCCCTTGACCCCCTGGGTGCCGACATCGAGTCCCAGGTACAGTGATGCGGTCATTTTGGTCTCCTCGCGGGCACCCTATCCCGGCCCCAGGAGCCCCTCAACGGCCAAATAGGGCCATCGGATGAATTTTGGCAAAAATACGGGGTCTATCGGTCCGGTTCTTCGGGCGATTCGGATTCCATCGATAGGAACGAGGAAGAGCAATCGCCCCTGTTCCGGACGTGGTGGTAGAGAGGGTCAGCATGACAACAGTTCAACAATTTCAATCCAGGATGCAATTTGGATCGGGCAAGAGAAGCCCCGTCCATAGTTATCGCATCGGCCTGGTGGTTCCCAGTTCCAACACGACGATGGAAACGGAACTGCCCGAGATGCTGCGGAAACAGCGTGATCAGGATGCTCCTCGATTCACCTTTCACTCCTCGAGAATGCGGATGAAGAAGGTCAGTGCTGAGGAACTGTTGGCGATGAATGCTCAGGCCGATCGCTGCACCACAGAAGTCTCCGATGCGGGGGTCGACGCGGCGGCGTACGCTTGCCTCGTGGCGGTGATGAGCCAGGGACCCAGCCACGAGAAGAAACTGAGAAAGCACCTTACCGAGGTGATCCAGCAAGGCAGTCCAGCCGCAGAGATGGTGACCAGCGCGGGAGCACTGATCGATGGAATCAAGAAACTGGGCGCACGTCGCGTCGCATTGATCACACCCTACATGAAGCCATTGACGCAGATGGTCATCGACTGCCTCAACCAAGCGGGGATCGAGGTGGTCGATTCGATTTCTCTGGAGATCTCCGACAATCGTGAAGTGGGACGCAGGGATCCTCATGATCTGGTCGAGATCGCCCGTCGGCTCGACCTTCGTGAAGCCGATGCTGTGGTCCTCTCGGCCTGCGTCCAGATGCCTTCCTTGCCGGCGATCCCGCTGGTGGAAGCAGAACACGGCCTACCGGTCCTGTCCGCCGCGACCGCCACGATGCGGGCGATCCTCGACCAGCTGGGTATCAAACCCAACTTCATCGGATGTGGCACCCTGCTGCAGCCCAGTACAGTCGCCAGAACTGAAGGAGGTCGCAGATGAACAGCATCGATATCGCTGAGCCAGGAGCCTTGCAGACGATTCTTGATCATATTCGGGAAGAAGCAGTGTTGCTGCAACTTCCGACCGTCTACACGCTGGTTGCGGCGCCGACTCGTCAGGGAGTGGAACAACTGAATCGCCTCAAGGATCGTTTGTCGGGCAAGAACTACGGTACCGTCATGGGTCGTTGTAATAGCTTTCTCGACCAGACCCTCGATGGAGCTCTACCGCACTACTTCCGCAGTGCCAGTCGCCTCGAAAGGATGCAGGGTGCGTTTGTCCGCGCTGCGTTCACCTCGGAAGAGTTCAACTCACCGGTGATCCGGGGGGGGACTCACCAGAGTTTGATCCTCGACGGGATCCATCGGAAGGTGTTTCGCCAGGTGGAACAAGCTCTCGCCGATTCGATGGATCTGCAACTGTGGGGTGGCCGTGAGGTCAGTACGCTACTTTGTACCAGTGCCAACATCAGTGGAGATCCACTCGGTTCGATCACCGATCATGATCGAGCGGTAGAATTTGCTCGGCAGCGAGGGATCCGATGCATGATTACCTGCGAGCCCGACCGCTCCAGTCAGGGATCCTACCCCATCTTCGAGATGGGGTCGGACTCGATCTCGGTGCAGAGGGAAGGACCCGGGCTCGACCGATTGCTCGGTCAGATTCCGCGGGAACTCCAGCCGCAGGTGGCGGCCTGAGAAGAGCCTGCTGCCGCTGGAATCGACTTGCCAAGGAGTCGATCTCGGAGCACTATTCGGGTCTCTTCTGATCGATCTCGATCAGTCACTTACCGATCTCGTTGGGAGTTCACGATGTCCCGCTCGAAGCCTCGATTTTTTCCGCCTCGTTTATTCGCACCTCGATTATTCGCGCCTCGATCAATACCCCTGCTTTTGCTGCTGATTCTGCCACTGGTACTGTCGATCTCGGCCTGCAATGCTCCGTCATTGCGGGTGGCGACCTTTGGCAGTCCGGTGATCGGGGAGTCCCTCGAACAGGTGGAACTGGCCAGCGTCCTGGCCGCTCCCCAACAGTTTTCCGGCAGAACCATCGAGATTCGCGGCGAAGTGGTGGACGTGTGTCAGAAGAAGGGTTGCTGGTTGAAAATGGCTCCCACTGGAAGCGGTGAAAAGGACGGAGTGTTCGTCAAGTTCACCTGTCCCATCGATGGCGAAAGACTGATTCCGATGAACGCAATGGGTCAGCCGGTTCGAGTCGAGGGAACCCTCGTGGTCGAGACGATCAGCGAAGCGGAACGTCGTCATTACGCCAGCGATGCCGGCAAGACCGATGCAGAGATCGGCGAGATCGTCGGTTCTGCGACCCAGGTCCGGATCGCATCGGGCGCCGCTCATGTCGAGGGGATCGAGATCACTCCCGAATCCTGAGGTGAGTCTGGATTGGGTTCAGCAACGCTGAGTCAGGAACGCTGAGTCAGGAACGCTGTCTTTTGGCGGCTGGAAACACCACGTCCGAGTTGGGTGCGAGTGCGTCAGAGGGCCACGGCCTCTTCTCGTCGAAAACTCTCATCCTTTGCCAGGTCTCCTGAGTGACAAAACTCTCGTCGAACGATCCATCGGTATTTTTGTGGCCCTTCATGTCCAGCTTCAGATGCTGGGCCAGGAAGCGGTAGGCACCCTGCCTCTTCGATGCACCGTAGTCATGCTGTTCCGCAGCCAGATGCAGGTTCTCGACATTCTGCTCGGCGCCGAGCAGTCGATAGACCCGTTGGGCGTAGGGAAACTCGACCTGATCGGTGTTCTGGGTCCAGTCGCCACCGCAGGAGATCAGCATCATCGGTCTCGGTGCCGCCAGTGCTGCGATCTCGGCGTTGTTGGTGTCGTGATGGGCACTGACATGGATCGGATGGCCACTCTCGCA
>DUAN01000087.1 GCA_012960845.1 Planctomycetota bacterium | reverse complement strand
TCGGACCCGCTCATCTTGAAGTGCTCGCCGCCACAGGATCGTGCTGGCCACGATCTTCTCGGTGCGACGAATCTTCAAAAACCACAGCAGAAGCACTGCTGGAATCAGCAGCAAGAACCACAACATCTGAGGGGCTCCCCAACTCATGCGAGCATCCCCCTCTGTCGCAGCATCTCCAGCACCACCCGATCGAACGGCACCTCGGTGGAAACCTCGACCGACTGGATCTGGAATCGTCCGCACATCTTCCTGACATCTTCACGATATTCGGCCAGGATTGAACGATACGCCTCGATGATGGTCGGAGTGAAACTGACATCGACGAAGGACTGATCCTCGACATCGCGCAGGCGTAAGTCCCCCAGTTCTTCCGGGTGTTCCTCGCTTCTGGAAAGCAGGTGAATCAACCAGCTCTCACCGCGGGCTCCCGAGAGTTGACGGAGCGGATCCTCGATTCCTGCGGGATCCATCAGATCCGAGATGAGGATCTGGATCGCTCGGGGGGGAGCCGAAGCCGCATGAGCTCTGATCGATGGGAGCAGTGCCGTTTCAGTTCCCACCTTTAACTCTTCCAGGATACGAACCAATTTCAAGATGCTCCGGGTACCGCGAAGCGACCCCATCACGGGTCTCAGTTCTCGATCAAACACCCTCAGCTGGACCCGATCACCGGAGGCCAGGGCAATCGCCCCCAGCGCCGCCGCTATCTGGCGAGCATGGCGCCACTTGTCCGGCTCTCCACAAGCCATCGAAGCGGATGCGTCGAGCAAGAGAACGACACTTCGCTCTTCTTCTTCCTCGAACAGTTTGATGAATAACTTTTCCAGACGGCCATAGATATTCCAGTCCAGATGGCGCAGATCGTCGCCGGCAACATAGTTGCGATGATCGGCAAACTCGGTCGACATTCCCCTTCTCCGGGAACGCTTTTCTCCACGCAATTTTCCCTGCACCATCTTGCGTGAGAGGAGCGCTAATCGGCCGCAACGTGCAAGAAAATCCTCATCGAGGAGTGGTTCTTCTGCGTCCGCTGGCTCGCTCATACCGCAGCCGCGGCATCTCCGACCACCTCTGGCACCACAGCCATGACAGAAGCGACGACCTGGTCGGTGTTGATTCCTTCCGCCTCCCCCTCGAATCCGAGCAGTACTCGGTGGCGCAATGCCGCCGGGGCAGTCTCTCGAATATCATCAAAGGCCACATGGACACGACCGGCCAGTGCCGCTCTCATCTTGGCGCCCAGGAGCATCGATTGCACTCCTCTTGGGCTGGCACCGTAGCGGACCCAGCGGGTCACCATCTCGGGTGCTCCATCCCCATCGGGATGGGTCGCCAGCAACATTCTCACGGCGTAATCCTGCACGTGAGAAGCGGCTTCCACCCTGCGAACCCGCTGACGGTGCTTCTCGATGGTCGGCCCATCGAGGACCGCAGCGACCTCACCGAAATGAGCTCCGGTGGTCCGTGTCAGGACTTCATTCAACTCATCTCGGTCGGGGAAGGGTACATGCACCTTGAAGAGGAAGCGGTCCAGTTGCGCTTCTGGAAGCGGATAGGTCCCGTCCATCTCGAGCGGGTTCTGGGTGGCCAGCACCATGAACGGTTGTTCGAGCCGATGAGTCTCCCCTCCGGCGGTCACTTCCCCCTCCTGCATCGCTTCGAGCAATGCAGACTGAGTCTTTGGCGTGGCCCGATTGATCTCGTCTGCCAGCACCACCTGGGCAAAGATCGGCCCCGGTTCGAACTGAAAACCTTTCCGGCCCTTTTCATCCTCGGTCACGATACGAGTTCCGGTGATATCCGCCGGCATCAGATCGGGGGTGAACTGGATGCGGGAGTAATTCAGATCGAGGCAACCCGACAGGGTCCTGACCAGCAGCGTCTTGCCGAGCCCCGGAACCCCTTCCAGCAGCACGTGGCCCCCGCAAAAGAGTGCGATCAGAACCGTTTCCACCACCTCGTCCTGGCCGACGAGGATCTTGCCGACCTCATCACGGACGCGGGTGAAATCTTCTCTGAGAATCGTGAGATCATGCTCCAGATCGGCCATTGCCCTCCCTCCTGAGGTCATGTAATCGTCACCCAATCAACGCTCTCTGGCAAGACCCACAGCGAGGTGAACTCCCTGCCCGATCCAGGATAGACGGGGCGCCAGATGCTCCGCTTCCCTCCCCTCGCCCCGGGCTCCGTGTTACACTACCGGACTGTCCCACAAGATTGAGGAGAGAGAATGATCCACATCCCGTCAGCCCGCCCCACATCCGGAATCCCCGGATTCATGCTGGTGCTGCCCCTGTTGCTTCTGACCAGTTGCGGATCCACTCCCCAACACCAGCCACGACCCCAGCAGACTCCTGCAGCCGTGGTGGATTCCACACCGATCGAACTGGCGGCGGGAGTCGCCCCGGTATTTGCCGATGAAGAGGAAGCCGGAGTCAGACCTGCGACCGATGGATCCTCGGGAACCAAATTATTGCAACTCCACCCGACCGATTCGGTCGCAGCGGTACCCACCGAGGAAGTGGTGGTGAGAATCCCCACCTCAGAGCAGCTCGAAGCGGTCGATCAGGCGCTCGCTCGGGCCGCCGATGCGAGACAGTATCCTGCGCCACCGATCCCCGCTCCCGACCCGATCGAGGAGATCGAGACTGCGGAAGTCGAAACTGCAGAGATTGAAGTGGCGGCCATCGAAGTGGCCGAAGTAGTGATCGAAGAAGCGGCTGCGGACCCGATCGAACCGGTCGAGGCAGCCAGATCCACCGTCGAACGGATCCCCACCACACCCTCGATTCACCCCACCATCACCGAAACGGTGGCCACCAACGGACTCGAAAGACTGACCCTGATGTGCGGCCCAGGTTCATTGACGATCCTCAGAGACCGGTCCGCCAACCAGATCGTCGCCACCGCAGAGGTAGTCTGTCACGCCTCCAACCCGCGGCGTCAGCAAGAACTGAGTGACGGTGTACGCCTCGCCATCGATGGTCCCACTGCAGGTCTCAAGAGAATTCGCGTCATCGAACCACCGCTCGAGGCTGGGGAAGAATGCCGGGTCCATCTCAACATCAGGATACCCGCAGCCGATGACTCCGGTTTTACCCTCAAGATCCAGGACAGCAGCGGCGACATCTCGGTCGCAGACTTCTCCGGTGATCTCTCGATCACCAGCTTGAAGGGAGCGATCGATGTGACCGGGGGAGTCGGATCCCTCATCATCTCATCCGGACATGGACCCTGTTCCGTGACCAGCTTCGAGGGGCCCATCAAGATTCGTGATGGAGCAGGCGATTGCTCACTCGGACAGATCTCGGGCGACGTCGAGGTATGGGGCCGTAACGGCGCCCTGGAGATCCGCTACATCACTGGTAATGTCACCGCCATCGATGGCCGCGACGGAATCCTCGTCCAGAGCGTGGAGGGGAATCTGACTCTTTACGGAATTCCCCTCACCGACAGTTCCATCGAGGGAGTTTCCGGAAGCGTGATGTCGAAGACAGGAGCACCCTAACTCACATGTACATCACCCAGGGACAAAATAGCCGCCCGCTCGGTTACGAGATGAATGCGCACCCGGCGTCGTCACTCCGAGATTTCATGTCTGCCATCCACGACTACGTGATTCCTGTCAGGGACCAGGTGTGTCCTGGCGAACCCTTCGCCATCTCGCCTCACATCGGCCAGAGCCTGGCGGGACAGTTGTCTCGAAAGGGCGTCGCGGAGTCGCTCGGTGATCAGTTGCGAGATCTCGATCTCCACGTCTACAGCGCCAACGCCTTCCCGTTGAAGAACTTTCATTCCGAGATCGTCAAGGACCAGGTTTACTTGCCTTCCTGGGCCCATGTCGCCCGCGCCAAGACCACCTGCCTCATCGCAGATGTGATGGTTCGAATCGTACCGGATGCCCGACAACTGACCATCTCGACCCTGGGAGGTGGTTACCGCCCTGCGGGCAACACTCCCGTGATCCTCGAGAAGATGGCGGCAGGTTACCTGAAAGTGGTCGCCCATCTGGCCCAGATCGAACAGCAGACCGGCATCCACATCGCTCTCAATGCAGAGCCGGAACCCGATACCACCTTCGAGTGTGCTGAAGATGTGATCTCCTTCTGGAAGGAATACCTGAAACCAGCGCTCCCCGGGCTGACCAGGACCCTGCAATGCCATCGCTCTCGTGCGGAAGGGTTATTGCGTCGCCACTGGACCGTCAATCTCGATGCCTGTCACTCGGCGGTACTGTTTCGCTCTCCACTGGAAGACTGGCGCCGCCTCGACCGCGCCGGAATCCTCGTCGGTAAGACTCACATCACCAGTGCCATCGCATTGGCCAATCCAAGTCGTTCTCCGGCAGCCTACCGGGAACTACTCGAGCATGTCGAACCTCGTTATCTCCATCAGAGTGCCCTCAAGATGAAAGATGGAAACACCATACGCCTCTCAGATCTTGGGGAAATCGAGCAACAAGACCTGTCTGCCATCTCCGAGGTCAGGACCCATTTTCATGTGCCCCTATCCAAGGCAAAGCATGGAAAGTTGCACACCACTCGCGATGATGCGCAAGCCTTGTTGGCCGAAGCGCTCTCACGGAAACAGGACCCGCCACACATCGCCCTCGAGACCTACACCTGGCCGCTGTTGACCCAAGGGATCAAGAACTCTCAGCAGCGCCAGCGACTCATCGATGGGATCGCGGCCGAGTTACGGTGGGCTCAAGACGCCTCGCTCAATCAGGTCACCAGTTCCGTAAGAAGATGATCAGAGCGGTTCGCCGCAGCTGTGGAACGCCAGGATGGCGAACATCGTCGCTGCGTGGCTGATGTAATGCTTGCCGTCACGCTTGGGTGATCGGACAAACCACCGTCCACTCTCGCGCTGGCTCTGGCGCAGCCACTCGAGACCTCGTTGCAGTTGTGGATGGTCGACAGATATTTCTGCCTGGCGAAGTACAAAGATGGAAAATGCCGTGGCGTAGGCATCACTGGGCAACTTGTCGGCAACATCTTCAGGCCGTTTCCATTTCCCCGCCCCCACATCGACCAAGCGCCAGCCTCCGTCGGGCCGTTGGCCGGCGAGAAGTTCACGACTCCACTTCTTCCTCGTCTCATCATCGACCAGTCCATCGAGCACTCCATCGAGGCCGGACGCCGCCCACAGCATCATCCCCTTGTGGTGAAGATTCTGTGGCGGGTGGTCTCGCAGCCACCCTCGTAAACGCTCGATCCCCGCGGCAGCCGCGTCGGTTCCTCGATACGACTGCGGCAACACTC
>DUAN01000086.1 GCA_012960845.1 Planctomycetota bacterium | reverse complement strand
GGAATCTCCGGGCGACTCAGCGTTCAGCCCTTCAGTCGCTTGCTGTTCGGTGGCCCCGAGGCCGTGGAAACTCCTGGGAGCCGCTTCTCGATGTTCATCGCGGGTCGCCTCGAGCACCATTGCGAGGGTCGGATCCAGGTTCTGAGCCCGGAAGAGTTGACCCTGATGGAAACCGTTCCGCTCGAGGTGGAAAGCGCGCGCTGGGTTCGAGCCGGCTGGCGCTGGCCGCTACTCGAGTGGCTTCATCTGGAGAACGAATGGATGACTCATGGCCTCCATGGCCTCCATGGAATCGAAACCACTTCCGGACCCACCGATCTTCCGGGAGATCTCACCGGCTGGCAGTTTGGAATCAGGGCGCTGATCTCTCGAAACAACTCCCTGCCCACACGATCCGGACCAGACCTTCCACCCACCACTTTTGATGCTCCTTCCCCCTTCGATGGACCCAACATTGAACTGCTTCTTCGTTACGAGAGGGCACACCTCGCAGAACAACTGGAAGATCTGGGCCTGCTCGATCCTGGCACCGCTGGCGGGACCGTCCAGGTGCTGAGAGCGGGGCTTTCGGCACGGCCAAAACCGTGGCTGAGATGGTTATTCGAGGCGACCTGGACCCAAACCGAGGAGTCGATGTCGACCTTCGATGATGATCGAGGGACCAATTTACGGCTGATGCTCGAATTGGGCGGATAGCCACCGTTCCGGTCATTCCTTCCGGAAACTGCTCCCTTCTCCAGGCCAGATCTCGGCGGTTCCTGCAGGCCGATTTGCACCGTTGGCGATCTCCGTCGTACTCTTCTCGGGACCCGTTATGTCCACATCACCCCCGATGGACCGCGAATGATCCCCCAAAGGAAGAGGTCTCACGATGGAATCGTGTCCCAAATTGAATGCCCAGCAGGATGGATACACCTTGCTGGAAGTGATGATCGCCCTGGCCCTGCTGACCGTTGTCGGAACCGCAGCAGCGATGTTGATGCTGCCGATCCTCGACGAGCAGAACCACTCTCGAGAAGTGACTCGGGCGACAGGACACACCCGAGCAGTCATCGAAGAGTTGAACTCCCGCACTCTGGAAGACCTGACCAACTCCCAGGATGGATACCTGCTCTCGAGCAACTGGCCGAAAAAAGGCCGCCAGGTCTTTGATGAGACTCCGACCCTGCTCGAGATGGCAGATCTGACCATCCCCACCCTCGATGTCTCGGTCACCGACATCGAAGCCGATCCCCTGGAGATCCTCGTAGAGGTCACCTGGGAGGGCCGTGATGAGGGACAAATTCAACACCAGTTCTGGGTCGTACGGACCCGGTAGGAGTAGACCGATGAACCCTACACACCCGAGACAGGAGGAGGGCACGACCCTGCTCGAGATTCTCATCGCCACGACGGTCTTCGTCGTGGTGCTCGGATTGAGCCTGGCTCTCGCCACCTCCTTCTCACGCTTCGGTAGCGACGCAGACGCCGATTCCGCGGCTCAGTTCGACGCCCACCGCAGTTTCATGAGGGTCGAGTCGCTGCTGAGGCAGGGCTGGTCGACACCGGTACTGTCTACTTCGGGGGAGTCGCTGGAGATCGATCTGCTCGGTTACTCCTATAATGCAGTTACCGATCAGTGGGATCGAATCGCCCCTGAAACCTGGCGCAGAGAATATGATCTAGCGCTGGGGCAATACCACTTCGAGGACAGTTCTGGTATTCCATTGTCGGTGGTTCAGTGCTCGATCGAATGGCAACGCCTCTCGAGCGATCCAGCCAGTGATGATTATCACTTCGGAGATGTCATCTGTACGATTTTCGATTCGCTGGGCAATTCATCCAGTTCGACCCTGGCCACTCGCATCGGTACCTATCAGTTGAACGAAGCCGGCACCGAGCGATTGCCCGGACTCTTCTTCGAAATCCAGGGGCTTTCCATCGTCGTCAATTTGAATCTTCAGCGCGAAAGTGACCATGTCCCCTACTCCGTCAGAAGCCGAGTCAAGCGGCGCAATTTCATCGAGGATTCCCAGTGATCTCGAATACAACACCATCGATCTCCCCCACCGGTCCACTGCCCCACACTGGAAGGTCACCCATGGATCCAATCATCCTGGCACCCACATCGAGAACCAAATCGACACCGGACCAGTCCCTTGCCGATTCCCAGCGAGGATCCGCGTTGCTGGTCACCGCATTCATGATCCTGGTGATCGGCCTGATCTCCTCTGCTACCGTCGCCACCACCTTGACCCGGAGCAAGGATTCACGCTTCCAGCTCGACAAGTTGAAGGCCAGAACCCTGGCAGAATCGATCCTCGATGCGGCGCAGAAGGACATCTTGGTCCGAACAGCCAACTTCGATGATCCCTTCGAGTTCTCCACGTTGGCCACCGGAACGGTTCAGATCGGTGGAGTCAGCTACAGCTGGAATGCCACCGATCTCACACCCCAGGTCTACCCGAATGAGATCGAGGATGATGGCTGGAGACCGATCGAGGTGCTCTACGATTCCACCGATACTGGTGGTCCTACACAGACCCTCTACACGCGGGTCGTTCAACTCTACCCCGGAGCAAACTCTACCTCGGGAGTCGAGATGGACTCTGCCATGAGTCATCTTCGCAGAACCATCGAAGTACAAAGGAATCCGCTCTTCGACTTCGCCATCTTCTTCGACGATGACCTGGAATTGCTCCCTGGTCCGAGCATGACCTTTGCCGGTAAAGTCCACGCCAACGGCGACATCTACGTCGGGGTCGGCGGAACCTTGACCATCGATTCCGACTACTTTCGCTGTACTGGTGAAATCTATCGTGAGCGCAAGAACAATGGCAGTACCACCAGTGGAACGGTCAGCATCAAGGACAGCAACGGGGTATTCCAGACCCTTGGCAATGACCAGGACTTCGAAGCGTATTCCGACCCGCAGGAGTGGATCGATTTCGCGGACGAGACCTGGGGTGGCACGGTCCAGACCGGGAGCCATGGTGTCTTGACCCAGAACGCACCCGATATCGGATCGATTGCCAATAACGGTCATTTTCGCACCAGTGCAGACCTGGTGATCCACAACGATCGCGTTTACCACGTCCAGAATGGCGTCGAGGTCGATGTCACCGCGCAGATGGGAGGTGCGGTCACCGAGAGTTCCTCCGACATGTACGATGCCAGGGAAGAGACCTATGTTCCTCTGACCGAACTGGATCTCTCCAACCCGACCTTCCAGAGCTATGTCACCGGTGTCAACTCGGATACAGACCCCGACAATGACATCCATCAGGTGTACGCCTATCGTTCGCCAGACCCGGAACCCGCCAACTGGGATCCAGGGGTTGCCAACAATTGGTTCGAGGGAATCCGTCTCAACAATGGTTCGGAGCTGCCCGCTGATCTGATGTTTGTCAGTGAGGATCCCATCTATGTCCAGGGCGACTTCAACACTGCCCACAGAATCGAAGGGGATCCGCAGATGAGAACGGCTGCTGTGATCAGTGATGCCGTCAACTTGCTCTCCAACAACTGGTCCGATGATCGGGAAGCTGGAGATAGTTACTCTGACATTTCCAGCGCCACGGAAACCACCTACAACATGGCCTTCGTCACCGGCAACGTCAGGACTCCCGACGGTGGTGGAAACTACTCCGGTGGACTGGAAAACTTGCCTCGATTCCATGAGAAATGGTCGAATAAGAAGGCCAACATCAACGGAGCCTTCATCAATCTGTTCCAGAGCCGCGTCGCCACCGAACGTTGGGGCAAATCAGGGGTCTACAGGCCGCCGATTCGAAACTGGCTCTTCGACCCGGGCCTGCTCAATTCCAGCACACTGCGCAACGTGTTCCCCCAAGCGGTCGGGATCGATCGCCTGGTGTGGGACGAGGGCCAACCGCTGATGCCGGGAGTCCAGTAGGAGAGGGTCCCGATCGCAGTTATCCTGTCGGGAGATCGCCGCCTCGGCGGCCTCCCGGAGGAGAGCAGCGCCCAAGATGACCCCACAGCAGCCAGTGCCAAACCGAAAGTCGAAGAGACTCCCGGTCCGACGGACTCGATCGGGTCGCTCTCCGCGCGGACTCGATGAAATTGCCGTCGAGGAACCGCTGGAGATCCGACTGCGCTGGAACCACCAGGGCACCCCGCAAGACCAGTTGGTCTCCACCACGATGCGAACCCCTGGCGATGATTTTGACCTGGCGGTCGGCTTCCTGGTCGCCGAGGGATTGCTCGGATCGACCGAGTCCCCTGCCGGAGTGACCCACTGCACCGATGGCAGCGCCGAGGAACCGCTCAATGTCGTCACGGTGATCCTCAAAGATGGCTCCGATCCCGATCTCGATTCTCTGACTCACACCGGCTTCGGAACCAGTGCCTGCGGCATCTGTGGTCGAACCCGGATCGAGGATGTCATCGCTCGAGTTCCCTCGACCGCCAGTGATCGACACTACGATCCGCAGTGGCTCGCTTCCTTGCCTTCTCGATTACGAGTCGATCAGGGTTTGTTCGAGAGTACCGGTGGCGTTCATGCGGCAGGAGCCTGGGCCCACGGTGAAGACGAAACGATCGCGGTGCGTGAAGATGTTGGTCGGCACAATGCCGTCGACAAACTGGTGGGAGCCCTCAGTACTCGTAACCGACTCCCCGCCTCGGGGATGGTGTGTGCAGTCAGTGGAAGAGCCAGTTTTGAACTGGTTCAAAAAGCGGCGGTCGCCGGATTCGATGCGCTGGTTGCGGTCGGTGCCCCCTCGAGTTTGGCGGTGGAAACCGCTCGCGAAGCGAGCATGATCCTGTGCGGTTTCACCGGCGATTCAGGGCTCAACTGCTACAGCCAGGCGGCACGGCTGGGGCTCTGAACCGATCGAAGGCCTGCTCAGGGTTTCCTGGCGACGATCTTTCCATTGCGCTCTTCCAGCGACGTGACGGCGTGAACTGGATCATGCTCCAGCACCAGTAACGCCTGCTCTTCCAGCGCTGCTTGCAGCATCCTCTGCTTCTCCTCGACTACGGTGATGGCGCAGATGTCATATCCCATCGTCCAGGCAGCCCTCAGGTGATGCCAGGTCGGCGCCAGGTCGGCCAGGTACCGCATCACGCGCCCTCCCCCCTCGATTCGCACCGTCTGCATCCCCACGGTGTGCCCATCGACTCGTTCGACCGAAATTCCGGGGAGGATTTCGCCATTCCCATCGATTTTCTCGAGCGGAGCCGCTGCCAGCGGCTCGATATTCTGGCGCATGTAAGAAGCCCGTTCCCGGGCATTGGGCGACAATCCGGTGTCCCAGTTGGCCTGCTGGACCCAGTGAGTAGCATCGGGGAAGAGCGCAGTAGATTGGCCCTCTCGATCGAGTTCCGTCGCCCCCCCGACATGATCGAAGTGCAGATGGGTGAGGATCAAATCGGTCACCCGTTGCGGATCGACACCGACACTGCGAATCGCACGCCGTAGTGGAGCTTCCCCGGTTCCTTCCGGCAGTTGGATGGCGAACCGATCGCGAAATGCCGGATCCTCCTTGTCTCCGACCCCCGCATCGATGAGCACGACTCGATCTGATCGGGAATCTTCCAGCAGCAACAATCGGGTCTTCATTGGAATTCGATGCTCAGTATCGGGTGCAATACAACGCTCCCACACGACCCTGGGCACCGAGCCGAACATCGCTCCCCCATCGAGAGATAGACTGCCCCCGTCGATGATGGTGGCTTGCCATCTCCCGAGTGTTTCCGACATGTTCATCCGAACTCCCCTCATGCAAGGATATTTTGCACCGAATCTGTGGCATTACCTAGAAGATCACCCCTGCGAAAAGAAGTCTGCAGATTGAAAAGCGCCGAGGACCTGACTACTATGAGTCCAGGAGAAAAGAGTCCGATCGATCTCGACGGTCAGTCCCCGGGGGACTGAATTTGCGAGCCCGCCGCAATCCTTGAGGTGACCGAACTTGACCCGAAGTAGCTTCAGAAATCCAAGAGGTGGCGAGATGCCCGAGACAGTAACCAGCAGCCCTCCGATCATGAAACTGGATGAGGTAAATGCCAGACTGCCTCTTCTGAAGAGGATCGGTGAGGATTTACTGCAGGTGATCGACAAGAAACATCTGCTGATTCAAAAGTCGCATTCGGCTAACGGTAATCCAGACCCCCAAAAGAGTCCGACAAAACTGACCCTCCGAGGTGAGTTTCGTCTGCTCGAAGAGCAGTTGGACCAGTTGATCGCTGAAATCACTGCGCTGGGCGGAACCCTGATCGATCTGCAGACCACCACCCTGGAATTCCTCGGCGAAGTGGACGGAAATCTTGCATGGTTCTCCTGGCAAGCGGGCGAGGATTGCATCCGTGCCTGGAGACCTGTCGATGGAGAACCCGGAGAGCGACTGGCTCTTCCAGGGTTTGTACTGGAGAACTCGAATCAGAATGTACCTGTTGAAGACGGGGAAATCGTCGAATAATTGTCCAGCGGACTCGTAGCGGTGTTTCGAAGTGATCCGAACAGCAGAGGAAGAAAGCATGACCGACAACTTGTTAACCATTGATGACACCAACTTCGACAGCGAAATCGGCAAGGGCGTAGCCTTGCTCGACTTTTATGCCACCTGGTGTGGCCCCTGCAAGACGATTGCACCGCTGATCGAACAACTGGCGGATGAATTCGCCGACAAGGGTGTCAAGGTGGGCAAGGTGGACATCGAGCAAGCTCAAGCGCTTGCCGTGAAGTACTCGATCCAGGGAGTTCCCACTCTTCTCTTCTTCAAGGATGGAGAGGTCGTCGACCGTATGACTGGCGCCCATCCCAAGCCTTCGATTGAGAAGAAATTATCCTCCATCAGCGGATAATCCAAAAATGCCATCGCTGCCATTCACCCGAGTGATCTCTTCGGCCTCTTGCAGGTTATCGTTCCGACCCCAGCGGATCCGTGGATTTCTGTGCTGGTGTGGGGTTCTGATCGCGATCGTCATCGCAGGATCCGGCTGTTCCGATGATCACGCTTCTTACGATGGAGTGCGCTCCATCGAGAAGGCAGTGCATCCGATCTTACCCGGTGCCACTGCTTCGCAGCGCTTTGGAACCGATCGACCCACTCGCCCGTTGGAACCAGACCCCTCGGTTCCAACGCTGGCGTACGATCTTCCTGCAGGCTGGATCGAGGCTCCACTCACTGCGATGCGTCGAATCAATGTGCGTATCGCTGGCTCTCCTGACGCCGAGTGTTTTCTCATCGTGATCCCTGGCGGAGGTACCCTACGAAACAACATCGATCGATGGTGTGGACAGATGGATCAACCCAACCTTTCAGATGATGCGCTCGACAACCTGCCGAAAGCTACTCTGCTCGAAAGAGAGGGTGTTCTTTTCCAGATCGACGGCACCTTCACCGACGGTTTTGCCTCGAAGACGGTCCCGGATGCCCGGATGATTGTCTATTCACTGCCGCTGGGTGATACGACCCTCTACCTCAAAGCGACCGGACCACGCACCTTGCTGATGGAACAAGCAGAAGCCCTGGTTGCTTTTGCCAGTTCGATTCGGCTCGAGATACCTCAGGCTCCCCCACCAGAACGAAATGTACCCAGCATTCGCTGGCAAGCTCCGCAAGACTGGGAGGTAGATGTTGCCCGACCGATGAGGGAGGTGACCTTCATCGTCGGTGAAGAGGCGCGCTGCTGGATCACCGTACTGGCGGGAGATGGAGGCGGGGCCCTCGCAAATGTCAATCGTTGGCTCAAGGAACTGAGTCTCGAACCCATCGATGACCAGCAACTCTCGAAACTTCCGACGGAAACGATGCTCGGCGGGCAGGCCATCGTGGTCGAGGGCAGTGGCCCCTACGCCAGCATGGGGAGTACTCCGAGGCAGGGCTGGTCGATGATCGGATTGATTCGTAATCTGGCGGACCGAGCAGTCTTCGTCAAGATGGTCGGACCCGATAGTGAACTCAAAGAGGCTCGATCGAAGTTGAAGCAACTGGTTCTGTCACTGGAGGTGGTCCAGTGAAGAGTTCCAGCGGGTTAACGATCCTCAAAAAGATCGGATCGCAGAAGGTGGCGACGGTCATGATGGTCTTGCTGCTGATGCTCACTTATCTCGGAACACTGGAGCAGGGAGAGCATGGACTCTATCGAGTCCAGCAGAAGTACTTCGAGTCGTGGGGATTGATCCACCACTTCAGCGCCGCTTGGTGGTTCGTTCCGTCGGAAGCCTTCAGCTTCTCCATCCCACTCCCTGGTGGCATGACCTGCATGATCATCTTCACCATCAACCTGCTGGTCGGCGGGATTCTTCTGCTCAAGTTGCAGAAGCGTAACTTTGGCATCTTCATCATCCACGTCGGTATTGCACTGATGATGTGTGCGGGACTGGTCAAACTGAAAGCTTCCGATGAAGGATACCTACAACTGTGGGAATCGCAGGAAGCCTCCGAATACATCAGTCATCACGAATGGGAAGTTGCGGTATTCGAGACGGGGAACGATTCAGTGGATGAACATCTGGTACTGTTCGATCGCATGGCAGGAAAATCAGAACTGTCGATAGAACCGACCACCGGACTGCCTTTCCAACTGAAGTTCAGCGGTGCCCTGGCCAATTGCAGGGCGCTACCTGTGGGGCCCAACTGGACTGCAGATTCTCCAGCGATCGACGGCTGGGGACTGCTGGAGCAGCAGGAGCGTGCAGAGAACGAGCAGAATCTCCCCGGTCTGACCATCGACATGATCCCGACCGATCTGGCAGATGGCTCCCGGCAACAGGCCCTTCTCTGGGGTGGTCAGAACTACCCCTGGACCTTTACCGTGGCCGACAAGACCTTTGCCGTGGCATTGCGCAAGGTTCGCCACTCGATGCCTTTCTCGATCCGCCTCGACAATTTCGAAAAGGTCGACCATCCGGGTATCTCGATGGCCAAGGAATATCGAAGCGACGTGACCCAGAGAACAGCAGCGAGCCAACGAAAAGTCCGGATCGAGATGAACGATCCTCTGCGCGATCAGGGGCTGATCCTCTTTCAATCGAGCTGGGGACCCTCCAACGCAGCGCCGGATGCTGAACTGTACAGCGTCTTCACCGTGGTACGAAATCCGTCGGATCAGTGGCCTCTCTACTCTTGCATCGTGATCGGCATCGGAATGGCGATCACCTTCATCCAGAAGTTCCTTGCCTACAGCAAGAAGCAGGCGAAACAGCACAAGGTGATCTCATGATGACTCCAAGATGGCTTCCCCTGCTGTTGCTACTGAGTTGTGGAGTCTCCGCACAAACGGTCACCAACCAACCGCTGGTAGAGACTCCAAGCCTCTCACAAGATGCTACGGAAGCGACTGCCGCTTCCAGGGCCCCTTGGTCCGCCAGCACGCTCGAGGCGGTTCAGCACTGGCCCCTTCAACATGGGGGCCGGGTCAAACCCTTTGACACCTACGCAGGTTTCATCATGTTAAAGGTCAATGGCAAACGATCCTTGACCGTCAACCAGGAGAAACTCGGACCCGTAGCCTGGGCTCTCGACTGCATGCTCTACCCAGAGATTGCGCGGAGCTACGAATGCATCCGGGTGACCAACTCGGAAGTCTTGACCAATGCAGGAATCGATGTCTCCCAGAGGAAGCGAAGCGCGCGCTGGAGTTTTGACGATCTCTTGCCCGCTCTCGATCAGATCTTCGAGACCGCAGGCCAGATCAGCGAGACCAAGGAAGCTTCCAGCTGGAGTCTGATCGAGAGACAGACGATTCAACTGGCCCAGAACATCCGTGCGCTGGAAGAACTATTCCACGCTTTCGATGCGGCTCGTTGGACCTTTCCCCTGACATCTGTTCCCGAGTTGCAAGCCATCTATGGAACCACACCGGCAACTGGATTCTGGCCGCTGATCGCCGGCGTCACCCAGCTGGAAGCGCTGGCCAACACCGATGCATTGCTCAAACTGCCAGAAGATCGCAGAACCGAGGTGGTCAACGCCCTGCAAGATCTGAGGGAGCAACTTGTTCAACAGATGCAGATCGCCCGGCAAGGGGTCGCCTGGTTCGCGCCCGAGCAGACTTCTTCGCAAGAGGACTCTCCCCCTGCGGTCTGGGTTCGATCGGATGTGATCCTTCAGAATGCCCTGGTGGGTACTCCTGTCACTCGCCAGGTCGAGGCGTTGAAACATATGGAAGCGATGGTGGCAGCCAGAGACGACCGGCCACTGCTCCAGCAGCAAGCGGTGCTGGTTCAGGAAAAACTGGCTGAACTGGCAGATCTCCACGGCCAGAATGGTCGAGGGTCTCTGGAAGTGTTCTTTTACCGCTTCGATTTCTTCTATCGTGCGCTGATCTGCTTCATCCTGGCCTTCATCATCGCCTGCCTCAGTTGGCTCAAACCTCAAGCCATCCTTCCATCGCGAGGAACCTGGCTGATGTGCCTGCTCGGACTGATTCTGATCACCACAGGAGTCACCCTGCGCTGCATCATCCAGGGGCGTCCGCCAGTCACCACTCTTTACGAGACGATTCTCTTCATCACAGCCTGTTGTGTCGGTACTTCACTGGTCATCGAAGCCCTCGATCGGCGCAAGATCGCTCTCACCATGGCCACATTTCTGGGATCGATCGGCTGCTTCCTCTCGATGAAATACGAGTTGAAGGAAGCGATCAGTGCCGGTGATACGATGCCCAGCCTGGTCGCCGTACTCGATACCAACTTCTGGCTCTCGACCCATGTCACATCCGTCACCCTCGGATATTCAGCGGGATTGCTCGCCGCTGCCATCGCTCATGTATGGGTGATCGGCAAGATCCTGGGTCTACGCAAGAACGACAAGGACTTTTACAAGAGCATCACCAGGATGGTCTACGGGACCATCTGCTTTGGCCTCTTCTTCAGCATCGTCGGGACCATTCTCGGTGGAATCTGGGCCAATTACTCCTGGGGTCGTTTCTGGGGCTGGGATCCGAAGGAGAACGGTGCGCTGATGATCTGCCTGGCAGAGTTGATCATCCTTCATGCACGGATGTCCGGTCTGGTGCGCGAACGTGGGTTCCACCTGCTGGTACTGGTCAATGGCATCATCGTGGCCTTCTCCTGGTGGGGAGTGAACCTACTGAATGTCGGACTTCACTCCTACGGATTTACCGACGGAATCCAGAAGATGTTGAACTGGTTCTATGGAGTGGAAGGGGCATTGATCGCTCTCTGCCTGCTGATGGGGTGGATCCATTCCAGAACGGTTTCCAACTCCTCTGGAAAGACACACCGGGAGAAATGATGGACCTGCTGTCCGTTCCGCCACGCTGCGTGGTCTTCGATCTGGACGGAACTCTGATCGAATCCATCGATGACATCACAGATTCGGTCAATTCGATTCGCACCGAGCGTGGAGCGGAACCCTGTTCGAGGGAGCATGTCCGCGCTGCGGTCGGACATGGTGCACGAGTCCTCTGTGACAAGATCCTGCTCGACATCCTGAAACCCGATGAACCGATGGAACAATTGTTCCACCAGTTTCGAGCAAACTACTGCCAGATCGCCAGCGATCACTCCCGCGACATCGGTTGGTTACCGGGAACCATCGAGTTTCTCGACCACCTGCGTGCTACCGATGTCCCGATGGCGATCCTGACCAACAAACCGCGAATCGTCACGGACCAGTTGCTGCCTCGCCTCGACCTGCAAGGTCCCTGGCAAGCAGTGATCTGCCCCGAAGATGCGGGGATCCCCAAACCCGATCCTACCGGGCTTCTTTCGATTCTTCACTCCCTCGATTGCAAAGTTGAGGATGCGATCATGGTCGGAGATTCTGCAGTCGATTTTGCCACTGGCATCGCCGCCGGAGTTCGAACCGTCGGACGAAGAGGTGGGTATGGTATCGCTTCTCCACCGGAACCCGATGTGTGGGTCGATCAACTGGTCGAGTTGATCGAGCAATGAACTGAAAAGAGGATCACCTTGAGTACCGCTACCACAGGAAAACGAAAACTGAAGAAGACCTTTCAGGATGAACAGGAACGACTGTGTCTTGGCAGTCATCTGTCCGTTTCCGGTGGCAGCTGGAAGGCGGTAGAAGAAGCGCAAAAACTGAAACTAAGATCGCTGCAGATCTTCACAAAGAACGCCAGTCGCTGGGTGCAACGGCCGATCGAAGAAAAAGATGCTCTGAGATTTCGCGAAGCGGTAGTGGAGTGGGGATCGCACCCGATCAGCAGTCATGATTCCTACCTGATCAACCTCGCCTCCCCCAAGGAGGAACTTTTTCAGAAATCGATCGATGCCTTCACCGATGAAATCGAACGCGCGCAGATGCTGGGCCTCGATTTTCTGGTGATGCATCCAGGTGCACATGTCGGTAGTGGAGTCGAGGCTGCCATCGAACGGATCGCCGCTGGCATGCTCGAATCCTTCCAGAGGGTGCCCCATAAAAAGACCCGGATCCTGCTCGAGAACACCGCCGGGGGCGGGACCACCATGGGGCGCTCCTTTGATGAGTTGAGTGACCTGTTGGCGGCGATCGACACCCCCGAACGTACCGGCACCTGTCTCGACACCTGCCACATGTTTGCGGCAGGCTACGAGCTGCGTACCGCTGAGGGGTATCAAGAAACGATGCAGCAGCTGGACCGCACCATCGGCTCCCGAAGAGTCTTCGCCCTGCATCTCAACGATAGCAAAGGCGACCTCGGTAGCCATCTCGATCGTCACATGCACATCGGCAAGGGACTGATCGGGAAAAAGGGTTTCGAGCAGGTGATGGAGGATTCGCGGTTCGATGGAGTGCCCAAAATTCTCGAAACGCCCAAGGAGGACGACATGGATCGCAAGAACCTGACACTGCTGAAGCGTCTCGCCAGCAAGAACCCAACATCATGAATGAACCGTCAGACGCTGCCGAAATCGAGTGGGTTTCACTACTCCAGGGAGGTACCGCCGGCATCCGAAATGCCGCCCAGGTGCTCGATTCCGCCGGAATGACTCCAAGGATCACCGCCGTACCCGGCGGCTGAGGAACCAAACTGATCCTCGCGGTCGCGAAGAAAGATGCCCCCTCCGCCGTCGCCCTGCTGCAGGAAGCGCAGCAGCAACAAGAAGATCGGGAGCAAGCTCAAGATCCTGAGAACAAACCAGACCCCACGGGTGAGGGCTGTTGCCCCGCCTGCGGAACCACAGTCGACGACGATCCGGAGACCTGTCCCGATTGCGGACTTCGACTCCAGTGACCCCTCCGTGGAATGGAGACCGATGAACTCAATCCTACTTGCACTGACGATGCTCTGTACGACTCCAGGGCTGGCAGTCGCTGCTAGCCCTGGGTCGAAAGCAATGTCCGGGACCCAGGATCCGGAGTCGGAATCACAACTGCGCAAGCGGCAGTTGCGTGGCGAGTACGGACGCTATCGCGCCAACAATGATCTCACCTATTACCACCTCGACATCCGCGTGTCGCCCGAGACCAAGACGATTACCGGCAAGGTGACCGTTGGTTTTCGAATGTTGGCAGACGACCACCGTATCCAGCTCGATTTGAACAGCGACCTCTCGGTCGACAAGATCGTGCTCGATTCGGCGGAACTTCCCTTCGAGCGCGAGTTCAATGCGGTATTCATCGACAACCCCGACGGATTCAAAGCCGGAGAAAAATACAGTCTCGACTTCCATTACTCGGGGGCTCCGAAGAGCGGTGGTCGTTTTGGTGGCATCAGTTTCGATGAGGATCCGGCCGGTCGACCATGGATTTACACCGCGTGCGAAGGGCCAGGATCGAGTTACTGGTGGCCCTGTAAGGACCAGTGGCGTGACGAGGTCGAGAGTATGGACATCAGTGTGGCGGTCCCCAACGGCTTGACCGATGTTTCCAATGGCCGATACATGGGCAAGGAAGATCTGGGGGACGGGTTCACACGGTGGAAGTGGCGCGTCCATTATCCGATCAACTCCTACAACGTTTCGATCAACGTGGCGGCCTACGAGCACTTCTCGGATCAGATCGGTGAACTGACCCTCGACTACTACGCCTTGCCGGAAGACCTGAAGAAGGCCAAGAAACAATTCGCACAGGCAAAGCCGATGATGGAGACGTTCCAGCACTACTTTGGCGAGTACCCCTTCATCAAGGATGGTTACAAGCTGGTGCAGGTACCGTATTCGGGGATGGAGCACCAATCCGCCGTGACCTACGGCAACAGATTCACCAACGGTTACCTCGGTAAGGACTGGACCGGCGTCGGCATCAGCCTGAAGTTCGACTTCATCATCATTCACGAGAGTGGTCACGAGTGGTTCGGCAATGCCATCACGGCAGCCGATGTGTGCGACATGTGGATTCACGAGGGGTGGACCACTTACCTCGAGTGCATGTACGTCGAGAAGCTATTTGGCTACGCAGACGCCTTGAAGTACATCAACGGTTATCAGGAAAAGGTCTCCAATCAGCGGCCGATCATCACGCAGAAGGGCACGCATCGAGAACCTCCGGGCGACCAGTACTTCAAGGGGGCGTTGTTTCTCCACACCCTGCGCAACGTGCTCGGAGACGATGACAAGTGGTGGGCGCTGGTGCGCGAGGTCTACGATACGTTCAAGTACCAGTGCATCGAGACCGAAGACATCGTGAAACTCTTCAACAAACGATTCGGGATCGACCTCCATCCGGTGTTCGATCAATATTTGCGCCACGCGCAACTACCGCTTCTCGAACTGGTCTTCGATGACGCCAAACACAACGTGTCCTATCGCTGGAAGACGGACGTACCCGGCTTCGCCATGCCGATCCGGGTCGGAGAGAGAACAGCCTGGCAACAGATCTCGCCGACCACCGAATGGCAGACCCTATCGACCGAGCTGGGCCAGCAGCGCTTCGAAGTGGCGACCGACCTGTACTATATCAAAGTGACCCAGCAGCCTCATGAGAGCGATTGAGGCAGCGTGAGGACGATTGACAGGTGACCGGCATCTCCAACGGCAACGCCGCTGGAGATGCCTGCGCTTCTACCGACTGCGAGCGAGGTGATCCCCCATTGACGGAACGTCTCCACCGAGAGCCTCGCGAGTTTGGATCGTTGTGCTCTCAATCACCGAGACTCCATTGAGCTGATCCCCGGGCGCTCAGTAAGGAAGCGGCGATTTCTGCGGTGCGCGGATCGACATCGCTGGTCTCGATCAATCTCTGAAAGCCAGCCGCATCGCCGGTCGGCCAGCTCATGGCACAGATGCGTAAGGCAGTACCTCGGACAGACCTGGAAGGGTCGCTCTGCGCCACCCTCTTCAAAGACTGGGCCCATCCTGGCGAAATACTCCCTCCCCGGCCGATGCCTCCCTGGCTGCCGTACAGCACCAGATTGCGGTACCCCTCCGAGTCGATCGAATCTCCACGCTGATAGATCAACTGCTGTAGATCGAGGTCGGTGGCTCGCGAAAATCCAGACAACAGAGCCGAACCGTGATACTCCTGTTGCAGCATCAGATCTGCGGCATGTTGCAGAAAACCGGACAACTGCTCGCCGGAGATGCGATGGAGCACCACTTCGATCAGCGGGACTTGTAACGACTCCTGCGCCTGTCCAATCCAATTTGCAGCCCCGGCTGGGTCATCCACCAGTGCCGAAACGACACTGTTCTGGGCCACTCGACGCAGTTCCGGGATCGGCGACTGGAGCCATTCACCCGCCACTGCCACCGCTTCATGATCTGCTGTCGCCAGACTCCACTCGATCATCTTGAGCAGCCGAGTCCGTGATTCTACTTCTTCATCTTCGAGAGGAAGTGGCCCTTCGGTCGATTCCATCATCGAGGCCAGTTCGATGGCGTGCCACGGTTGCATTACACCTTCCACCTGCAAGAAGCGTGGAAAGTAGCGGGCGCGCTGCTCGCCACAGATCCACAGATCGGCCATCGCAAGGATGGTCCCACCGCGGTCGAACCACAGCGAAGCCCAATCCACCCCCGCTGCTCCATCCTGCTGCAGATGGTCCGCCGCACCATCGTCGATTTTTTTGCCGATGGAGAGGGCCGTTGCGAGCGCCACCATCAGCGCATCCTGCTCGTCTTGCCCCCCTTCCGTCTCCAGTAGCAAGGTCAACAGTTGATCTCCCATTCCCGGTTGAGCCGTCAGCAGCGCAGCAATCGCCGTGGCTGGATCCTCCTGCGCTCGCCCTGCCGCGATCAGCAAATCGAGCGGCTCGCGCCACGCATCCTTTTTGGCCGTCGAGAGCTCGGTGAGCGGTTCATCCGTGAGCGCTTCATCGGTGAGCGCTTCCGGCTCCCGCGACGCCGCACCATCGGAGAACAGATCCACCGTGGGTGGCTCGCTCAAGGGCTCCTTCTCGCGGACCGGCAGCGGGCTGGCCACACTTCTCCCGTCGTCCACCTCGGCCAGCCGCTCGCCTTCACCGAAGCGAGACCACAGTAGCAGTCCCAGCAACCCCACCACCACCACCGCCAACGCCAACCCGCGCGGATTGCCCACCGGCCAAGAACCGTTTTCTCGATCTTTCATCTGCTCGCTCCTCTCACATGAAACGCCATTATTTTCTTCGCTGGTTGCACGGCTCGGTCGAGGTGCCTCCCGCACAGGGCGAGGCGACCCAACTGATCTGCTCTGAAATCTCAATCGGCTCTCCTTGCGGCAGGCAGTCATGATCCCAGCAGATGATGAATCTGCGCGTGCATTCACAGCGCAGTGCCTGACGCATCACCGGCAGTGACTGTTGCGAGAGGAGGCAGCACCCCGCCACCGCTGTCGGGACTCGATGCGCCGGTTCGATGATCACCCAGATGGGACACAGATTGGGCTCCAGAAACACCTCGATCTCGAGTCGCTGAAGGATCAATTGCAGTGCCGTTCCGGTGCACGCATTGGTCACGGGGGAAACCAGCTGTCGCCACCCGGTCTCCGAGGTGCCGACTCCTGGGCAGTCTCCAGCACAGTTGAGGCTGTCTGGGATCGATCGATCGGAACTCTGGGCCAAGATCTCCAGTCCTGTGCTGCACCACAGCAGCCATCCCATCCACATCGCCATCCACATCACCCTTGGCCGGTGGCTGCCCTGACCACCACCCTTCCCCTCGTTCATCTCGTGGACTCCCTCGTGCTTCTCGTGCTCCTCGAACATCTGTAGTGAATGGTTCTCCTTCAACGACGCTTCCTTCCCTGATTCCTCTCGCCGGGAACATCCTCGCTCCTGACGAACTGCCCGCGACCAGCGGTTCCAAGGAATCGCCTGCTTCCGGACGATAGGGAGCTCACTCGAGAGGAGGGATGGCGCAGGGGAATACAGGAGAGATGCAGATAGGAGAGAGGCAGATAGGAAAAATGACCGTCCGAGATGAGGGATCCCACTGCGACAAGATCTTGCGAAATTCACCGGTCAGACCGGATCCTCGCGCAGATCCTCGCGCAGATCCTCGCGCAGATCCCGGTCCGCAGCAGGCACTGCGCCGGTCCCTCGATCGGATCGTTGACCTCGGGCTCAGGAGCCAGAGGTGACTTGCAGCGCCAACTTGATCGGCAGCGAGAAGGTGCGGATCCGTTCATCTCCGCGGTACAGCCCTCCGACAAATCGGAGGCGGATGATGTACTCCCCCTCCTCCACCTGATCACCGACCCGGAAGGAAGTCGAGGCTGAAAAACTGGAAGTGAGTTGCTCGACATCGCTCTCTCGATAAATGCCCGCCTGCTGCCCCTGGTAACTCCACGGTTGTTGCTGTTGCAAGACCGTGACTTCAGTTCCATGCTCGACGATGGTCAATCCATCGAACTGAATACGACTCTCGAAGGCGGGTCGGTCGAGCAACCCCTCCTCGAGAAATTCGGCAAACTCATCGCTACTGTTGGTGAACGAACCCCGCGTCACTTCCAGTTGATCCCTGCTGTCGAGCACGATGTAGGTCGGGTTGGCGTAGTAGCCGGAATACTCGATCTGTTTCGCTCGATAGCCTTCTTCCACCTCGCTGGTGGCGTCATCGGTAAAGATCTCGAACAGTTCAAATTGGCCGAGCAACTGCTCGACTTCGGGCTCGCGGAAAATGCCATTTTCCATCAGCCTGCAGTTCTGTCAGGTGTGGCCGGTGAAGTTGACGAAGATGGGCCGTGAGGAGCGGGTTCCTCCAGCGACCTGCTGTTGCAACTGCTGCAACTGGTCGGTGAAATCGAGCGGATGATCACGATCCAGAACCACCCAGGGAAGGTGTTGTTTTGCATGGATACTCGGTACCAGCAGTTGTGCTTCGAGGTTCTCGTTGAGTCGCCAGCCGGTCGTCGCATAGAAACAACTGACCGCTCCCATCATGGTCAATCCCAGCAACAGGCCTCTTCCGAAGGAGATCGAAGTCACCGGCGAATCGTGCGGAAAACGTAGTTTCCCGGCCAGATTGAGCGCCAGCGCCAGCAGTGTCAGACCCCAGATCACCATGATCACCTCGCGGTTGACCACATCACCAAACTGCCAGTAGGTCGCCACTGCACTGAAGAACTTCCACGCCGCCAGCAACTCGATGAACCCGAGGATCACCTTGACCGTCGAGAGCCAGCCGCCAGAGCGAGGCAGGCCGGTCAACACCTTGGGAAACAGTGCCAGCAACACGAAGGGGATCGCCAGGGTGGTACTGAAGGCGAGCATGCCGATTGCCGCGTAGCCGGGACCTTCCCCCGCCGCCAGAGCGAGGAGAAATGCCACGATCGGTCCGACACAGGTGAAGGTGGTGACGCTGAAGACCAGCCCCATCACCAGCACGCTGGCGGCTCCACCACCACCACCACTGCCTCCCACCGCGGATCGGAGCCAGTTGGGCAACTGGATGTCGTAGTAACCGAACAAGCTGAAACCAAACACGACGAAGAGCACTCCGATGGCCAGATTGACAAACCCATTGGTCGCCATGAAGTTGGCGCCCTCTTCCCCGAGCAGCGCCGACAGCAAGAATCCGAGCGCGGTGAAGGAGACGACGATTCCCGCGCCAAAGAGTCCGGCGAGCCACAACACCCGAGAACGACTCTCGTGGGCTTGCTTGGTGAAGACGCTGACGGTGATGGGGATCATCGGATAGACACAGGGAGTCAACAACGCCACCAGTGCCCCACCAAAGGAGAGCAGGATGATCCCGAGCAGTCCGGCCTGTTCCGCCGCCCCCCGGGTGTCCTTGCGGATGGCAGGGATCCTCAGTGCCTGCTCGACCGACCCCTCCAGCTGGAAGTCGATCACACTCCCGGGCTGCACCTCCTGCTGACTGAATCCCGCCGAGATGCGGATTTCGCCGTCCGCGACCTCAGGACGAAGGGGCGTGTCACTTCCGTCAGTGGAATCGACCTCGGATGCAGACACTCCGGTGGGAGCGTTGCCCGAGAAGAGCGGAATCTCCAGTGAAACCTGTTCTGGAGGAAGACATTGCTGCGCATCGCAGACCATGTATCCGACCGTGAGTTGGAGTGCCTTCAGTGGCTTCGGCAGCGGCTGCGGAAGCGAAATCGGCAGCCGAAAGATCGCCTTGCGCTCATGCTCGAGCAGCACTCCACCCGATCCGTCATCGCGAGGGCGAGGTGGAGTCACCTCGATCGGTTCACCGATGGTCAGTGCAGAGTCCTCAGCGATGTGAAAAGTGGTCGGATCGCCCAGATCGGGATCGAGCCCGATCCCGTAGATATGCCAGCCTCGTTCGATGATGGCGTGAAGTTCGACCTGCACCGTGGACCCGGCCTGCAGCTGGTCGACTCCGATCGCTCGCCAGGAAACCGGTGAACCCTGGAGCGCCGCTTCCACCTTCAATGAAGCGGGAACTTCTTTCTCTGCTGCACCCTTTTCGGGTGAACTCTTGGCCCCCACCGTGACCACAGCCTCGACCGTGGCCAGCGAAGGTGGAAGACATTGCTTGGCATCACAGGCCTGGTAACTGATGTCGATGAGTACCTTGCGAGGGCCCGCCTCTGCTCCCTCGGGCACCTGCAGCGGAACCTCGAACTGGACCTTGCCCTCATGCTCATGCACCAGCCCGAGGATGGCATCATCGCGCTGGTGGGCTGCCTGCTCGCGGATGTCATGATGGAGTTCCAGATCTCCCGATCCGGCCAGCACCAAGGTGGTGGGAATCCCCTCATCTGGATTCATCTCGAAGCCATAGATGTGCCAGCCCCGTTCGATGGTGGCGAAGACCTTGACCACCACTTCGGTACCCGCCACCGCACCATCTACATCCTCAGCAGAGAACTGCACGGGAGAATCATCATCGAAGCCAAGAGCATCGAGATCGAAGCCATCGAGACCGAAGCCATCGAGTCCCGGAGGACCCTGCGCCAGTCCCGCTGTCGAGATCAGACCACCGAGGATCAGCACACCGAGGATCAGCACTATCATCGATCGGATCAGGTTCATCGGTATCGCCTTCTGCTACGAGAGGTCAATCGTCGTGAGGTCAATCGTCGTGAGCGACTGCAGCAAGGATTTCTGCGGCGGGGAACTCTCCACCGCCGGGAGTGTAGGCGCGAACCCACCGATCCCCCACGACCAGGAAAGGAATCCCACGCTTGCCGGTCTGGCGCTCCAACTCGAGGGCCGCTTGCGGATCCTCCGAGATATCGACCTTCTGGTAAACGATCTCGTGTTCATCGAGAAATCGAGATGCACGGGTACAATCCGGGCACCAGGTGGCTCCATAGAGCAGTATCGACGATTTCTCCGACATCCAGACCTCCTACTGTCTCCCCGGCGGGATCTTATCATGGCCGATTCCATCTGGCGACACGCCTTGCTTGGATGCCCGGGGAGTTGACGGATATCCTACGCCAGCGGGGCCCGCTGGGTTCCCACCAACTCGACCCCCTACGGGGCCAGAAGGGTGGATCGGAATTGCAAACTCTTCGTGATCACTTCTCCCTGGGAAAAGAACCCCTCGCGGCTCCCGTCTGGATCCTCGGCCCCGATGTCATCGAGGACGAAGGATTCACCCTGGAAGTCGCCCAGGTCATCGCCAACATCGCCGCAGTGAAAAACCTACCGGTGATCTTCAAGGCCAGTTACGAGAAGGCGAATCGCTCGAGTGCTTCTTCCTTCCGCGGCCCGGGGATCGACGCAGGGCTGGAAGTTCTGGCTCGAGTCGGTCAGGAGACGGGACTCCCACTGACCACCGATGTTCATGATGAAGAGCAAGCTCGTCGTGCCGCTGAAGTGGTCGACATCATCCAGATCCCGGCATTTCTCTGCCGTCAGAACTCATTGCTGGAGGCCGCAGCAGCAACCGGCAAGGTGATCAACCTGAAGAAGGGCCAGTTCCTTTCTCCCTGGGATGTCGCTGCTCGAGTCCAGTTGTTGCAAGAAGCAGGGGCCGCCGACGTGTGGGTCACTGAACGGGGATCCTCCTTCGGCTACCACCGGCTAGTCAATGACTTCAGGGCGATCCCTCTGACGCAACAGACCGGTGCCGCAGTGATCTTTGATGCGACCCACAGCGTTCAGACTCCAGGTGGACCGGAAGGTGTTTCCGGTGGCGAGCGTCACTTCATTCCAGTACTCGCTCGGGCCGCAGCGGCGGCCGGAGCGGACGGCCTGTTCCTGGAGGTCCACCCCGATCCAGATCAGGCGCTCTGCGATGGTCCCAACGCCTTGCCTCTCGATCGACTCGAGGACTTCATCGAGCACCTGTTGCCGCTGCTACACTGTGCCCGTGAAATCCCGGATCTCGACCTTTGACCACTGGCCTCGCCGATTCCTGGAAGATCCGCGTGGTCATGCCGGCACTCGACGAGGAGGCGGCGATGGGCTCGGTGATCGATGCGATCCCCGCCCACTGGGTCGACTCGATTCATGTCGGGGATCACGGCTCGCGTGATGCCACCGCAGAGGTGGCCCGAAAACACGGCGCCCGGGTGGTCCACGCCACCCGACGAGGTTACGGCTCCGCCTGCCTTGCGGCACTGGCGGACCTCGATCAACTGGCGCAGCCGAACTCCGCTGAGATCGTCGTGTTCCTCGATGCCGACCACTCCGATGACCCGGCACAGATCCCCGCTCTGATCACTCCCATCATCGAAGATCAGGCGGATCTGGTACTCGGTAGTCGAGCACACCCGGGAATCGAGGCGGGTTCCTTGACCCCTCAACAACGCTGGAGAAATGCGCTGGCCACGACCCTGATCCGATGGATTCATGGTCATCGGTATCCAGACCTGGGCCCGTTCCGGGCGATCCGGCTCGATCTCTTGCAACAACTTCAGATGAGCGATCCTGATTTCGGCTGGACTGTCGAGATGCAGTTGAAAGCACTCGGTCAAGGATTGCGGATTCGAGAGATCCCACTGCCCTATCGACGCCGCATCGGCGAGTCGAAGATCTCCGGAACGCTGATCGGAAGTTGCAAGGCGGGCTTCAAGATTCTCAAATGGATCTGGCTCGATGGCTGGCGAGGGGATCGACCTGCGGTCGATGCAATGGCATCCCATATCGAGGAAAAGAGGCCATCCGATGGAGGGAATCTCCTGTGATCGCTGCAACAAGAGCCTGTTGATCGATGAAGATGTGCGCTATCAGGTGCACATCGTGGTACAGGCGGCCTACGATCCGATGGAGATCACTACAGAAGATCTGAAAAAATCCAATCCCGGCAGTTGGGCGGCGCTGATCCAGCAACTGGAGAACTTGACGGAGCAGGAGGCTCAGGATCAGGTCCATCGCGAGTTCCACTTCGACCTCTGTCCTCCCTGTCAGAAGATCTACCTCGAGACACCACTTCCAGAGCGCTCCGAATAGTTATAATCCGCTTCCAGTACGCTGGGATCGGGGACAGTGACGGTAATTTCCCCGACCACACGACCCGCGACATTGCGAACCACAGACGGCTGGTCCTGTTTCCACTGTTGCAAGGTCGTGTCGTCGATCCAGTGCATCCGGTGCATCAGATCGGGAACGGCATGTACCAGACCTCGATCACTTCCGTCGAGCGACTTGATGATCAGCGATCCCGAGGGGCCCCAGATTGCCATCACTCCCTCGGCACCCTCCTTGGCTCTCCATCTGCCACTGAAGAATCGACTCCAGCGAAGGGGCAGCCGGCCCTCTCCACTGAAAGCTCTCGGATGGGAATCGATCGCGTCATGAATCTGCTGAACTCTCTGCTCCAGCCCACATCGGTGGAGGAACTGCTGGTCTTGGAGGTTCCTGAATGAGCGCGCGATGGAAGCGATGGGCATGAAGTAGGTCGGGGCGCCGCATCCGTCGATCCCGAGTCTGGTCTCATCGAGAATCTCACCGCTGAACAGTTCCAGGGTTGCACGAATAGAACGCTGCAAAGGATGATCAGGGTCGAGATATCCCTCGACGGGAAAACCGCGAGCCACACAGCTGAGCAACATGCCTGAGTGCTTACCGGAACAATTGCTACAGGTGACATCGGGCAACTCACCGGCAGCGATGATGCGTATCCGTTCACTTCTGGAGAAGGGAGGATGGATTCCACAGTGGAGGTGAGATTCGGATAGACCCCCACGCTTGAGTAGCCCTCTCACCACTTCGCGATGAGCCAATTCTCCGGCATGACTCGAGCAGATCACTGCCAGTTCTCGTGGAGTCAGGGAGAAGGTCTCTGCGATCCCGGCTCTGAGCATCGCCAGCGCCTGGAACGGCTTCGCCACCGATCGAAGGAAGGTACCCGGGTCGGAAGCACCGTAGATTCGTCTCGGTTCCCCCAGCGGGGCCGCGATGGCCACCGCATCATGGTAGGACTCCTCACGGGAGCCTCTCCCGATGCTGGTCCTCAGTCTGTCAAAATTCGACCCACTCAACGCAGCCTCCGGTCACGGGGTATTACTCCCTGCCGTCAGCCTCCTCGGGGGGTACCGGTAACGGCGGGATGGGAGATCGATCCTGATCTCCACTGTCGACTCTCGCCTCGAGTCGATCGAGGCGTTCCTTTACATCGTCCCGTGTAAAGTGCCCTTCCGCTAGCACTCTCATCGAACGAATCAGTACCGGATCACTTTCGAGCGGGGGTCTCGATTCGAGGCGCAGGAGCAGCCATTCCCATGGATCCGTGCCCAGCAACCGGGACGCTACCTGTGTTTCTCCAGAAATTTCTGCAATCCTATCGAGGTAGAGGGAAAAACTGGAGGTGATGGCGGTCGGATCTGCGGCGACCAGCGCAGCCTCCACCGCTCGTCGGTTGACGATCTCGACCTCGACGATGCGGATCTGAAGTGCGATCACACTCATTCTTTCTGGCAGAGGAGCATCCCCGAAGAGTGGGATGGTGGCGGTCACTTCAGCGAGCAAGGCACTCCAGCCAGATTCAGAATCCTCCTCGACCAACCGGGCAATGGCTCGTTCGAAGCCCAGTTTCTGCAAGATCAGCCACTGCTCGAATCGGCCAGGAGAGCGGGTTCTCAGGTCGGTGGGTTGCGCCGCAGCCAGCAACATCGCCTTCACATCCTGGTGATCGAGCAAATCACCGATCCAAGCTCGTTGCTGGCCAGAGTCGTCGATCATCAATCTGCGCAGGAATCCAAGGGATGGATCGGTGGGAACCAGATCCACGGCTTCCTGGATGACCCCGGAGAAGAGTTCATCCGAACGAGGGAGTTTGGTCAAGATGTGAATGAAACCGTCGCAAGCTCCCACTCCTCCGATGCTGCGTATCATCTGAAGTGAGGAACGACGCTCCAACTCCGATCCGATCTCTCCGCCGAGCACCAGCCGCGTCAACATCGGAATCACCTCTTCGACTCCGAGACGACCCAGTCCGTTGATGGCGATCGACCGGAGATTTTCATCGGTCGAGTTTTCGAGCAACTTGGCGTAATAGGTCAGCACTGGTGCCACCGCATCCTCGGGAATCTCGCCGAATACTAGCGCTTCCAGCACCGCCTGATTCAGCTCCGGAACCTGGTTCGAGATCACCGTGAGATACTCGACGGTTCGGATGGTGATTCCGACCGCCCTCGAGGCGGCGATCAATCGCTTCAACTCCGCCACATCTGCAGCGTCACCACGGGCTGGGATGAAACGTTCGATGGCATCGTCCACCACATCGGTAACCGGGGATCTCAGGGCGGTCGCCATCTTGAGCGCTTCCCGAGCGATTCTTCGCTTGCCGTTGGAGAGCCCCGGAACCAGGGTATGAATCCTCTCCTCGAGGAGTCTCACCAGCTCCGGATCTTGACTGAAGGGGAGCATGCTCGACAGTGCGACGATCGAATCGATCGCCATCTCTTCACTCTGGGCAAGGGATACCAGCGAAGATGGATGATCCAGCGCACTCACCAGTTCGAGACAGCGATCGCGTAGCGGTTCGAGTATCTCCTTGACCGACATCCCACCGAGGTCGGGGCCCTTCACCGACCCATCGCCAACACGAGTGGCCTGGATACTCCGGGCGAAACGGGGCACCTCTCCCAGGGCCGCTCTGCGGATGACGATAGATTCCGAATCTCTCATCGAATCGAGGATCCAGTTGCGAAAGCGAGGAGCGGATTCCACTTCACGGAGTAATCGATGCGCTCGCTCCCAGGTCTTCAATTGTTCCGCCATCGCAGCGGCACTCTTTCGCTCGATGATCCCGACGAAGATGGGTTGATGCCGATTCTCCCCCCACCAGCGGACCCAATCCGCTCGACCCTGCTGCAATCCCAGGAAGCGGGATAGAGCATCGACCAGTGCTTCCGGCGCTGCCTCCTGGTCGGAAGCGAGACGATCGATGGCGACATCGAGGGTTCCTCTTGGATCCCAGGCGGCGAGGATCGGCAACAAGCGGGAGATCAGTCGTGGATCCTTCTCTGCCGAAAAATCGGTCAACAGGCGAACTCGTTGCTCCGGGTCCGCAGCCCAGCTGCGGAAATTATTCTGGACCTGATCGAGAAAGGGCCAGTTCGCCTCGAGGCGAAGCAGCACCAGCATCACGGGGATCCCCGTGGTGCTCTTCTTCATCAGACGATCCTCCAGGATGTTGCGGGTCCTTTGTGGATGCTCCATGGCCCGATCGGTCAACAGATCAAGCAGCAGCGGAGCACTCCAGGCGGGAGCCACTCCCGAATCGATTCGCGCTCCGAGCAGCGTCAATGCCCGCACCCAATCGGCAGGATCTGCGGAATTGAAATACGAGACGACATCCTGTCGCAACTGCTCGTCCGGATGAATGGGAGTCGCATCGAGCGGGGGATCCTGGATCGCTTCGCTCTCCAGTTCCAACCTCTCTTCGAGTCGATCGGCGACCGGGTCCGGAAGCTGCGGCTCCTGAGGGGACTGGGCGAGAAGTGTCGGAGCGCTCACCGGCCAGGCGAGCAGAGCGATGCAGAGGACTCCCACCCAGATGGACAGTCCTGTTCGGGAGTCTCGGGGATTCGATGGTACTAAATAGCAGACAGTGCCAGACCTAAAGGCCCGTACGATCCTCCTCGAAGGTGGTGACTGACCCCTCATGAAGCTCTTCCCCGGCCAACCGGACCTTCTATGGTCCAGAAGTTAACTCGTCTACACTCCTGCGAAGTTGTAGTTCTAGAACACACCTGCACTGAAGTTATCATCCGGTGGAGGCATGTCACCTGAATCGGAATCCTCCGCAACATCCTCAGAAAAATCGTCCGCCGCTTCATCCTTGCCGAGGAAGTCCGCTTCCTCCGTCGTCCCCGACTCGGATCGATCATCACTCTCATTCGATCTTACAGGACCCCGTCCACGACCCGATCGAGCCGGCTCGTTTTCGATCGCCTCATCCCCCCCTTGCGACGGGTGGACCGGCCCGCGGCTCGGTCGCTGGTCAGATTCGCCTCGTCGAGGCTGGTCTGCCGCCGAAGCGTGGGCCATCTCGCGCGGTCGCTGGGAATGCGGGGGATCTTCAAGGCCGTCGAGGTGATCCTCATATGCGGCCAATACCTCATCCTGAATCACTTCGCGGAAGGAGGTCAAGATCGGATGTGCAATGTCTGCGTGCAATTTGGTGCGTCCCTGTTCGATCTCATCGGAGAGGCCGCGAGGAATCGAATTGCCGCACTCGTTGCAGTACATGCTTCGGACGACATTCTTGTAATGACATCGAGGGCACCGAATCGTCAATTTGCGACTCGGCATGGCGATGAAGAGGCCCTTGTTTCCCTCGATGAGTCGGATGTCTCTCACCACGAAACAGTCATCGAAGGTGACGCTACAGAACGCCCGTAACTTGTCATCTCGGCCGCCCACCGGACTGATCCTCACTTCAGTGATCTCCATCGCAAATCCTCTCCCTCGACCGCTGCCTGTTACTCTCGCTGCTCATGTGCTCTGGTGATCCCAGGATCGGGCACTCGCTGGAGATGCCACCCTGCTGGCGGATTCTTGAACCCGATTCCGCAGAGTAGAGCTCCTCCAGAGAATTCCTCGGTGCGAATTCACCGAGAAATTACCGAGAATCCACCTCCGGAATCCACATCGGGACTTCCAGTACCTTGATCGCAACAGATCCAGTATTTTCGGTCACCAGATGTCCGGTGCCGTCAGCCCAATCACCAAGATGGGATCGAAGCAGAGAGGTCTCTTCCTCGGCTTCGGCCCGTCCAGTTGCGGCAACGATGAAACAGGAGCCGCTACCGGTCATCGACCAGCGGCCAGGGTGAACCCGTTCCAGGAAGTTCGCAATCTGGTCCAGCGCCGGTTCGATCCGCCGTACCCCGTCGAGTAGTCGATTGTGAAGGAAGCCAACCCAGTCTGACTTTTCGACGAAATCGCACCCTTGAAATGTGGACCGAGAATCGCCCGAAGTCAAGTGCGGACTCAGGGATGCGTAAGCGGCTCGGGTGTCGATACCGATCTCGGGGATGAGCAGAATGAAATGAGCCAGATCCCCGCCTAACAGCGGTTGGGGGGCGTCTCGCAGCTTTTCCCCCCTACCGCAGGCGACCGCCGCACCCGATCCCAGAAAAAAAGTGACATCCGAACCCAGTTGCTGAGCATGGCTGTAGAGCTCCTCTACTCCCCCTGGAGCCTTGAATAGATCGTCGAGCAGCACCAGCATCGCAGCGGCATCGCTGCTGCCCCCCCCGAGTCCCGCGCGCGATGGGATCCTCTTGGTCAGCTCGATCTCGAGTGGCGGAATCGAGCGAGTGCTGCGCGCCAGCGCCAGCGCTTGCATGACCAGGTTGTCAGCGGTTTCCGGAGCACCGGACCCGATCACCCGCAAGCGATCTTGCTCCACTGAAGTGGACGCATCATCCTTTGCGGAAGCGACACCGATGGTCAGTCGATCAAACAGGGAAATCGGCACCATCAGCGACTCGATCTCGTGAAACCCGTCGGAGCGACGCTCGAATACTTCCAGCCATAGATTCAGTTTGGCGGGGGGCGAGGCAGTCCCCTGCTGTTCCTGGACCTGACGTTGTATCAGTGGGTATCGGTTCATCATGGCTCCAGCATGATGTTGTCGATCAGCCTCACGCCACCGACGATTGCTGCCATGCAAATCACTGCGCCGCGGCCCCGATCGACCATCTCGAGCGGTGTCAGTTGCTCGCGGTCGATCACCTCGAAGTACTCCAGGTCCACTGCAGGATCGAGCCGCTCGAGCGCCTGTTGTTTCACCTCGGCACTCTGAACTACTCCCTCGGACCACAGCTCCCTGGCCCTGAACAGTGCCGCAGACAGGGTCAACGCCTGCCGCCTCGACTCATCTTCGAGATATCGATTTCTACTGGAGAGGGCCAGGCCATCTTTCTCCCGCACCAGTGGACAACCCAGCACCTCGATCGGGATGTCCAGATCCACGGTCATCCGCTGGATGATCTTCAACTGCTGGTAATCCTTCTCGCCGAAATAGGCCCGTTGAGGTTGAACGATCTGAAACAACTTGAGAACGATGAGACAGACCCCGGCGAAGAAGTGCGGCCGTGAGATCCCGCACAGCTGCTGCGCCATCTGAGGCAGGTCGATCCGGGTCTGAAATCCAGCGGGATAGAGTTCCTCGCGGTCGCCGACCCAGACCAGATCCACCCCCTCCTGCCGTGCGACTTGCAGATCCTGTTGAAGGGTTCTGGGATAGGTCTCGAGGTCTTCATCGGGACTGAACTGGGTCGGATTGACGAAGATGGTCAACACCACCTGATCACACTGCTGGCGCGCCTGCCGCAGCAAAGCGCGATGACCCTCGTGCAACGCCCCCATCGTCGGAACCAGCCCCAAGATGGAATCGCCGGACAACGCTCGACGCCAGCGACGAAGTTTCTCGATGCCGCTGGCAGTTTGTGGATCGACAGGATCCACAGAATCGGCAGAATCAGCACCGATGATCTTCATCGCAGAGCCTGATCGAGAGGAGCATCTAGCGGGTCGACGACCGGTGGACTCCACTGCTGAAGCAGTTCCAGTACCGTCTTTCCGCCAGCAGTGAGCTGAAACTCCGGTTCCAGTTGAGCCCAGGGTGCCAGCACAAAGGATCTCTGATGAATCCGCGGATGAGGAAGGGTCAAGGGGGGCTCGTCGCGTTCGATCGAACCAAAGGTCAAGAGATCGATATCGATCACCCGGGGCCCCCATCTCAACTCACGTACTCGCCCCAGATCGGTCTCGATCTGCAAGCACTCCTCGAGCAATCGCAGAGGATCCTGGTAGCGACTGACACCCTTCACCACCTGGTTCAGATAGCGCCCCTGGGGCGGCCCCACCGCTTCCGTCTGGTGGATCGGCGACCACTCCATCTCTTGCAAGACCCGCTCTGCGATCAGTTCTCGGGCGGCGGCGAGGTGTGAATCTCGATCGCCCATATTGGATCCGAGAGCCAACCTGACACCCCAATCCATCATCACTCCTCTTCAGAAACGGCGGCCGGTGGCTCCTTCGATCGTCTCAGAGGAGAACCGATCCACTGAGCCGCAGGCCACAACGCATATCCGAAGAAGATCACAAACAGCAACGGCTCCTTGAAGAACACCACCACCGTGACGCCAAATACCATGCTTGCGAAACGGTCGAAATGCATCCCCTGGCCAAACATCTGGCTGGCCACATGAGGGTAGGTGATCCGATTGGAGACCATCAGGTAGCCGAGCAAGAAGCAGCAGATCGGAAGGTACTGGGGAATCAGCGCAAGCGCCTGGTCGAGACCCTCTGGCTTGGTGGCGCTGAAGTAGGTCAGGAACCAGGCGTCCCAGTCGGTCAGCGTGAAGTACATCAATACCAGGCTGGTGATGACCCCTGCGGCACCCGGAGTCGGCATCCCATCGAAGGCCAGATGGTCTTCACTTTCATGGCCGTCTCGAACTGAATTGAATCTCGCCAGTCGTAGCAGCGCTCCGAGGAAGTAGGCGAGGCAGAAGACCCACATCAACTTGCTCAGGGGATTCCCCGCATCATGGACTGGATCGAGGTTCCCGTGGTGAAACAGCGCCAGCGTCAATCCTGCCGGAGCGAGCCCGAAGGTGACCAGATCCGCGAGAGAATCGAGTTGGGCCCCGAGTGTCGTACCTCCGCCGGTGGCCCGAGCCACCTTGCCGTCGAACACATCGAACAACATGCCCGCCAGGATGAACCAGGAAGCTTGATGCAGCCGAACCAGCAGATGGGTCTCACCTCCCTCGAGGCTTCCCGCGATGAGGGTCAATGCTATGAATCCACAGACTGCATTACAGAGAGTGATGATGTTTGGAATCACTGCGATGTGACGCGGCATATCCTTAAATCCATTCGCCAAGGATCGTCCTTCCACCCTGGACCTTCTGTCCAGCCTTCACTGCGGCCTTGAATTTCTTCCCATCCTTTGGCGGGATCACGATCTCCGTCTGCGATCCGAATCGGATCATTCCAAAATCAAATCCTCGATCGATGGAATCTCCCGCTTGCAGTGGACAGACGATTCGGCGTGCGATGAGCCCGGCGATCTGTCGCACCAAGATCTTCAACCCGTCGTGAGACCGGATGCCGATCTCTTGACGTTCATTGACCTCTCTTGCACTGGCCTGGGTCGCACTCTTGAAACTGCCATCGACATGTCTCAGGTGTTCCACCACTCCGTCGACCGGGGAGCGATTGACGTGAACGTTGAAGACGGACAGGAAGATCTGGATCCTCACTGCCGGTTCCTCGACATAAACTTCGTCATCGACATCCTCGA
>DUAN01000085.1:3394-5287 GCA_012960845.1 Planctomycetota bacterium | reverse complement strand
CGGTTCTCGATTCCCGAGCGTCTACCGGACAGGGCAATGTCATCACTGCCTTGATCCAGGATGGAACCTTGCGACCCGGTGACTCGGTAGTCTGCGGACCGGCTCACGGCAAGATCCGAACCCTGCGGAGCACTTCCGGGATAAACCTGAAGAGTGCCCCACCCGCCACGCCGGTGGAGATCACCGGACTCAATGACCTTCCCGAGGCTGGAGATCGACTGTACGCCCTCGATGATGCGACAAAGGCGAGACAGATCGCGGAGGAACGCCAGGAAGCGAAGGCGAAGACAGACCGAGCGGAGCGACAAAAGGTCACCCTCGAGGGACTCTTCGACAAGATCGACGAGGCCAAGACTCGTGAGATCAAGGTCGTGCTCAAGACCGATGTGAAGGGCACACTCGAGGTTCTCAAGGGTGAATTGGCAGCGATGCGTACCCGTGAGGTGGCTGTCAGGGTGATCCGCTCCGGTGTCGGTGAGATTTCTGAATCCGATATCCTTCTGGCGGACGCTTCGAAAGCGATCGTCATAGGATTCCACGTTTCCGCCGCCGACCGGGCACGATCCGAGGCCGATTCCAAGGGAGTCGAGATCCGTACCTACTCGGTGATTTACGAGATCATCGATGACATGCGTAAGGCTCTGGAAGGGATGCTCGCCCCCGACGTTTCCGAAGAGGTGCAGGGGAAAGTCGAGATCCAGGCCATCTTCAAGTCGACCAAACTGGGCAACATTGCCGGTTGTATTGGCCGTCAGGGAATCGTCACTCGTGATGACAAGATCCGCTTGCTCCGTGACGGCGAGGTGCTCCACGAGGGTCGACTCGCCTCCCTGCGCAGGGATAAGGATGATGCCAAGGAAATCCGCGAAGGTTTCGAGTGCGGAATCGTGATCCAAGGATTCAAGGACATCCAGGTGGGCGACTTCATCGAGAGCATCAAGGTCATCAAGACCACTCGAACACTAGAAGAATCAGAAGCACGTTCGGAGTAACGATGAAGTCGATCCGTCGTGCTCGTATCGCCAGTCAATTGAGAGAGGAAATCTCTCGTATCATTCAGTTTGACCTGAAGGATCCCAGAATCGGATTCCTGTCGGTTCTTTCGGTGGAGCCGACCGTCGACCTGAAGGAGTGCAAGGTATACGTATCCATCATGGGTAAAGAGAGTCAGCAGCGAACCTCGATGCGAGGTCTCGAAGCCGCTCGAGGCAAGATTCAATCACTTCTCACCACCCAGATCCGCCTGCGCGAAACTCCGATCCTGCGGTTCATCCTCGATGAGAGTCACCAGAAAAGCCAAGCGATCGAAGATGTGATCAAAGCGGCTCGGGATGAAGATGAGAAAGCAGCCCTCGAGCGTGAAGAGCGTTCCAACTCCGACCATGATGTCGATGAGGAGCAGGGCTAGTTCTCGGTTCCTGCGTCCTGCTCGACCACCACCAGCCGATCTCGACCCTCTCGCTTGGCCCGATACAGTGCGGTGTCGGCCTCAGCGAGAAGATCCTCACCGGTCAGTCCATCTCGCAGCACAGTAACTCCCACCGAAAGAGATAGATCCGAGACTTCTCGCGCCCGTCCACCGAGGAATTGGATCTGTCGAAACTGCTCCAGTAATTCCCGCCCCTTGCACTCGATGTCGGCGAGACCGCTTCCAGGCATCAAGATCACGAATTCATCACCACCGTATCGGCAAACATGATCACTTTCTCGGAAGAAGCCCTTCAGCATTGCAGATATTTCCTGCAGTAGTTCATCCCCCACCAGATGACCCAGTTGATCGTTGATGCCCTTGAAGCCGTCCAGGTCTGCGAACAACAGACCTAGATTCTCGTCATCTCGTCGAGCCCTGAGCACTTCTTTTTCCAGTTGCGAGACCAGGGCAAGGCGGTTGGA
>DUAN01000085.1:0-3353 GCA_012960845.1 Planctomycetota bacterium | reverse complement strand
GATCATGTAGTCTCAAGTTTTGCAGGGTGAGCGCGAGGATTTCTCCGATCGTCTGCAGTACATCTTCATGCCAGTCCTTGAGAAGAGGTGCCTCCTCCAGCAGTTTCACTTCTCTGGGATCGATGGTGAGTTCGAGCAATCCGCAGGGTGGTTCGTTTCCGACCGCCAGCGGAAGTCTGCGGTATCCAGGATCCGATTCATCCGAAAGGTGATCGAGGCTGCTCAATGAAGGATGACTGCACCAGCTGATCTCTTCTGCTGCACCTTGATAACTCCACAATCTCACATCTCTGTATCCCAGACCATCCGAGCAGAGCAGCGTGCCCGCTCTGGAGAAGAAATCGACCTCGTCCCGAACCCCGATCAACAGGGTCGAGAGCCTGGGAGCAGTTCTAATTTTTTCGGTTAACTGGAAAATACGTAGGGAAGTTCGAACGGCATCACATGCGCGGCGTCGTTGCTCTTCCATTTCCCGTTCCAGGCCAACGCCGCTCTCATCGAGGATGCGCAATCGATAGACCCAGCGCGCTTCTCCACGAGGGCTGACGCGTCGCCCTCCCACCACCGCCACCGGTCGCCAACCATCGCCGTGACGGATGCGTAACAAGATCGCAGCGGGTTCTGACTCGCCATCGCCTCCCAGTGAGAGAAGTCGATGCTGATCCTGTTCATGAAACCAGCCACTCAGTTCAACATCGCGCAGATCCTCAGCCTCCTGACAGCCGATCAGGTCGAGGAATGCCCGATTGATGGCGATGACCTTCCGACGAGGCCCACGAGCCACGATCAGGGGGTCCGGAAAGAGATCGAGGAGCAAGCGAGACTCCCCTGGATCCGGGGGCAGGGGCCACTCACCGGGCCTTTTCGAGAGTAATGAACGCGACATCCAGTCCCACCTCCAGGTACCTTGCAGGTACCTAGATGACCCGCAGAAAAGGATATCACGGAGTCGGCGATTTGGCCCACCCGGTGGCGTGTCCAGCCCGCCTCTGATACCGTTTCTCACTGCCCTGGACGTCCAATAGGAGGAATACACCTTGCTCGAAGTACTACAGGAAGCGGTTCAAATCCTCGAAGATGGTGGACGTGCAGCGCTGGCGACCATCGTCTCCACCAGCGGATCCACTCCGGGCAAAACCGGGGCGAAGATGCTGGTGCGCGAAGACGGAACCACAGTCGGCACCGTCGGTGGCGGCTGTACCGAGGCCGATATCTGGAGACTGGCGATGGAAGTGATCTCCACCGGGATTCCAAAGAGGGATTCCTTTCGCCTGACCGCTGCCACGGTGGCGGAGACCGGGCTGCTCTGCGGAGGAGAATTTGAAGTGTATATCGAACCGATCGGAACTCCAGCGGTGCTCATCCTGGGAGCCGGCCACATCGCCTCGGCGCTGTGCGACGTACTCTCGAACCTACAATGGCGTGTCACGATCATCGATGATCGAGCCGATTTTGCCGATGCTGCGAGATTTCCTGCGGCCAAGGAAGTCCTTTGTCGTCCATTCGAAGAATGCCTCGATGGGCTCTTGGTGACCGGTAATAGTTGCATCGTGATCGCTACCCGGGGCCATATGCATGACGAATTATCTCTCGATCGTGCCTTACAAACCACGGCCGGATACATCGGGTTGATCGGAAGTCGGGGCAAGATCGGGGCCATCCTCAAGAATCTCCGAAAAGCCGGTGCCGATGCCTCCATCGCGGAGCGGGTTCGAGCACCGATCGGTCTTCCGATCGGATCACGGACTCCCGAGGAGATCGCCATCTCGATCGCAGCGGAGTTGATCTCTTTCCACCGCATTCCCGGCGGCAATACTCCGAGAACTCCAGACCACCACCCCCAGGCAGATCCTCTGATGACCAAAAGCTCGGATTGAAGAGTGACGCTCGTTGCCCCCCTGTCCCCTCCCCGATAGAATCTCCAGTCGGTGAGATCGCTTCCCCGGTCTCCCCACACGAGAGATGACCCTGGCGACGGAGATCGAACCATTCCACTCGCTGGAGGATCCAGTTCTCCGAAGGACCCTGACCCGAACCTGGAACCCGTCCTGGAAGGACACCCGATGTCGGCAAAAACTGCCCCGACCAGTGATTCCACTTCTGGTGGTAAGAAGCCCTCTCCCGGCGGAAAGCTCACGCTCGAGCAGATCACACAGCAGGCCTACAAATCCCATTCGACTCTGCACCAGATCAAGGATCTGGATGTCCTGGAAACGATGATTCTCGGCTCGCTGGCTTCCTCGATGTCCCTCGTCCATCTGCTCAAGGCCTGGGAAGTCTTCAAGACGGAATTCGTGGACTGGAATGAGGTTCGAATCTCTTCCGCATGTGAGGTCTCCCAAGTCATCTCGAAGGCGAACGACCCCTTGCAACTGGCGATGCAACTCAAGGAAATGATGCAGGTGATCTTCGAGCGGCGCCACATGCTCAACCTGGAGTTCATTCATGAAAATTCCATCGTGGATGTCAAAGAGTTCTTCAAGCGGTCACCGGATCTCCCCGACCTCGCGCGCCAGTTGGTACTCAGTTACGTCAAGGGCCAACCCGCTGTGCCGCTCGAAGCATGGGCCCAAGGAGGCCTGATACGAGCGGGTCTACTGACCTCGTCCATCTCCTCGGCTCAACGCCAGCGTAAGTTGTTCGATGAACTCAACGAGATTCCACTCCTTCACGCCGTTCTCGCCCTCCATGATGAAGCGAGAAAACACCCGGACCCTGCCGTCGAAAAGGCCCTGCGCTTGAAGGCGGAACAAGCCAAAGTTGCGGCACAGAAGGCAGCCAAAGCCGCCAAGATAGAGGCGATGAAGAAAGCCGCTGAGGAGAAGGCGATCGCCAAGGCTGCCAAAGATGAGGCGATCAGGATCGAACGAGAAAAGGTCGCCAGAAAGAAGGCCGCTGAAAAGGCCGCCAGGGACAAGATCGCCAAGAAAACTGCGGAGAAGGCCGCCAAGGTGAAAGCCGTCAAGGACAAGGCCGCAAGAGCCAAGGCAGCAAAAGCCAAGGTAGCCAAGGACAAGGCCGCCAAAGCCAAGGCCGCCAAGGACAAGATCGCCAAAGCCAAGGCCGCAAAAGCCAAGGTAGCCAAGGACAAGATCGCAAAAGCCAAGGCAGCAAAAGCCAAGTTAGCCAAGGACAAGATCGCAAAAGCCAAGGCCGCCAAAGCCAAGGCAGCCAAAAAGGTCACCAAGAAGGCCGCCAAGAAGGCCACCAAGAAGGTCACCAAGAAGGCCACCAAGAAGGCCACCAAGAAGAGCGCCAAGAAGAGCGCCAAGAAGAGCGCCAAGAAGGGCGCCAAGAAGGGCGCCAAGAAGGGCGCCAAGAAGAAGCCAAAGAAGCGCTAATAGAGTGCACTG
>DUAN01000084.1:27619-31401 GCA_012960845.1 Planctomycetota bacterium | reverse complement strand
CATGCGCGCCATCGAGTTGATGTCCTCGGCCGAATTCCGCAACCTTCGTCTCGGCGGCATGATGCTGGCGGCCGCCAGCGATGAAGATAATGGTCCCTTCCAGGCGCTTCGATCGCTGCTGCGACGGGGACTCCATCTGGCGAATCTGGCGAGAAGACCATCGGTGATCGAGGATGGGGTTCTCACCCAACTGGTCGATATCCTGGTCGGGGATGGGCAATTCGAGGATTGTCGAGTGCCCCTGCAGGTGGTGGCTCTCGATCTACTCAGTGCGCGGATGGTGACGCTGCGCTCGGGATCGCTCGCCACCGCGGTGGCGGCATCGAGCGCCATCCCCGGGGTCTTTCCCCCGGTCGAACTCGATGGGCTACTCCTCTGTGATGCGGGTGCCGTCTCCAGTGTTCCGGTGGCGGCGGCGCGAGCGGCCAGTCCCGATTCGGTGGTACTGGCCATCGATCCATCGCGTCGACTCTTGCCACGGCAAGAGATCGACACCGGCATGGAATCGCTCCAGCGAGTCGCCACCATCGCCCGCAACTGGCTGACCGAGATCGAACTGGAGGAAGCAGATATCGTGGTCCGTCCCAGGGTCGGACAGCGAACCTGGAGCGACATGACCAATCTGTCGAGCATCGTCGAGTCGGGTCGAGATGCGATGACGAAGGCGATGCCCGAACTGCAGGAAGCTCTTTCCACCCATCACTGAAGTATCAGCCACGGTGGAGAGCACTCCTTCTGGTGGATGGGTGGTGCTGCTTGCCGCAGCCTCCGACTGGGGCTAGGGTGCCTACTCGGCTGAGTGAGGCCGATTCCCGGAGGTCATCGATGTCAGCGAACGACCCGATCGAGACCGGAAACCGCAGCGAAGCCTCCTCCTCTGGGGGCTGGAAGCGTGACCGGCTCCCCTCGTGGCTGCGGATGCCGCTGGCTTCCAGTGCATCCGGGCACTCCACAGCAGGGGCACTCCAGCAACGCTCGCTCCATACCATCTGTGAGGAAGCTCGCTGCCCCAACCGCAATCACTGCTGGTCGCGGGGTACCGCTACCTTCCTGGTGCTGGGGGATCGCTGCACTCGCTCCTGCCCCTTCTGCTCGGTGCGAGGGGGACCGGTTTCTCCTCCCGACCTCGACGAACCTCGACGAGTCGCCGAAGCGGCGGTGGAACTGGGTCTTCAGCATGTCGTGGTCACCTCGGTCAATCGCGACGACCTTCCCGATCAGGGCAGCGGTCACTTCGTACGCTGTATCGAGCAGTTGCGAGATTGTATCCCCGGCGTCAAGGTCGAGGTGTTAACCCCCGACTTCCGCGGGCGTGAAGCCGACATCGATCGCGTCATCGATGCGCGTCCCGATGTCTTCAATCACAACATCGAAACGGTCCCGTCTCTTTACCTCAAGACGCGTCCAGGGGCGCGTTATCAACGCAGTCTCGATCTGCTTTCGAGAGTGGCCGCTGCCGGAGAACCGGTCGAGGGCCGCCCCCGCATGTGGACCAAGTCAGGCCTGATGCTGGGTCTCGGTGAATCCCCAGAGGAGGTCCAATCGTTACTCGAGGACCTCTACCGTGCCGGTGTTCGGATCGTGACCATCGGACAGTACCTGCAACCCGATCGCGACAGTTTGCCGGTGGTCGAGTACGTCCATCCCGATCAGTTCGAACAATGGCGAGAGATCGGGGAACAGATCGGCTTCTCGATGGTGTTCTCGGGGCCCTTTGTTCGTTCCTCCTACATGGCAGATGCGCAGGTGCCGCTGTCATGATGTCTCGATTCATCGCCCTCGAAGGAGCCGACGGAAGTGGCAAGTCGACCCAGGTCGAGCGCCTCGCCGATTGGCTACGAAGCGAGGGAGAGCAGGTGATCACCGTCAGGGAACCCGGTTCAACATCCCTCGGGGAACGGGTTCGTGACATCCTGCTCGATGGCGATGAGCCGTTGTGTGCCGAGGCGGAAGCGTTGCTGTTTCTCTCTTCCCGGGCCCAGTTGCTCGACGAGGTGATCGAGCCGGCGCTGGAAGCGGGGCAATGGGTGATCGCCGATCGTTTCCACCTGTCGACGGTGGTCTATCAGGGGCTGGCGGGAGAACTGGGTGAAGCGCGAGCGGCGCAACTGTGTCAGGTGGTGCTGGGTGATCGTCGCCCCTCCCTCAACATCGTGCTGGAGATCCACGTGGAGCAACTGTCAAAGCGACTGGCACTACGCTCCGGAGCCACCGATCGTTTCGAATCGCGCCCGGGGCTGGCACAACGAACCGTCGCAGCTTTCGAGAAGGTTGTGGGAATCGCGGGGGATCGAGTGGTTCGTATCGATGGCCGCCTCGACGCCGATCAGGTCGAGGCACGGATCCGCCAGGAGGTGGTCGATGTCCTTCGATGAGGTGCTCGGTCACGACACGATCCGTCAGTGCATGTCGCGCGTGTTCGGCCGTGACCGGATCTCCCATGCCTACCTGCTGGCGGGACCGGAGGGGATCGGCAAGAGTTTGCTGGCCCAGCAACTGGCGAAAACCCTGCTCTGTAACCGCTCACCCGTCGGCAGTGGAGCGCAACAGCGGATGAACCCCTGTGGCGAGTGTGGCAGTTGCCAGGCGCTCGCCAGCGGCAATCACGGCGCCTTGCAGATTCTCGCCTCGGTCGAGAGTCGAGGCATCGAGGTCGGGACACTGCGCGAGATGATGCGATCGCTGTCGTTACGAAGCGGCGATCGAAGGGTGGTGGTGATCGACCCCGCCGAGCGACTGGCCGAGCCGGCCGCCAATGCACTGCTGAAGATCCTCGAGGAACCCCCGGCTGGGGTGGTGTTCCTGCTGATTTCCCACCGACCCGCCCAATTGCTCTCGACCATCATCTCGCGCTGTCAGCGAGTGACGATGGGGCCACTGACGCTGGAGCCGTTCCTCGAGGTGTTAGCGACGGTGCCGATCGATGAGAGCAGCGGGCGCTGGCTCTTCGGAGCGGTCGGTGGCAGGCCAGGGGCGGCGATCCTCCTGCAGCAGGCGCTGGAGCGCTGTGGCGGGGAGGAGGCACTCGCCCAGATCGTTCACTCTGCGGTGCGAGATCCTCGAGATCTGGTGGCGGTGGCGGGGGATGCGGGGGGGCAGACCGATCGGGAAATGGCGCTGGCGACGATTCGTGTCCTGACCGATGCGATCTGGGCCTTCCGTCCCGCCGTCGGTCCGGGGCGCTGGCAAGCGGCGGAAAAGGCCACTCTCCTGTCCCATGTCGCCCGCCATGCCGAGCGCTCCGGCTCGGTGGATCTGTGCCTGGAAGCGACGGCGATGGTCTTATCGGCCACCGATCTGGAGCAATTGAGAATCCGCCTACCCCGCTCGCTGGGGGTGGCCTGAGTTCACGACCCCTACCGCTGGTGACTGTCCAGGAGTTATGCGATGGAATCTTCCAATCCGGCTCCGATACGCTTGCTGGAATGCTGCCATCTCCTACCATTCGCCCATCGAGGTCCGGAGGGAAACCGCTCGCCGCGCGGGGAACCCGGACCAGGAGGCGGTCCCATGCAGGACCCTAAACCTGAACAACGGTTCGAGACGCTGATGCAGGAGTGTCACGAGTACCCTCGTGAAGCTTTTGCATTCCTCTTCGATGCGCTCGATCACTCGGTCCGCCATGTTCATGGCATCGAGAACTACGAACCGATCCTGACCGATGACCGTCATCATGTCGGAGCTCACCAGCTACTGGAATCGGTGCGTCGCTATGCCATCCTGGAGTACGGCTGTCTGACCAGTTGTGTCTTCGCCTCCTGGGGGATCCACGATGCCGAGGA
>DUAN01000084.1:0-27609 GCA_012960845.1 Planctomycetota bacterium | reverse complement strand
TGGCAAGATGGTCTACCAGTTGATCGACTACCAACTGCTCGGGAAACGTGATTCCGATCGTCTCGATGATTTCGTCGGTGGATTCGGGGGCATGACCTTCGAGCATGTCTTTGCCATCGAGCCACAACTCGAATACTGCCAGGAGAAGGACCAGTGGACCGCATCCTACCGAAGCGCTTCCTGAGACCGTTGATGTTGGTACTGGTCGCTCTGGCGACCATCGCTACGCTGTTGTGGCTTCGCTCCATCTTTGCCCCGTTACTGGCGGGCCTCTTCATCGCCTACATCCTCGATCCGCTGGCGGATGGTCTGGAGAAGCGAGGGCTGAGTCGGCTGCCGGCGGTGGTGCTGATCTTCCTCCTCTCCTCGATGGTGCTGATCGGGGCGCTGCTGGCGGGCTCCGTGGCGGTCGCCCGTGGCGGAGCCACCCTCGCCAGTCGGCTGGTGGGGGATACCTCGATCTCGCAGCCACTGGCGCAGCAGAACCCGCAAGCACTGCAGGACTCCTCGGGACAGTGGTACATCGATCGCGACGGGGACGGCGAGTTTGACCCGGGCTGGATGCGAGAGGCGCAAGCTTACCTCGATCGTGATTTTCCAGGAGTGGCGGTCGGATTTCAGCGCTGGAAGGACCGCATCGCTGAGCGATACGGTGCCGATGAAGATCTCGATCCAGAAGAGGCGCTCGCCAGAAGGGTCGAATCTGGACTCGATGCGACCGCTGGTCGAGTGATCGAGGCCTGGTTCGGCTCCGGTGAGGAAGCGGGCCCGACGCGGAGTTGGGAGGGTGAGGAACTGGCGGAAGCCATCGAGCGGATGGGGGCGACCACCGGCGTCTCCGATGATGGCGTGGGGCCGTTCCAGCGGTTGCTGGAACTGGGCAGCTGGCTACTGCTGCTGCCGGTCTACGTGTTCTTCTTTCTGATCGAGATCGATCCGATGATCGCCCGTGTCCGCCAGTGGATTCCAGCCAACGCCCGTGGCAGGACGGAGAAGATCGCTCTCGAGATCCACCAGATCCTCTCGGCATTTTTTCGCGGCCGACTGCTGGTCTGCGTCGTCAAGGGGGTACTGACCGGTATCGGCTTGCAACTGACCGGGGTTCCCTATGGATTCCTGGTCGGCTTCGCCGCCGGGTTCCTCTCCCTCTTGCCCTACATCGGAGTGTGGCTGGCGGCGATTCCGGCACTCGGGATGTGCTGGTTTGAACACCATGAGCTGTGGCTGCTGCTGGCGACGGCAGGAGTCTTCATCGCGATGGAGGCGATCGAGGGCATCGTGCTGATCCCTCGATTGCTCGGGGATGAGGTCGGCCTCCATCCGGTCACCGTCATCGTGACCTTTCTCATCTTCACCCACTGGTTCGGTATCATCGGAATGCTGCTGTCGGTGCCGCTGGCGGCGATCTTCAAGACGTTGGTGCGGGAGTTCGTGGTGCCGGTGCTGAAAGACGATGGCGACAGTGGTTCGCCTCCGCTGGCGGATTCGCCGCAGATGCCATCCTCCCCGTGAAACCACTTCGCGTCGTCGACCTGGCCGCTCCCTTGAGGAGCGGCGGCCGCTGCGAGGGGTTGATTGCGAGTTTTCCCGATCGCTGGGGTGGGGTCAGTGCGGCCCCTTTCAATTCTCTCAATCTGGGATTCTCGACCGGGGACGATCCCGCTGCAGTGCGCGAAAATCGCCGCAGATTTGCAGAGGCGGCCGCCATTTCACTCGAGCATGTGGTGGTGGCGGGGCAGTGCCACGGTAGCGAGGTGGCCGAGGTCGGTTTGCAGCACCGGGGGGAGGGGGCGCTGGCCCCTTCGGCTCGTCTTGCCGGGAGAGACGTGGTGGTGCTGACCGAGCCGGGGGTGTTCGCTCTTTCTCTCACGGCGGACTGTCCGCTGGTGGCGATCGCCGATCCCCTCACTCGGCGTGCTGGGGTCGCCCATTGTGGTTGGCGTGGCACCGCCGAGGGGGCGCTGATGCGGTTGCTGGAGCTGCTGGAACCGGGTCCGGAGGCGCTGGCGATCCTCTCTCCGGCGATCTCCGGAGAAAAATATCGGGTCGGTCCCGAGGTCCATCAGGCGCTGGCGGGCTTGCCTGGGGCCGAGGCTGCGGTCCGAGATGAGGGCATCGACCTGCGAACGGTGCTACGAGAGCAACTGCTGCGGGGGGGGGTCGAGTCTGACCGGATCGCCCTGGATGTGCGCTGTAGCGCTTCCGATGGCGATCTGTTCAGTTATCGTCGCGATCAGGGAAGCACCGGTCGGGGCGGATTGCTGATCGGATGGAAATTCTGAGTTCTTGGTGAGGTTGCTTTCCTGAACCCGGTTGCCCCTCTAAAATCTGATACTCAGGATCTGCGATCGGTCCCCGAGGAGACCTCCATGGGGGGGCATGGCACCTGACGTTCCCGCAGCATTTGGTGCCGGCAGGGGAAAACCGTTGGTTTTTCAGTTCCGGTTCAGGGCGAAAGGCAGTTTCTTGGGAGATCCCATAGTGGACTCGAGTCCGGCACGGTCGGAAAGTGTTTCAGAATCAGATGTGACAGGGATGGCATCCTTTCGCCAGGCACGGTTGGAACTGGAAGATGGTACCGTTTTCGACGGCCAGGCATTCGGTGCGAATCGTTCCGTTTCCGGTGAGGTGGTCTTTGCCACCGGCATGGTCGGGTATCCCGAGTCTCTCACCGATCCGTCCTATCGTGGCCAGTTGATGGCTCTCACCTATCCGTTGGTTGGAAACTATGGTGTTCCTGCCAAGCCGGAAGGGGACCCCCTCTGCCACGGATTTGAATCATCCCGTATCCAGGCGCAAGCGCTGGTGATCCAGAGTTTATCGAGTGACTACAGTCACTGGAATGCCACTCGCTCCCTCGACCAGTGGCTCATCGAAGAAGGAGTTCCCGGAATCACCGGGATCGATGTCCGTGCATTGACGCGGATTCTTCGCAACGCCGGAACCCTCAAAGGACGACTGCTGATCGAGGGAAGTGTCGACCGCGAAGAGGTGTTGAATGCACCGTATCAGGATCCGGGTCAGCGCAATGTCGTGGCCGAGGTCAGTTGCGATCAACCAATCCTCCACCGCTGCGGTGTCGAAGGAGCGTTGCGAGTCATCTTGGTCGACTGTGGCGCCAAGACCAGCATCACTCGTAGCCTTTTGAAACGTGGCGCGGATGTCTTGCAGGTTCCATGGGATCATGACTTCGTTGCCGAAGAGGGGGACGCGGTGCTGCTCTCCAACGGTCCCGGAGATCCGAAGATGGCCCGTCAGACCATCGATCATGTACGGATCGCATTGAATGGAGATCGACCCTTGATGGGGATCTGTCTCGGCAATCAATTGCTGGCACTGGCGGCGGGCTTCGATACTTACAAGCTCGACTTCGGTCACCGCAGTCAGAACCAACCTTGTGTCGAGGTGGGAACCTCGCGCTGCTGGGTGACCAGCCAGAATCACGGCTACGCCGTCGATGGCCGGCGGATCCCCGCTGGCTGGGCAGAGTGGTTCACCAACGCCAACGACGGTTCCAACGAGGGCATCCGTCACCTCGAGAAACCCTTCTTCTCGGTCCAGTTCCATCCGGAAGCCAATCCCGGACCCCACGACGCCGCCGAACTGTTTGACCGCCTGCTGGAGGTGGCCCGATGAGTCAGCCAAACCCTGCTCACAACCGTGTCGGTCCCGGGTCCACTTCGGGGCGAGACGTCATTCGACCCGAAAAGGTCCTGATCCTCGGCAGTGGTGCCCTCAAGATCGGTGAAGCAGGCGAGTTCGATTACTCGGGATCGCAGGCGATCAAGGCACTCCGCGAGGAGGGGATTCGTACCATTCTGGTCAATCCCAACATCGCCACCATCCAGACCAGTGCCGATCTGGCCGACGAGGTTTACTTTCTCCCGGTCAACTCACACTTTGTCGAGCGAGTCATCGAGCGTGAGAAACCCGATGGAATATTGCTCTCCTTCGGCGGGCAGACGGCGCTCAACTGCGGCCTCGAGTTGGATCGCCAGGGGATTCTCGAGAAGCATGGCATCCAGGTACTGGGGACTCCACTCGAAACGATACGGACCACTGAAGACCGCCACCTGTTTGCCGAGGTGTTGCGTTCGATCAAACTCGATACGCCTCGAAGTCGAGCCTGTGAGGATCTGGTTACTTCGCTGGCTGCTGCCGAGGAGATTTCCTATCCAGTGATGGTACGTGCTGCATTTTCACTGGGAGGCAAGGGTTCCGGCATTGCGAGAAATGCCGAAGAGTTGACCGAGATGGCCAACAATGCCTTCGCCAACGCTCCACAGATCCTCGTCGAGGAGTACCTGGAAGGTTGGAAAGAGATCGAGTACGAGGTGGTCCGCGATGCCCAGGATAATTGCATCACGGTCTGCAACATGGAGAACATCGATGCATTGGGGATCCACACCGGAGAGAGCATCGTGGTGGCTCCTTCCCAGACTCTCAGTGATCACGACTACCATCGTCTTCGATCGATCTCGATCGAGTTGATTCGCCATCTGGGAGTGGTCGGGGAATGTAACGTGCAGTTTGCACTGCACCCTCAGAGTGACGAGTACCGGATCATCGAGGTCAATGCGCGCCTTTCCCGGTCGTCTGCCCTGGCTTCGAAGGCGACCGGCTACCCACTCGCCTTTGTCGCGGCAAAACTGGCACTGGGATACTGTCTCATCGATGTTCCCAACTCCATCACCAAGGTCACCTCGTCCTGCTTCGAGCCGGCTCTCGACTACTGTGTCATCAAGATGCCTCGGTGGGACCTGAAGAAGTTCCGTCGTGTCTCGACCAGTCTCGGAAGCGAGATGAAAAGCGTCGGGGAGGTGATGTCGATCGGCCGCAAGTTCGAGGAAGCTTTGCAGAAGGCTTGTCGAATGCTGGGTGTCGGAGCTCATGGACTGGTTTCAGCAAGAAATCATTTCAAAGAGGACGATCTTCACCAGTTGCTCGAGGTGCCCACGGAGGAGCGAATTTTCGCCATCGGTGAGGCATTCAAGCGTGGCTGGAGTGTGGATAAGGTTCACGCGCTGACCAAGATCACGCCATGGTTCCTGCAAAGAGTGCGCGAGGTGGCAAAGTGTCAGAAGCAGATCGAGAACTACTCGTTCGAGGAACTTCCTCCATCGTTGCTGCGCTGTGCCAAGGAACTGGGATTCAGTGATAACCAGGTCGCTCGTTCTCTCGATCGAGCAGAGCCGATTCCGTCCGGTTATCAGGCCGCACTCGATGTGCGAGATCGGCGTGAGGAACTGGGAATCCGTCCGGTGGTGAAGCAGATCGATACACTGGCAGCAGAGTATCCAGCGCAGACCAATTTCCTCTACATGACCTACAACGGATCGACCCACGACGTCGTACCGAGGGATCCCGCTCCCTTCGTGGTGCTGGGTGGGGGTGCCTACCGGATCGGCTCCTCGGTCGAGTTCGACTGGTGCGCCGTCAACGCAGTAGATGCGCTGGCTCGCGCCGGCCACCGCACCGTCATGATCAATTACAATCCCGAGACCGTCTCTACCGATTACGACTCCTGCGATCGCCTCTACTTCGAGGAGTTGTCGCTCGAACGAGTACTCGACATCGTTGAACTGGAGCGATCCCAAGGGGTCGTGATCAGCGTCGGAGGTCAGATTCCCAACCAGCTGGCGGTTCCTCTCGGAAGTCGGGGAGTCAAGATCCTCGGGACCGACGTCGACAGCATCGATCGAGCGGAGAATCGTGAGAGATTCTCGTCATTGCTCGACGATCTGGGGATCGACCAGCCCGAGTGGCGCGAGTTGACCAGCATTGAAGATGCCTGTTCCTTTTCGGAACGCTGTGGATACCCGGTACTGATCCGCCCATCCTATGTACTCAGTGGTGCTGCGATGAGTGTGGCACACTCCGACGAGGAGATGGAAATCTACCTGAAGGCCGCTGCCGATGTTTCTCGCGAGCATCCGGTGGTGGTATCGAAGTTCATCGCCGGGGCCAAGGAGATCGAACTGGACGGAGTGGCCCAGGATGGCAATGTGGTCTGTTACGCCATCAGTGAACATGTCGAGAATGCCGGGGTTCACTCTGGCGATGCCACGATGGTATTCCCGTCGCAACGTCTCTACCTCGAGACAACTCGGCGGATCAAGCGGATCGCCAGGGGCATCGCAGAAGCGCTCTCCATCACCGGTCCCTTCAATATCCAGTTCATCGCTCGTGACAATCACATCAAGGTGATCGAGTGCAATCTGAGAGCGTCTCGCTCCTTCCCGTTCGTCTCGAAGATTCTCAAGGAGAATTTCATCGACTATGCGGTGCGTGCGATGCTGGGACAAAAGGTCGAATCGCCCTCGAAGTCGGCGTTCGAGTTCGACTTTGTTGGTGTCAAGGCGCCTCAGTTCTCCTTCTCCCGTCTCAAGGGTGCGGATCCATTACTGGGAGTGGAGATGTCTTCCACCGGCGAGGTCGCCTGTCTGGGTGACACGGTCGAGGAAGCCTACCTCAAGGCACTGATATCGGTCGGGTTCAACTTGCCGAAAAAGGGCGTGTTGCTGTCGACCGGCACCATCGAGAGCAAGGCGGCTTTCCTCGACAGTGCACGCAAGATCGAGGAGTTGGGGTTGCCGATCTACGCCACTCCCAACACTCATCTATTCCTGGAGCAGAATGGAATCGATTCGACGATGCTCCATCAGCCTCTCGACTCCCAGTCTCCCAATGTGATCGAGGCTCTTGAAGATGGCAGGATCGACCTGGTCATCAATGTTCCGCGCAGCCTTGAACGCAAGGATCTGACGAGTGGATACCTGATTCGCCGCAAGGTGGTGGACTACGGCATCAGTATGCTGACCAACATCCAGGCGGCGAACTTGCTGGTCGAGGCACTGTGGGAAATCCGCGATCCTCAGCAGATGCTGGTCAAGCCATGGAGTGAGTACAGCTAAACCTCCGAATCCTGAATGCTGGACCGAATTGAGGGGTTCATACTTTTCCTGAGTGGGCCCATTGCTGCGAGTCGGCGCGGTCAACTCCTCAATCCTGAACTCAATAGAATGAAATGAGAAGATTTGATGAAATCCACCATGACCATCACCGTGTGGATCTGGATCCTCGGAATGAGCGCCATGCTGTTTCTTGGCCGGGTCAGTTTCAGTGCTCCTGTGGCCCATGGAGATCAGTACCGGAATCTCAACTGCTCCGCTGAGATTGGGCCAGATGAGGCGATCGAGCAGGCGATGGAAGAAATGCACCGAGGAGGCAAAGCGGTTCGCCGTGCACTGCGCAAGAAGCAACTCGGTGCCGCTCTCCTTGCGATATCGGTGGCACAGAAGGGTGTGGTGGAGGCGAAGAAACTGGTTCCCTCAGCGGCATTGAAACTCGAGGGGGAAGCACAGGCTCGGATGAAGGCGGATTACCGCAAGCGTCTGATCGAGGTGCTGGAAAAGTGGCTACAGGTTGAGAAACTGTTGATCGATGGCAAGTTGGAAGAGGCCGCAACTACCATGAAGGAAATCTCTGAATTGAAGAAGAGTGGCCACGAGAAATACGAAGTCGAGGATTGACCTTCCGCGAGATCGACAGTTGTGCTGGAGAACTCGAATCCAGATTTGTAATCAGAAAACCGGGGGAAGGATGTCAGAGCATCCTTCCCCCGGTTTCTTTCGCTGAAGCGATATCGTAGCGGATTACAGGCTCTCACCCTTGGCTTCCTTGGTCTCATCGACGACCAGGTCGACGTACTGAGGGATGGTCGAAACCTCGGTGCCGAGGCTGCCGAGCAGTTCAAGAATGGCACCCTGTAACTGGACATCCTCGACGTAGTCGCAGGCGAACTGGCTGCCGCGTTCATCCTCGATCATGCGGCGCAATTTGCTGCGCAAGCCGTACCGAGCATCATCCTCGGTGACTCCGGTATCGGATTGTTGTTCGAACCAGCTGTCGAATCCTGGATAGATGATCTTGCCATTGTCATCGCCTGATTCGACAATCTTGGTGACCAGATCCTTGTTCTCCTGGTAGTTCTCATCGATCCACTTCTCGAACGCCTTGTTGTCGGACAGACGTCCCAGCGCTTCGATCCGCCACAGCGGGATCTCCGTCGGCTCCTTGATGATGTCTGGATCGATTCCACCCTCGACCAGGATCTTGCCTTGAGGATCTCTCTGGGTGTGGATCGATCGTCCACTGGGGAGATAGTAGTGCTGTACGGTGAGCCGCAAGGTGGACTCTCCACCCAGCAGTCGATTGACGCTGTCGGCCATCGGAAGCAAGCGCTGGACGCTGCCCTTGCCGTAGGTTTTGACGCCGATCAACTTGGCGCGCTTGAAATCTTGCAACGCTCCCGAAACGATCTCGGAAGCACTAGCGCTGGAGCCATTGACCAGCACCGTCATCGGGTAATCGTCACGCATTCCCTTGGTGGCAAACTTCTCCGAGTCCTCGAAAACACCACTTCCGGACTTCTGTGAAACGATGGGCATCGACGTGTCGTCGACGAACTCATCGACCAGCGAGACTGCAGACTGGAGATAGCCACCAGGATTACTCCGGAGATCGAAGATCAATCCACGCATCCCCTGACTTTCAAGTTCGTCGAGGGCGGTAATCACTTCCTTGACAGCGGTGTCGCCGAACTGTGCCAGGCCGATGTATCCCAACTTTCCGGGAAGCATCTGGTACAGTACCGAATCGAGTTGAATCGTCTCACGAGTGATCTCGAAATCACGAGCCTCTCTCCAGCCCCTGCGGAACACCTTCAAGAGCACCGAGGTGCCAGGCTTCCCCTTGAGCCCCTTGACGATCTCGTCGAGTGGCTTGCCCTTGGTCGATAAACCGTCGACCTCGATGACCAGATCCTCGCTGATCATTCCCGATCGATAGGCGGGTCCCTTGTAGATGGGGCGGATGATTTTCAGAGTCTCGGTGTTGGGGTCCATCTGAACCTGGGCACCGATTCCTGCGTATTCGCCGGTGATTCCCTCGTAGAATTCCTTGGTGTCGGTCACATCCATGAAGGAGGAGAAGGGGTCGAGGCTCCCGACCATTCCCTTGGCCGCTTCGATCAGCAACTTCTCATCATCGACCAGATCTGGATCGACGTAGAAGTGGCGGATCCGCCGCATGATCTCATCGAGCAGCGGATGTTTGGTGGTACTACCCCTGTTTTTTCTCGCAGTGAGGCGCTCGATCTCCTGATCCTTGCGTAGCAGGAGAGTTTCCAGTTGGAGGATATTCTTCTCTGCCTCGGCGATCCGCTCGCTCTCAGGAGCAGGCTCTGCATCCGACTTCCGTTCCAGCGAGCGCAGTAGACGGTCGCGCTCCAGCAGCACCTTGGCCAGAGATCCCTGAGCGCTCGGCTCCAGTTCGATGCTTCGAAGCAGGTTTTTCACATCCCCGTCGAAGAGTCCCAGTTGTGCCAGGGCGATCGCAGCTCCGGTGCGCGCATCGGCATCGTCAACTCTCAGCAATGGATGCAGCAACTCGCGAGCGAGTTTTCGATCTCGGGTCACCTGGTAGAGACACTTACCCACCGCCACCCTGAGCAGGGGATCTCCCTTGGCTTCACTCTTGGCGATGGCTCTCAGTGATCTTTCGGTAGGGTTGTCGCGGAAGTCACTCATCAAGGAGATCGCTGCGGATCGTTCGACCGAGGGAGCATCTCCATTCTCACCGATGGCGATCAGGACATCTCGCACCCCTTCTGCTTCTCCCAGTGACAGCAGCGCCTTCGAAGCCATCAGTCGAACCGAACGATTTTCGTGGGTCAGCAATTGCTGGACGCCACCGATGGAATCGTCGCCGAGACGTTCGAGCCGCACTGCGCCTTGCCAGACTTCAGCGAGCGGGCCACCGATGTATCGGTCGACAATCTTGTCGATCGCATCATCCGTGGGGGGAGGGACCGCAGCATTCGTGGGTATCCAGCTGCCGATGAGCAGCACCATGAGGATGGCCAGGGAAGGAACTCGAGAAGCAGCCGACATGGTCCCCCTTCCAGGGTGACGGAAATCCGTAATCCCTCCGGTGGGAGGTCAGCGACGCGGTTTCGCTGCGGATCTCAGGACGGGGGAGTATACCTGCCCGTCCGAATTAGGGCCAGAGAGACGATCTCACTGCTGATCTGGGCTAGATCGGATCATTACACTCCGGCGGTATCGACAAAACGCAGGGGAGTCGCATGGCGTTCCGCTTACTTTCTGGGGATCTGTTCGGGATCGAGGGGCGGGAGGTGGAGGTCGAGGTCGACCTGATCCCAGCGCTCTCCTCCTTTGTCATCAGCGGTTTACCCGGCAAGGGGATTCGCGAGGCGCGGGAGCGGATCCGCTCGGCATTGGAAAACTCCGGCTTTCGCTATCCAGATCGACATCGAATCGTCATCAACCTGGCTCCTGCATCCTGGCACAAGGACGGAGCCACCTTCGATCTCCCCATCGCCATCTCGATCCTCGCCGCGAGTGGCCAAATCGAGCCGGAATTCCTTGCGGGGTGGGCGGTGCTGGGAGAATTGGCCCTCGATGGTCGAGTGCGATCGGTGGCGGGGTGCCTGGGAATTATCGCCCGGTTACGTCGTTCCACGGCACGATCGGTGATGGTTCCTGCGTCCAATCACTCGCTGGCGAGTGCCGTGGAAGGGATCGAGGTGGTGGGAGTCTCGACCTTGCAGCAGGCGCTCGAGGTGCTCCGCGGTGCGCGCACCGATCCACCTGCACCGAATTCCGCCGAAGCGATCGATCCCGAGCAGCCCTTTGAAGATCTTGCCGATGTGCGGGGTCATGCGCAGGCGCGACGGGTGCTGGAGATTGCCGCCACCGGCGAGCACTCGCTTCTGATGGTGGGTCCTCCCGGTTCAGGAAAGAGTTTTCTGGCTCGACGATTGCCAGGCCTGTTGCCACCGCTCGATCGCAACCAACAGGTCGAGGTGACGCAGATTCACGAAGTGTGTGGGGATGTCGGTCACCAACAACTGGTGACGACTCGTCCCTTCCGTGCACCTCATCATAGTGTCAGTTGGGCGGGACTGATCGGTGGCGGCTCACCACCGGTTCCAGGAGAAGTGACACGGGCCCATCATGGGGTGCTGTTCCTCGATGAGTTTCCCGAACTGGCGCGTCGATCACTGGAGGCGCTGAGGGAGCCGCTGGAAGAGGGGGCAGTGACCATCTCTCGATCGGGGTGGAGCCGCAAGTTCCCCTCTCGATTCCTGTTGATTGCGGCGATGAATCCGTGCCCCTGTGGCCACGCGATGGCTCCTGGAGCGCAGCGATGTCGCTGTTCCAACGCCACCCTGGCCCACTATCGTGCGCGGATCTCGGGACCGATTCTCGATCGTGTCGATCTTCACATCCAGATCGAGCCGATCTCCGGTCGGCAGCTACTCGATCCACCAGATGGTTCGCTCGAATCGAGTTCAGTGGTGCGTGCTCGGATCGAGCAGACGCGACAGAGAGCCCGGGCCCGGGGTCAGCAGGGACCCAACAGAGACCTGGAATGGTCCGATCATCGAATCTGGGCGCCGCTCTCCGGGGAAGCACGTCAACTGTTGCTGGACGGACAGCAACAAGGTGCCATTTCGACCCGGGGGCTGACCCGGTGGCTCCGATTGGCCAGAACCATAGCGGATATGAGGTCGGGGGAGCAGATCGAAAGCGTCGATCTACTCGAGGCGCTGACGCTGAGGACCCCATCTTCGTCGCTGGTCTCGTTGGCGTAGGGGCGCTGAAATCGCTATCCTGTCGAGCGGGAGACGCGGCTTCCGCTGCGGGGTCGACGAAAGGCACCCGATGAAGACAGATCGTTCGATCACTACAGATCGCACCGAATCGGTGCCAGCAGTGGCTCACGATGCGACATCGATCTCACCGCAGGTCTCGAAGGGGCCGCAGGTCTCGCCGCTTCAGATCGGCTCGCTGCCGCTGGCCACCCCGATCTTGCAGGCTCCCATCGCTGGTTTTACCGATCTGGTCTTTCGTCGCATCGTCCGTGAACTGGGGGGGTGCGGACTGATGTATACCGAGATGGTCTCGGCGGGAGGCTGGGTACGAGGCAACATTCCTCCGGAGAGACTGGTTGGAGTGGCGGATGAACCGGGGCCACTCGGGGTTCAACTGTGGGATCGAGAGGCGCAGATGGTCGAGGAAGCGGCGCGTCGTCTGGTCGATCTGGGAGTCTCCGTCATCGATCTGAACTTCGGTTGTCCGAAGAAGCGAATCATGGGCAAGCAGGGAGCGGGTGCCCAGTTACTACGAGATCCTTCGACCATCGCCAGGATGATCGAAGCCACCATTCGAGGTGCCGGTGAGATCCCTGTCACGGCAAAGATTCGACTGGGACCCAACCCTGACGAGATCACATCTCTCGAGGTGGCGCGTGCGGCGGAAGCTGCAGGCGCCGCAGCCCTGACGGTTCATGGTCGAACAGCCAAGGACGGATACGGCATTCCGGTCAACCACTTGCGGATCGCCGAGGTGGTGGAAGCGGTGTCGATTCCGGTGATCGCCAACGGTGATGTGGTCGATGCTGCCAGCGCCTTGAAGACCTTCGAGAACACAGGAGCCGCCGGTGTGATGGTGGCCCGACGCTGTCTCAGCGCTCCCTGGGTGTTTCGCGAGATCGCCGCGGCTCTGCGGGGAGATCCGATTCCTCCCCAGCCGACACTGCTCGAGCAGCGAGAGCAGTTGCTCAGACATCATGCTCAACTGGTCGAGATGCACGGAGATCCATTCGGCACCATCCTGATGAGGAAATTTGCGGCTCGTTACCTGACGGGAGTCCGCGGGGCCAAGAGTTTTCGTGCCGAGGTGACCATCGCTGCGAACGCAGCAGAATTTTGTCGCATCGTCGAGCAGTTGTTCCCGGTCGCCGAAGATACCGAACGCCATGAACAGCATCCGCAAGCGGGGGACGCCGAACTGGCCGAACCGGAGTGCCACTCCGATGGCGCGGAGCAGCCCCGGTGAAACTGGTCATCGCCATTACCGTCGGAATGCGGCACAAGGATTTGCCGCACTTCTCATCCCTGGCTTCCATCATCGAGCAGGGATCTGTTTCATTCTTGACCCCTCCCTTGCCTGCAGTCACCTGCGCCGCTCAAGCGGCATTCCTGACCGGTAAGGATGCGAGCGCTCATGGGATTGTCGGAAACGGCTGGTTCCATCGCGATACTCGGGAGGTCCGTTTCTGGTTACAACCGCGAGATCTGATCGAATCCCCGACCTTCATCGAGCAACTTCGACAGCAGGGGCTGACCGTCGCCAATCTCTTCTGGTGGTTCAACATGGGCAGTGGTGCGGACTGGAGTCTCACCCCTCGCCCTGAATATCCGGCAGATGGACGCAAGATCCCCTCGGTCTATGGTGAACCACCCGAACTACCCGTCGAGATGCAAAAAGAACTGGGTCGGTTTCCCCTGTTCGACTTCTGGGGGCCGCGAGCCGGGATCCCATCGACACGCTGGATCGTCGATTCTGCCATCTCGATGATCGAGCAGAAGGATCCAGATGTTCTGATGGTCTACTTGCCTCATCTCGATTACGACGACCAGAGGTACGGCGCCGATTCGCCGCAGGGACAACGATCGAGGCAACAACTCGATGTGGAGTTGAATCGTCTCGTGGAAGCGAGTCGCAGCCGCGGCGCCGACTGGATGGTGCTCTCCGAATACGGGGTGGAAGATGTCACTCGGCCAGTATTCCCCAATCGTCTACTGGCACGGTCCGGAGACCTTCAGGTGCAAAGCACCGGACACGGGGATCTACTGGATGTCCATCGTAGTCGCGCCTTCGCAGTCTGTGACCATCAACTCGCCCATGTTCATCTCTCTGCCGACGCCAATGCCACCGCAGTGATCGATCGGCTGCAGCGACTCGAAGGAGTCGACAGGGTTCTTTCCGGGGATCAACGCACGGCGGTGGGGCTGGGCCACTCCAGGGCAGGAGATCTGATATTGCTGGCGCAACCCGGTTGCTGGTTTGCGTACCCGTGGTGGCAGGATGAGGCACTGGCCCCCGATTTTGCACGCACCGTGGATATCCATCGCAAGCCCGGATACGACCCTGCGGAGTTGTTTGTCGATCCAGCCTTGCGCTGGCCGGCACTGAAGATCGGTTGGCGACTGCTACAGAAGAAACTGGGAATGAGAGCATTGCTCGACGTGATCTCGACCGATCCTTCGATGGTGAGAGGGAGTCATGGTCGCCTTCCTTCCCGGCCTGAACTGGGTCCCGTGATGGTGAGATCGTGGCCGAGCCGGGAACCATCCATCGATGCGAAGGATGTTCATGACGAAATTCTGGAACTGCTAAGGGAAGGCGAGTAGAGCGATGCTCGACATTCAATGGATCCATGATCCCAATGCCTGGATCGCCCTGGGCACACTGACCCTGATGGAAATCGTGTTGGGCATCGACAACCTCATCTTCATCGCAGTACTGGCAGGGAAACTACCAGAGAAGAAGAGAGATGCTGCCCGGAAATTGGGCCTGCTGATCGCCATGGGAACTCGGATCCTGCTGCTCTTCTCCATCTCATGGCTGCTGAAATTGGTCGGACCTCTCTTTACCATCTTTGACCACTCAATTTCTGGAAAAGACCTGATCTTGATTGGAGGCGGGTTGTTCCTGCTCGGGAAATCGACTCGCGAAATCCATGATAAGATCGAAGGAGAGGATCAGAAGGAGAAGGGGCCCGCCGTTCAGGTCAGTTACATGTCGGTGCTGCTGCAGATTGCACTTCTCGATATGGTGTTCAGCCTCGACTCAGTGATCACCGCCGTGGGGATGGCGAAATCTTTGACCGTGATGGTGATCGCTGTGGTGCTATCTGTGATGGTGATGCTGATCTTCAGCGGATTTGTATCGCGCTTCGTCGAGAAACATCCGACGGTGAAGGTGCTGGCGTTGTCCTTCCTGATGCTGATCGGCTTTGCGCTGGTGGCGGAGGGATGGCATTTGGATATCCCGAAGGGGTACATCTACTTTGCGATGGGATTCTCCGCCTTTGTCGAGATGCTCAACCTGCAGATCTTCAAGCGAGGAAGAAAATCAAACTGATCGGTGATCATCCGCCAGTTGGATCATCCCGCCGTTTCGAATCAACGGTGGTTGAATCTTCGGGCGGCTTGGAGAGTAGTTTGCCTCGCTCCAATCCCGCTCCTCCTTCGATCCGGCGTGATCGGTCGAGCAACTGAGAGACCACCTGCTGGCGCTGGGCCGCGGCCCGGTCCTCGAATAGGCCGGGTTGGAGTGGCGACGACTGTGGAATCAGATTGCCAGTTCCGAGGCCGAGCAGTCGAATCCCCTCGCCTTCCAGTTCCACTTCTGCCAGCAGCGATCTGGCGGTCTCGAACAGCGGGCCCGGCTCCTGGGTGGGCATATCGAGGGTGAGGCTGCGACTCATCGTCCTGAAGGAACCGGTTCTGACCTTGAGTCGAACGGTTCGGGCACGCAAGTTTTCATCGCGCAAACTGCGAGCCACCTCCTCGGCCGCTTCCCTGAGAAAACCATCGCTCGCGGCTCCACGCTGGATGTCGATCTCGAATGTAGATTCTCGGGAAATCGATCGAGATCCTCGTTCGGTGGAGATGGATCGGTGGTCCTCGCCGTGAGCGAGTTGCCATAGATGATGTCCCGAAGACTCACCCAGATGGCGCACCAGAAGTTCGCGACCCGCTCGGCGCAGATGTCGAATCTCTCGGAGACCGATGTGGTGTAGAGCATCGCGGGTACGAGGACCGACTCCCCAGATCTTTTCGACCGGGAGCGGGTCGAGTAGCTGTTGGATCCGGTCGGGATCCACCACGGTCAATCCGTCCGGTTTTTGTAGATCGCTGGCGAGCTTGGCGAGGAACTTGTTGGGTGCGACGCCGACACTGATGGTGAGTCCACCGGTGACCTGGTGAACACGCTGTCGTAACTGACGAGCGATCGTCACGGCACCGCCGAAGAGTCGTAAGGACCCCTCGATTCCGAGAAATGCCTCGTCGAGGGAGAGAGGCTCCACCTCCGGAGTGAACTCTTCGAACACTCCCATCACCTGGCGTGAGACTTGCTGATACCGTGCGCCGCGAGGGGAGCGCCAGATCCCCTCCGGGCAGCGCCTCATCGCCTCGACCGAGGGCAAGGCGGAGTGCACTCGGTACTTTCTCGCCTCGTAGGACGCAGTCGAAACCACCCCTCTGGGCCCGGGATGCCCGATGATCAGTGGCTTACCAGCGAGGGAAGGGTCGTCGAGGATCTCCACCGCAGCAAAGAACGCATCCATGTCGGCATGGATGAAGATGAGTCTGGAATCTGTGTCGAATCGGTCCAACCCGCTGATCCTTCCACCCCTGCCCTGCTCCGATGGTCATCTTTTCACGCTTCCGGTCAAGATCCTGTTTTGAACAGGGTAGGTCTGATGGCGAATCGGAGAACTGATGGCTAGAATGCGCCCGGAAGGAAGGCCCATGCCCCGGATCACCCTCCCGGACGGAAGTCATCGAGACTACGACGCTCCGGTTGACGGAAATCAGATTGCTGGAGATATCGGCGAACGCCTGCTGAAGGCCTCGATCGGTCTTCAGGTGGACGGAGAACTCAAGGACCTCGGGCATGTCATCGAGGGGGATGCTGAAGTTTCGATCATCACCTCCGGTCACAAGAAGGAAGAACCTGCCGCAGTAGCATTACAACTGGTACGTCATTCCTGTGCTCATGTCATGGCTGAAGCGATCGAGAATACCTTTCCTGGTGCGCAACTGGTCTACGGCCCGCCGACCGACCAGGGGTTTTACTACGACATCCGTTTTCCCGAAAATCACCCCATCAGTAGCGAAGATTTCCCTGCCATCGAAAAACGGATGGCGGAGATCATCGCAGAGGATCGGCCCTTCCGGCGCTACCAACTCGATTGCGATGAAGGCATCGAGAAACTGCGCAAGGAGGGGAGCAAGTACAAGATCGACAATGCCGAAAGAGCCATGGAGGCGGGGTCCGATCAACTCAGTTGGTATGTCACCGGCGAGGTGGGATCGGATTGGGAGGACCTATGCAAGGGTTCACACCTGCCGAGCACCGGTCGGATCGGTGCCTTCAAGTTGTTGAGCGTGGCCAGTTCCTACTGGCACGGAGATGCCGACAGTGACAGCCTGACCCGGGTCTATGGCACTGCATTCTGTCATTCCGCCCAGTTGAAACGCCATCTGGATCGACTGGAAGAAGCTCGCCGCCGCGATCATCGAGTCATCGGCAAGAAACAGAATCTGTTCCGGATCGATGAAGCGGTCGGTCAGGGGCTGGTGTTGTGGCAACCCAACGGGGCGGTGGTTCGCAGGGAACTGGAAGAGTTCATTCGCCATCACCTGATCGCTGCGGGCTATGACATGGTCTATACCCCTCATGTCGGAAAACTTGACCTGTACCGCACCAGCGGTCACTTCCCCTATTATCGAGATAGCCAGTTTCCTCCGCTGATCTCTGCCGATTTCCTTGCAGCGGTTTCGGATGAGGGGTGCTCCTGTGCGGAGCTTTCTCATCGAATCGGTGAGGGAGAGGTGGATGGCTTCATGTTGAAGCCGATGAACTGTCCTCATCACATCAAGATCTACGCAGCGGAGGCTCGCTCCTACAGGGACCTACCGGTTCGCCTCGGAGAATTCGGAACCGTGTATCGCTGGGAACAGTCGGGCGAACTCAATGGATTGACCCGTGTACGAGGATTTACCCAGGACGATGCTCATATCTTCTGCACAGAGGATCAGGTGGCGGATGAACTCATCGGCTGCCTGAGTCTGGTGAAATTGGTGCTCTCGACACTCGGTCTGGATGACTACCGGGTTCGAGTCGGACTGAGGGATGGGGATTCTTCCAAGTACACCGGAGATCCTGCGCACTGGGATCTGGCGGAGGAAGCGTGTCGTCAGGCGGCCTCGACATTGGGGGTCCCCTTCGTCGAGGAGGTCGGTGAGGCGGCCTTCTACGGTCCCAAGATCGATTTCGTGGTCAAGGATTCCATCGGACGAGAGTGGCAGTTGGGAACGGTTCAGGTCGACTACAACCTGCCGGTCCGATTCGATCTCAGTTACACCGGAGCGGACAACGCTTCGCACCGGCCGGTGATGGTGCATCGCGCACCCTTCGGCAGCATGGAGCGATTTATCGGGATACTCATCGAGCACTTCGAGGGTGCATTCCCGACCTGGCTCTCGCCGGAGCAGGTGCGAGTCCTCTCCATTTCAGAAAAATATGTCGAGTATGCACGTAGCGTCGTCGCTGGCCTCGTGTCCGAGGGAATCCGTGCGACCCTCGATGATTCAGACGATCGAATCAATTCCAAGATCAAGGTCGGAGCGGATGAACGAATCCCCTACCTGCTGGTGGTGGGAGGGCGCGACGAGGAGGGCGGCACCGTTTCGGTTCGCCAGCGAGGGATTGGCGATCGTGGGGCGATGGCCTTCGATCAGTTCGTCGCAGAATTGGTCGAAGAAGTGCGTCAGCGTCAACTGCCGGCCGTCGCAAAGGAGAATGACTGATGCTATTTGCGGTCAGTCTTGGAGAGTTCTTCCTGATGGTGCTCTGCATCCTGATGGTGGTGGTCTTTCCCGGTGTGGTAGCGTGGATCGCTCGCCGTGATGGAGAAGACCGTTGAAGGTGGCAGTGGTCGGTGCCACCGGCGTGGTGGGCCAGGAGATGCTGCGCCTGCTGGAGAGTTCACCACTGGGTGACTCTGCTCCTCGTTTGCTCGCATCGGCACGCAGTGCCGGGACGCAGATCCGCTGGAGAGATGCGGACCTGACGGTAGAGTTGCTCAACGATGACACCGTTCTCGACGATCTCGACGTGGCTCTGATGGCGGCCGGATCGGAAACAGCCAGGAAATGGGCTCCCCGTTTCGTTGCGGCTGGAGTGGCTGTGGTCGATAACTCATCGGCCTATCGCCTCGATGACGAGGTGGCACTGGTGGTGCCGGAGGTGAACCCCGAGGCGGTGCCGAGAGGGCCAGCCATCATCGCCAATCCGAATTGTTCGACCATCATCTTGTTGCTGGCGTTGAAACCTCTGATGCATCTGGCCCCGAGTCGAGTGATCGCCGATACCTATCAGGCGGTCAGTGGAGCGGGGCGGGCTGGACTCGACGCTCTCGAACGAGAAGCTGCGGGGGGTGAGTTTCGAATCGATGACCCCTTCCCGTTCCCGATTCACGGCAACCTGTTTCCCTCCATCGGGGAGGTGGGAGCCGATGGAGTGACGGTGGAAGAACGAAAGATGCTGGACGAATCCCGCAAGATTCTCGGCGAGGGCTCTTTCGTGGTGCAGGGTACGTGTGTCCGGGTTCCAGTCGCTCGGTGTCACTCGATCGCCGTGACGATGCTCTTTCGAAGTGACGATCGAGCGAGACTCTCTGCAGCCCTCGATGCCCTGCGCCAGGCACCGGGTTTGATCCTCGAGGAAGACCCTCAGGCACCACCGACCCCGGGTCGTCTCTCCGGTGTACATGAGGTGTCGGTGGGTCGAGTTCGAGCCCCGTCGAGCGACGCCCTACAACTGTGGGTGGTGGGGGATCAGCTACTCAAGGGTGCAGCACTCAACACGGTGCAGATTGCCGAGTTGTGGAGCGCAGAAAACGGATGAACTTGCCGCACCGATACCGATTGATCATTGGATATGACGGTACTGATTTCCATGGTTGGCAGCACAATGAAGGATTTCGCACCGTCCAGGGGGAACTCACCCAAGCCGCTGGAGTCATCGTTGGGGGACCGGTCGAGGTCGAAGGATCGAGTCGCACCGATGCCGGTGTTCACGCACTGGGCCATCTGGTGAGAATCCGTCTCGCCACGGAGGTCGATGTATACCGGTTCCAGCACTCTCTCCAGGGAGTGAGCCCCAGGGACATCGAGGTCATCGATTGCGTCGAGGCGGTCTCCGATTGGCACCCCCGCTTCCACGCCATCGGCAAGCGCTACCTGTATCGAATCTGGAACTCGCCCCGTCGTCCCCTGTTCGGGGAACGGACTTGCTGGTGGGTACGACCAGAACTCGATTGCGAGAAGATGCAACAGGCCTCCGAGGGCTTGATCGGTCGCCACGACTTTGCCGCCTATCGCTCTCGATCGAAACAAGATCGGGACGACACGGTCAGAACCTTGCATCAGATCTCTGTGCTCAGGCACGGGTCGAGCGTCTCGATCCAGGTGGTGGGAGATGGCTTCCTTTACCGGATGGTTCGGAATCTGGTCGGTGTGCTGGTCGAGGTGGGGCGGGGACTTCGGGATGTCGATGATCCGACCCGCATCCTGGCCTCCACCGATCGGCAACAGGCTGGCTTTGCGGCCCCGGCTCCGGGTCTATTTCTGATGGAGGTCGCCTGCCGGGGGGAACCTATACCGCAATGCCTGGAGCTGCCAATGACGCTGTGATTCGCCATTCAACGGCAGAATTCAGTGTTTCAGCACCTTCTCATGGAGAAATAAATTCGATCCAGCCGATCCGCTTCCGTGGAACAAATCTCGTGCTCGTGGTAAACCATGACACCACCCGGATTGCCCTCCGGGACGAGGATTCGAGGGATGGACCTCGTCTTTCCTCGCAGTAGTCCCCGATCGCAAGGAACTCCTATGAGTTTGATCGAGCCAGGATCTGACCTGTCTTCCACGCCGCCGCGCATCGTTGCGTTCGGCGGGGGAACCGGTATGTCCTGCTTACTGGCGGGTTTGCGTGAAGCCCCTGTGGAGGTCACTGCCGTCGTTTCGGTCAGCGATGACGGCGGCTCTTCGGGACGATTGCGCAAGGACTTCGACATGGCTCCTCCGGGAGATATCCGCAACTGCCTGCTGGCATTGTCGGGGCAGGAGCCACTGTGGGCTCGCTTGCTCGACTATCGCTTCCAGGAATCGGAACTGGCCGGGCATTCTCTCGGCAACCTGTTGATCACTGCCTTGACCCGGGTGACAGGAGATTTCGATCTCGCCATCCGTGAGTTGAATCGACTGCTCCATGTCCAGGGCCGGGTATTGCCAGCCAATGGCGGAAAGTTGACGCTGATCGGAACTCATACCGATGGAACCAAGTCCACCGGTGAGGGGATGATTGCCAGGAGCGGCAAGCCGATCGCCTCGATCGAGGCGCGTCCACGTATCGATGAACCGGCGGCAGATGTCGCACAGGCCATCGAAGATGCAGACCTGATCGTGTTCGGCCCAGGCAGTCTGTTCACCAGCATCATCCCACCGCTGTTGATCGAGGGAATCCGTCGGAGGGTATTCGAGAGCCCCGCACACAAGGTTTACATCGCCAACATCATGACCCAGCCAGGAGAGACCGATGACATGGGACTGGTCGATCACCTCGATGCTCTCGAGCGTCATGCCGGAGATCCCATCATCGATCAGGTGTTGGCTCATGACGGAAGCATCCCGGATGACTTGCTCGCGAGTTATTCGCGCCTGGGCAGCATCCCGGTGGTCTACGAGGGTGGGCTGGAGCACCGGGAGATTCGTGTTTCAGTTGCCGATTTGATCGATCGAGGTGCCACCAGCGCTCGCCATCACTCCGAGATCCTCGGTCAGATGATCTGCGATCTCGCACTGGCAGGGGTCGGGAAAACGGCATGAGTTCGGTCAGCGAGACTCTCAAGATCACCCACTCGTCAGGGCTTCATGCTCGAGCATCGACAGAATTCGTGCGTTTAGCGCAGAGATTCTCAGCCTCAGTCTCGGTCAGCAGGATCGGCGGATCGACGGTCGATGGAAAGAGCACCATTGCGGTGATGACCCTGGGGGCTCAACTTGGAGACGATATCATGATCGAGACCACTGGACCCGATGCAGAGGATGCCTTGGCGGCTCTTACTGAACTGGTCCGACTCGATTTCCACGGGGTCTAGGGCCGGAGGAACGTTGGAGATCAGGCACGGAATCCCGGTCAGTCCGGGGATCGTAATTTCCGAGGCTCTCGTCCTCGATTCGGAGGAACTGCGCATCCCGCAGCGGTTCGTCGAAGATCAGTACATCGATTCAGAAATCGATCGCTTCAAGCAAGCGGTCGATGATTCCAACAAGGTTCTCGATTTGGAGATCAAACGACTCGGGGAAGAGATCGAAATCCATGCACGTATTCTCAGCGTGCATCGAGACCTCGCATCGGATCCGGTGCTTCACAAGGAGATCGAGCAGTCGATTCGGGACAATTCATTTACCGCCGAGCATGCTCTCAGTCGGGTGATGAACCGCTATGTAAGGAAACTACAGGATCTCAACTCGCCCATCCTTTCCGAGAGAATCCACGATCTTCAAGATGTAGAAAAGTTGCTTCTGAGTACTCTTCTTGGCAAGCGCATCGAGGGGTTGTCAAACCTGCAGGACGAAGTGGTGGTGATCGCTCACAATCTGACTCCAGCCCAGACCGCCAAACTCGATCCCAAGATGGTCAAGGGTTTTGCCACCGATGTTGGGGGAAAGACCTCGCACACCGCGATCATGGGACGAGCACTGGGGATCCCAGCGGTGGTCGGACTGGATGACATCTCTACATCGGTGGTCGGGGGAGACCAGATCATCATCGATGGTTACCGCGGAGCGGTCATCATCAATCCGGATGAGGGGCAGATCGCCGAGTATCGTGCCAGAGCTCTCAAGTCTGAAAAGCTGAGTCGGCGCCTCAAGAGCCAGGCGAAACTTCCCGCTGAGACGATCGATGGCCATCGCGTCGAGGTTCATGCCAACATCGAGTTGCCCAGCGAAGTGGAATCTGCGGTCGAATGCGGTGCTGCAGGTATCGGGTTGTACCGTACCGAGTTCATCCATCTCCAGGCTCCTAGCTCCGGCGAGGAGGTTCATTTCGAAAATTACCGGTCAGTGCTGGAGTCTCTCGGAGGGCTTCCGCTGACGATCCGGACTCTCGATCTGGGCGGCGACAAACTACCGGAGGGGGGACTGGAGGAGGAGAATCCGTTCCTCGGCTGTCGGTCGATTCGCTGGTGCCTGGCCAACCCGGGACCCTTCCGAGCACAGATTCGAGCCATCTTGCGAGCGGGAGAATTGGGACCGGTGCGTCTGATGCTCCCGATGATCACCTCCATCTCGGAACTGGATCTGAGTCTTCAGATCATCGATGAGGTCGCGGATGAGTTGCGTCGAGAGGAGATCCCCTTCGACGAGAACATTCCGATCGGAGTGATGGTGGAGGTACCGTCGCTGGCACTGATCGCTAGCCATGTGGCGGGTCGAGTTTCCTACCTGAGTGTCGGAACCAATGACCTCGTTCAGTACACCCTGGCGGTGGATCGAGGCAATGAGCATGTGGCCAGCCTCTACGATCCGATGCACCCGGCGGTGCTGTATCTGATCTCACAACTGGTCCGAACCGGCCAGGAACATGGGGTGCGGGTTTCTCTTTGCGGCGAGATGGCTTCCGAGTCGATCTACCTGCCGCTACTGGTCGGACTGGGACTGCGGGAGATCTCGGTCAGCCCACAGTTGATCCCGGAAGTGAAGCAAGTGATCCGCAGTCTCATCGACTACGAGGTGCGGGAACTCTCGGCCCGTTGCCTGCAGATGTCCGATGGCGAACAAATTACCCGGGAATTGCACCGTTGGGCCGTGGATCACTTCCCTGAGGTAGTGGATCGCTTCTAGCGGATACCCAGAACCTGCCCGGTTTGCACCCTTTCCATCCCCGTCGTACTCTTCTCCGGACCTTCCTAAGGCTGGTCCCTTTCTGGCAGTGGCGATGGCTACCGCTGGAGTGTACCGGTTCTCGTCGATCCGCCCGATCGGCAGAACCCCGTTGCTCGCCCCGTGGGCGCGGCAGGGAGGCTAGAAGGTATGTTTTCTCGACAAAAATCTCTTGTCGGTCTCGATATCGGCACTGACGAGGTCAAGGTCGTCGAACTGACTGAAACTGCGGAGGGGCTCGAACTGACCGGTTTTGGTTGGGGACGCATCCCGACCCCGGAAGAGACCCTCGATACTGTCAAGGCGGTACTCCGGGAATCCGGCATTCGTACTCGCAAGGTCGCCACTGCAGTGTCTGGACGATCTGTGGTGGTTCGCTACATCACCCTCCCTCGACTCGACGATGATGAACTGCAAGGGACCTTGCGTCTCGAGGCGGACAAGTACATCCCGTTCGATCGTGATGAGGTTTGCATCGACGGACAGAGTCTCGAGGTCGCTTCCGACGACTCGCCGGAGAATGTAGAGATGAAGAGTCTGCTGGTTGCGGTGAAGAAGGACCTCCTCCAGGACCATATCGACCAGGTACAAGATCTTGGTCTGATTCCGGTCGTCATCGATGTCGATTCCTTCGCTCTGGGTAACTCCTTCGAACTGAGAAATGAGGCGGGTGTCCGCTCAGAGGATCCGGACCGAGCGGTCGCGCTGGTCGATGTCGGTGCCAGCAAGACCAACATCCATATCCTTCGGGGCAACGTCTCCTGCTTCTCCCGTGAAATTTACCTCGGTGGAACAGATCTGACCGAGTCGATCGCACGCCGTGAACACCTCGACGAGGCTGAGGCTGAGGAACTGAAGTGTGACCCCCTCGGGAATGAGGAACTGGTGGCCAATGCGGTCCAGCCGGTTCTCGACGAGATCGCCGGCGAGATTCAACTCTCCTTCGAGTACTTCGAAAATCAGTTCGACCATCGAGTCGAAGAAGTCTTCATCAGTGGGGGAGCCAGTCGAACGATTGGTCTTCAGGATACCTTCGAGCGTGTCTTCGATCGTGAAGTCAAAACATGGGATCCTCTCGAATCGATCAAGATTCGTGAGGATCTTGTCGATGTGGATGCTCTTGCCGAGCACAAGGTCCAGCTGTCGATCGCAGTGGGTCTTGGCTCTCGTCTTCAGGATTGCGTCTAGGCGCGCCAGGAAAGGATCAAAAAATGATAAAGATCAACCTGCTGCCCGCCGAACTACAACGCGCTGCCAGCACCCCACGCACGGTTTTTTATTCAGTGCTGGGAGGAGTCGCCGCAGTGGCTCTAGGAGCGATAGGAATCTTCTGGATGTGGATTGCCCAGGGAAGCATGGAAGCCGAGGCGCAAGCCCGGACAGTACATGTTGCGGATCTGGAGCAATCAGCCGGAGAGGTCGATCGGATCCAGTCCGACATCGCCTTCTACCGTCAACGTGAGGATTCCATCATCAAGATCAAGACCCGGAGGATCCTCTGGGCTCCGAAGCTCGATCAACTGGTCTCTCTGGTTCCTGACGAGGTCTGGGTCACTTCCCTGATCGTCAATGTTCTCGATGAGGGAGAGTACCGCTGGGAACCCGGCACCCGTCAATCGGGGGGACGCGTGACTCTCGATTGTGTCGCACTCGGTGACGATCCCCAGGTCTTCACGACCTTCCGAAAGGCGCTCAGTGAGGACCATCGTTTTTACGGTGATATGGTCGATGTCAGCGCCATGCCGGACTCCTTCTTTGGCGATTTCCTCGGCTTCACTGCTCTCGCATGGGAGAAGGTCAAAGCCACCGATGAGGTGCAGGAGCACTTCCGTTCAGAGGTCGAAATCGATCTGAAACCACTTCAGGACCCGCCCAAGCCGGTCACGAAGACTCCGGCCACGACAAGTGAGGCAAAATGAATTTCGATGAGAAAAAACAACTACTGATCATTGCCGCTTTTTGCGGCCTGGTTTTCTGCGGAGAGTTCGTCGTTGGTTGGGGACTCAAGTCCGACAATGACGCCATCGATGCGCAGCTGGTAGCACTCGATTCTCGCGAGGCTGCAGCGGAGGCGAAGATCGCCACGATTTCCGAGATGAAGGAGAAGGCCAACGTCCTTTCGAACATCGTCAGGGATTACACGGCGATCTTGCCGCAAAAGGATGAAGTACTGCAGGATGCATTCGTCGACACCATCACGGACCTGTGCCGAAGTTCGGGGCTCACCATACTCACCGCTGTGCCGATGAAGGTACGAGTCAAGGCTCCCAAGAGCAGGGTTAAGGACCAGGTGGTGGAAGAGAAGGAAGCCTTCACCCGTCACAAGTACCGGTTCGAGATGACAGGCGAGTTCTCACAATTGCATCGATTCATCAACAGCGTTGAAAACCATCCTCGGTTTCTTCGTGTCGATGGGATCCAGTTGTTCCCGCTGGGAGATCGTGAAGATCTGATCTCCGCTTCCAAGCCGACCAAATTGCTGACCGTTGAAATTTCCACCTATGTTTATGACGAACCGAAAAGTCAGATGGAGGCGATCCAGTGAGCCATTTCAATAGATTGCCCCTGTATCTGCTGATCAGCCCGATGTTGTGGCTCCCTGGGGGAGCCGAGGGCGTCCAGCAGGCTACGAATCCTCCCGTGGATGTGGTCGAGACCTTCGAGGCGCAGCCAGCAGTTGAGGCGCAGCCAGCGATTGAGACGCAGCCAGCGGTCGAGTCGCAGCCGCAGTTCGAAACAGAGCCAGAGGTCGAACTGTCAGGAGATGACGTCGCCACCGTGGTGGCCGATGTCGCTGACGATTCTTCGACAGGTGTTGTGGACGAGCAAAGCAGTCACGTGACAGAAGATGAACAGTACCAGACCAGTGTCATCGTCTCGGGGCTGGAAACAGATGCCCAGGTGACCAACCTCCGTCGCTACTCCAGTGATGACATCCACAGGAAGAACTGGAGTCGTGCACTGAAAGAAGTGGAAGAGTTGGTGACACTTCGGCCGTATCACGCGGATTACCACCTGACTCTTGGATTGATTCATCGTCGCCTGGAAGAAACCCACAAGGATGGAATCCACCTCGAAGAAGCGCTTCGTAAATACGAGGAGTACGCTGACTTCGGTGGGGAAGACGCCATCGCAGCACTGCTGACGGCGGAAGCATTCGCCCATCAGAATCAAAGAGAAGCAGCGTTTCAGCAACTGGAAAAGGCTGCTTCCTACGGCATGAACATCGCTCGTGCTGTCCAGCAGTTCCCGTCACTCAAGAGTTACACCAGCGACACCCGTTTCGTCAGAGCCGCACTGAGACTCGAGCGTTACAATCTTTCGGTCGTGGCGGCACGTGACCCCTTCACCGGACCCTGGAGCCAGGTGCTCCCAACACCGGGTTCCCCGAAAGTGGGGCCCCTCGATGATACCCAGCAGAAGAAGTTCCTTGCCGAAGCTCGGACAGCAATGCACCTGCTCGAGTATGCACTTCGCAATGGAGATCAGGTCTCAGCGATGGATGCGTATGCAAAGATCGAAGATGTCGGGAGTCACTTGAATCGATTTGATGTTCCCGAGTTATCCTCTGAGTTGCGCTCCATCCTCGAGCGGCTCGATGAACTCGAGGAAGGAATCGATCAAATCCGCGTGGCGTACCTGTACGAGCAAGCCCGGTCCATGATGGAATCGATGCGAGTCTCCTTCGAAGAGCAGGAGTTCGATCTGGTCAACCAGACTCATGGTGAAGTGGTGGCCATCGCTCAGGATATTTCCATGATGGGGGAGTCGTATCAGGCGGCCTCCAGCCTGGTGATCCAGGCGGCTGATCAATTCCAGCAGAGAAGCGACATCGTGCGAGAGTTCCAGTCGAAGAACGTCAGTGTCGAGGGAGTGGTCGTTGCCGAGGACGGTTCGCACGCCATCATCAATGCTGAGTTGATCCCTGAAGGGGGTCAGGTTCTCGGTGGAGTGCTCTATTCGGTCCAGCGTGATCGGGTCGAGTTCCTCTA
>DUAN01000083.1 GCA_012960845.1 Planctomycetota bacterium | reverse complement strand
AGACCGAGCGAGACCTAGGTTCAGCCGGGAGGTTTGGATCTCCTGAAAGGGCCCGCACAGTCAAATCAGGTCATCCTCGGGACGCCACTGAGGAGGGGTTTGGGCCCCTGATCCACTCTCCGTGCTATATCGTAACCCAGTTGTTTAAGGTAGGTTAGGTTTGATTGGTGAAGCTGCTGAAGAGCCTCCCTGCGAGGCCGAGCCCGCTCCAGTGGTTCTTCCAGTCGCGCTGGCCGAGCAGGGAGATCGACTCGATCGTGCGATTTCACTCCGACTGGCCCCGGTCACCCCAGCGAGCCTCCAGCGGGCGGTGGAGGAGTCGACCCGGGGTGGAAAACGCCTCAGACCGCGGATTGCACTCTGGTTTGGCGACTGCTGGGGGGTGGAATCGGCTGCTGCCGAAGGTGTCGCCTGTCTGACCGAGTGGTTGCACAGTTCTTTCCTGATCCAGGACGATATCCAGGATGGAGATGAATGGCGTCGCGACCAGCCGACGCTGTGGAAGAGCCAGGGGATCCCTACCGCTCTCAATGCGGCGGACTGGTTGCTCTCCTCCGTCTATCTCGAGGTGGGACAAATTTTGGTCCCCGATGCGATTCGCTCGAAACTCCTGACTGCGGTGCAAGACGTTCACCGCCGCACAGTGATCGGTCAGCAGCTGGATCTCGACGCCAGGGCTGATCCCGATTTCAATCTAGAGCGCTACGAGCAAGCGGTGCAGTGGAAAACGGGCCGCTATCTGGCACTGGGCATGGTCGGTGTCGCCATCCTGGCACAATTCGACGATTCTTCGATGGAACTGCTGTGGAAAGTGGGAGACCAGCTGGGTCCGGCGTTTCAGATTCAGGACGACCTGCTCGACATGACCCGGAGCAAGGGACGGGGAGGACAAATTGGCAACGACATCCGTGAAGGGAAACCTTCGATTCTGTTTGCTCATGCCCTGGAACGCGGTGATCTTTCTCAGGCCGATCGCTCTTCATTGATCGCGGTGATGGGGAAGCCCAGGAATCAGACTTCCGCTGAGGATGTCGAGCAGGTGATCGAAATGTGCCGCTCATGCGGCGCCATCGATTTTGCCCGTGAGCAAGCTCGGTGTCGTGCAGACGCAGCGGTTCTACTGTTTCAGCAGATTCCGGAAATTACCCCGGATGTACAGGAGTCCTTCGAACAACTGGCCAGATTCGCAGTCGAGAGGAACAGGTAGCCAACGATGTCAGCCAAGCGTATTCCCGTGATCTATGGAGGCGACTGGAAGGAGCGAGAGATCTCCATCGAAAGTGCCCGAACCGTCATCCAGTGGCTCGAAGAAGGGGGATTGAAACCGATTCCGGTCCGCTGGGATGAAGATGGTTGGGTACTCTGTCCTCCGGATGATCTGGAACGCATCGGCGAGGCGGTGAATCCTGCTGAACTTCTTCAGACACAGGTCGAGACCGGGATCGAGGCGGTCTTCAACTCACTGCACGGCGGTGCGGGTGAAGATGGAACTCTCGCAGCCCTGCTGGAGATCTTCCGACTCGCCCATACCGGAGCAGGAGTGGGTGGAGGCGCAGTCTCAGGTTGCAAGATCACCTTCCGACAGCGACTGAGGGGGATCGGGATGGCGGTGGCGGTCGGCGCAGTGGTGCACGAGGAGGTGTGGCAAAGAAGAAAGGACGATGTCCTGACAGGAGTGGCGTCGGAGGTGGGATACCCATGCCTCGTCAAGGATCCCAAGGGAGGATCTTCCATCGGCCTGAAGTTGGTGCACGATCCTTACGAGTTGCAGGAATTCGTCGAGGAATTGTTTCTGGAGACCCGGATCGTGCTTGTAGAGAAACGCGTGGTCGGCCGGGAAATTTCAGTGGCCTGTCTCGGTGCCAGTCGGGGTTCCCTCCCGCAGCCACTTCAGCCGATCGAAATCCTGCTCGACGATGACCAGGAAATCTTTGATTACGATGCCAAGTATTCGTCAGGGAAAGCGAAAGAAGTGCACGCCAATCTCAGTCCGGAGCAGTGGCTGCAAATCGCCCAGGAGATCCGTCAGATGCATCTCGAACTGGACCTCGGAACCACCAGTCGAACCGATCTGATCCTGACCGAAGATGGGCCGGTGTACCTTGAGACCAATACGGTTCCTGGTTGTACCGAGCGCAGCATTCTTCCGATGGCCGCAGAACTGAGCGGAATCAGTGGTCCAGATCTGGTGAAAAAGATGCTCGAGATTGCTGTAGGAAATCACCTCGAGAGATGGGGTAGGGGCGCCAGTGCCCCTTGATATTGATGGTGGCGGTCAACTCGAACCCATCATCGAATTGTTGGGAGAGGCGGGTGCCCTGCTGCTCGAGCGCCTGGCTCAGCCACGGTCGATCGAAAAAAAGGGATTTCGAGATCTGGTGACCGACGCCGATTACTGCTCAGAGAAGTTGATCCTCTCGCGGATCCGGCAACTTCATCCCGATGATGGCATCTTGTCGGAGGAAGCAGGAGGTTCTCTTCCCAGCACGGGGCGCTGCTGGATCGTCGACCCGTTGGACGGAACCACCAATTATTCTCATCGACACCCGCTGTTCAGCGTGTCTGCCGCTCTGGTCGATGATCTCGGTCCTTGCGCAGCGGTTACTCACGCTCCGGTGCTGGGTACTACCTGGTATGCGCTACGGGATGGCGGTGCCTGGTCCATCGATCCCGGCGGAAACATCGAACGGTTGACCCTCGGCTCCGGGACTGATCTGGGTGAATGCTTGCTGGCGACCGGCTTCAGTTACCAGCGAAAGGAACTGGATCATGGCGCACTCGAGGTGTTCGAAAATCTCTTGCGAGAGGCTCGAGAAATTCGGCGTGGAGGTAGTGCATGTCTGGATCTGGCTTTCACTGCTGCTGGGATCTTTCAGGGATTCTGGGAGTTCCATCTGGCTCCTCACGATGTCGCAGCCGGAGCTTTGATGGTGCGGGAGGCCGGTGGCATCGTGACCGATGGTGAGGGGCGGCAGGACTGGTTGCATGGTGGGAGCATCGTTGCCGCTTCGGCACAATTGCATCCTCGACTACTGGAAGTTGTAGCTCCGGCGATGCCGCCAAGGGACGATTCCGATGAGTAGTTCTCGCGGTCGACCTCTGCGGGTTCGAGGAGCCAGTGAGAATAACTTACAGGGGATCGATGTCGATGTGCCGCGCGAGCGGTTGGTGGTGGTCACGGGGATCAGTGGATCCGGTAAATCGACTCTTGCTCACGGGATCATCTGCCGAGAGGGTCAACGTCGATTTGTCGAGAGTCTCAGTCCCTATGCGCGGCAATATCTAGGGCGACTCGATCGCCCGCTGGTGGAGACGGTTGAAGGACTCAGCCCTACTATTTCCATCGACCAGAAAACCATCTCGAGGAATCCTCGATCGACCGTCGGAACCATCACCGAGATCCTCGATCATCTTCGACTTCTCTACGCACGCCTGGGAGTTCCTCATTGCCCTGCATGTGGAGATGAGATCGAAGGGCGAAGTCGAGAACAGATCGTTCAGCAATGCTGGCATTCACTCGAGGGCCGAGAAGTTCTGGTCTGTGCGCCGCTGGTGCTGGAGCGAAAGGGCGAGTACCGGAAAGAACTGGAAGAACTGAAAGAACAAGGATTCGCCCGTGTTCGTATCGATGGTGAGTTGAGGAGGTTGACCGAGACGATCACTTTGGCCCGATACGAACGGCACACCATCGAGGTGGTGCTCGACAAGGTTCGTCTGGTCGAGGGGAAGCGGGGCCGTCTGGCGGAATCGGTCGAGAAGGCCCTCTCCATCGCCGATGGGCTGGTGACCATCGTGGATGGTGAGACCGTGAATCTCTACTCGAGTCGATTCGGGTGTCCCTCCTGCTCGATTTCCTTGCCGGAACTGGAACCGCGTTTGTTTTCCTTCAACAGCCCTCAAGGCGCCTGTCCTCGCTGTGATGGACTGGGGAGAAGGCGGTCCCCTTCCGAGAAAACTCTGGTCAAGGATCCTTCGCTGTCGATCGCCGACGGTGGGCTTGTATTACGCCGTCAGGGAAAAACCATTCGGGGGATCTCGGTCGCCTGGAGTGAACTGGAAAAATCTGCAAGCAAGGAGCGCATCTCACTCGATCGTCCATGGAATCAACTGACCCCTCGTGCTCGAACCTTGCTGCTGGATGGTGCCGCTTCGGTGGGGGGCAAGAGCGACTGGCCTGGACTGATCCCGCTGGTGGAAGCCGCCTACGATCTGCATGGTGGCAAGGAACTGGAACGAATGATGCCGCGCATGTTGTGCAAGTCATGCGATGGGAGTCGCTTGCAGTCGGCCCCCAGGGCTGTGTTGTTTCGCGATCACGGGATCGACCATGTCTGTTCGATGACAGTCGACGAGGCACGCCAGTTCTTCGCCGGTCTGGTGCTCGATGAGCGAGAACTGAGGATTGGTCAGTCGCTCTTTCCGGAGATCGATGCTCGTCTTCAGTTCTTGCAGAAAGTGGGACTCGGTTATCTGGCCATCGGTCGCTCGGCGGACACCCTGTCGGGAGGGGAGGCACAGCGGATTCGGCTGGCCAGCCAGCTGGGCAGTGGCCTTCGCGGAGTGCTCTATGTGCTGGACGAACCATCGATCGGGCTGCATCCCAGTGACAACAAAGCGATGCTGGAGATGCTTCGAGGCTTGAGAGACCTGGGCAACTCGGTGCTGGTGGTCGAGCATGATCGAGAGACGATTGAAAGCGCCGATCACATCATCGATATCGGGCCGGGAGCCGGCAAGGATGGCGGACAACTGGTGGCCGAAGGGTCCGTCACTGCCGTGTGTAAGGTGAAACAATCGGTGACAGGCCAGTATCTCTCCGGCCGCAAGAAGATCGCGATCCCGAAGACGCGACGAGTCGCTAACGGGTCGTTGAAGATTCGCGGGGCTCGCATGCACAATCTGCAGGACATCGATGTGGAGATTCCACTTCAATCGCTGGTGTGCATCACCGGAGCCAGCGGCTCCGGTAAGAGCACCTTGATCCAGGGGATCTTGCAACCGGCTCTGGCCGAGCACCTGCAACTGGTGACAGAACCCGCCGGAGATCACGATGGCGTCGACGGGCTCGACCAGATCGACAAGTTGATCCGCATCGACCAGAACCCCATCGGGCGTACTCCTCGATCCAATCCCGGAACCTACACCAAGGTGTTCGACGATATCCGGGATCTTTATTCCAGAACTCCAGAGGCGCGAGCTCGAGGATGGAAGAAGGGCCGCTTCTCTTTCAACGTCAAGGGCGGAAGATGTGAAGCGTGTGAGGGTGCAGGGGTCAATACCATCCCGATGCAGTTCATGGCTGACATCGAAGTGACCTGTGATGAATGCCATGGCACGCGCTTCAACGATGAGACCCGGAGTGTCCGCTGGCGCGGGCATGACGTGGCCGAGGTGTTGGCTCTCTCGATAGAGGAAGCGGCAAAACTGTTCGAAGACGTGCCGCAGATCGATCGTACACTCAAGACACTTCTCGATGTGGGGCTCGGTTACATCTCACTGGGGCAACCCAGCACCACTCTTTCGGGTGGGGAAGCGCAACGAGTCAAGTTGGCGACGGAGTTGCGGAAGCGTTCGACCGGATCGACGCTCTATCTGCTCGACGAACCGACCACCGGATTACACTTCGCCGATATCGAGAACCTGCTCGGTTGCCTGCAACGTCTGGTCGATCTGGGCAACACGGTGGTGGTGATCGAGCACTGTCTCGACGTGGTCAAGCAAGCGGACCATGTGATCGATCTCGGACCCGGTGGAGGTGCTTCCGGTGGTTACGTGGTGGGCACCGGTACTCCAGAGCAAATTGCAGTGGTCGACAGTGCTACCGGTACCGCGCTGGCCGAGGAGATGGGCGGGCGAAGAAGATCCGTCGATCGTTCCGGCAAGAAGCGTGGCTCCGGGTCGGGAGAGCCCCATGATCGATTCCTGATCGAGGGAGCCAGGCATCACAACTTGAAGGATGTCACCGTCGAGATCCCGGCGGGAGCTTTTACCGTCATCACTGGACCGAGCGGATCGGGCAAGAGCACGCTTGCTTTCGACATCCTGTTTGCCGAAGGGCAGCGGAGGTACATCGAGAGCCTTTCGACCTACGCGCGTAGGTTCCTCGGAAGACTCGATCGAGCCGAGGTCGATCGAGTCGAGGGAATCGCTCCTGCCATCGCCATCGATCAGAAGAATCGCAGTTCGAGTCCAAGGTCGACGGTGGCCACTTCTACCGAAATCTATGATTACCTGAGAATCCTCTTCTCGAGAGCGGGTCAGGCCAGTTGCACCACTTGCCAGATGAATCTGGAGGCGGACACACCGGCGTCCGCCAGTCGCAAGATCATCGAGCAAAGGTCGGATATGCCGACGCTTCTTCTGGCTCCTCTCGACTCGCCTTATCCCTCCCTTGCTGAACTGACCAGAGAAGGGTACGCACGGATTCGTATCGACGGAGTCGTCGAGAGGATCGACGACCTCGAGGAGCAAGAGGCGCTAGCAGATGACTCCATCGTCGAAGTTGTGGTGGATCGTCTGCGCCCGGTCAATTCGGGACGAGCTCGAGTTTCGGAAAGTGTCGAGGAAGCGTATCGGCGCGGCGGAGATCGATTGGTAGTCGCCGATGCCGAAGGGTTGGAGGTGCAACGCTATACCCGCCGACCTTCCTGCCCTCGCGGCCACATGATGCTGCCTGAAGATCTGAGTCCACGATTGTTCTCCTTCAATCACCATTCAGGCGCCTGTGTCAGTTGTGCAGGTCTTGGAGTGCAGAAGCAGGTCGATCCCAGGTTGTTGATCACCCATCCTGAGAAATCTCTCTTCGGCGGTGCGATGAAGCATCGACTCGGCTCCTGGATTGGCCGCAAAAGTGGACGAGTTCGCAAGGTGATCGATGCTGCACTGGAAGCCCATGGCTTCGATCCAAAGGCTTCCGTCGAATCTCTCGGCGAAGATGGATGGCGAGTCATCCTCGATGGAACCGGAGATCTTTCCTATCCAGTCTCCTACCGAACTCGTCGTGGAAGTGGCAGGTTGCGAAGGGTGACGGGGTCGACCTGGGAAGGACTGGTGAATCGAGTCTCGGCCTGGCATCAGCGAGCCAACTCACCTCGCTGGCGCCAGGCGATCGAGGATCACCTGGCGGTACTCACTTGCCCTGGCTGCGATGGAGGCCGACTGAAACCTGAGTTGTTGGCGGTACGAATCGGCGGCAAGAATATCTCGGAAGTGAGTGGCCATACTGTCGATCAAGCGTTCGAGTTCTTTGACCAGTTGCAACTGGATGGGTACCGCAAGGAGGTGGCCGATCAGGTCAAATTGGAAGTGTCGAGCCGACTCTCCTTTCTCAAAAAGGTTGGGCTGGGATATCTCGCTCTCGATCGAGCCACGGAAACGCTCTCCGGCGGAGAATCGCAGCGGATCCGCCTCGCCACTCAGATCGGGAATCAACTGGTCGGTGTGCTTTACGTGCTGGATGAACCGACCATCGGTCTCCATCCGCGAGATGTCGATCGACTACTCGGCTCCCTCGAGGAGTTGAGGGATCAGGGCAATACCCTGGTGGTGGTCGAGCATGACGATCGGACGATTCGTCGCTGTGACCATGTCATCGACCTGGGACCTGGAGCAGGGGTGCTGGGTGGTGAGGTGGTGGCCGAAGGGACTCCCGAACAGGTGATGCAGATGGAGCAATCTCCCACTGGTCGTTACCTATCCGGGTTGGAACGTGTCACCGAGATCGTCGAGCGAAGAAGTGGTGACGGCGGTGAGATTCGTATTCTCGGAGCATCCGCCCACAACCTGAAAAACCTCGACGTGTCGATTCCGACCGGCATGATGACCTGTGTGACCGGTGTCAGTGGGTCGGGGAAATCGACGCTGGTGATGGATATTCTGGCTCGCGAACTGGCCACTCGATTGGCCGGTGCTCGACCCGCCAGTGCAGAACATCGAGATATCGAAGGTGAAACGGCGTTTGACGGCCTGGGGGTGATCGACCAGCAGCCGATCGGTCGGACCCCTTCCTCCAACGCTGCAACCTACACCGGAGTGCTGGCACCGATCCGCTCACTCTTTGCCAGGACGGCTCTGGCCAGGATGCGTGGCTGGGGACCGGGACGCTTCTCCTTCAACGTGGTGGGTGGACGATGCGAGACCTGCGAGGGGAAGGGGGGGATTCTCATCGAGATGCACTTTCTCAGCGATGTGTGGGTGCAATGTGAGGTGTGCAAGGGTCGGCGCTACGAGAAAGAGACGCTGGAGGCTCGCTGGAAGGGCAACAACATCTCCGAAGTTCTTGAGATGGATGTCAGTAATGCACGCGGCCTGTTCGAGGATATTCCCGCCATCTCGACGATGCTGAAGGCTCTTGAGGATGTGGGACTGGGATATCTGTCGCTGGGTCAGCCAGCCACGACACTCTCCGGGGGAGAGGCGCAACGGATCAAGCTGGCGGCAGAACTGGGACGCAGAAGCAGAGGGCGACGCATCTACATCCTCGATGAGCCGACCACCGGCCTGCATTTTTGTGATGTTCGGCTGCTGGTGAAGATGCTCCAACGGCTGGTCGATCGTGGAGACACGGTGGTGGTGATTGAACACGACCTGGACCTGATTGCTGCTGCGGATCATGTGATCGATCTGGGCCCAGATGGTGGGGATGCCGGTGGTCGGGTGGTGGTCGAGGGGACCCCTGAGAAGGTCGCCCGGTCGCGCAGAAGCCATACCGGCAAGGTGCTCAAGGAATTGCTGCTACGGCGCAAGGAAACGACTCGAGGAAAACCTGGCTCGAACAGTTAGCGAGGTACGGCGAGCTCGCGGGTGTGTCTCAACAAGCTCTCCTCCAGTTGCTCCTGCTGGTCGAGGCGGTCACCGAGAGTATGCATGGCATCTGTGAGGAACTGGAGTACTTCTCGGTCCTCGCCACGGCGATTGAGTAGATCACGGACCTGTTCCGTGGCTCTGCGCACTTCGAGTGCACCTTCGGCGTAACGATTGGCACTCTCATGAAGCGCGATGAAGGCACTCTCTCGATCTCCTGGTGATTTGAGAATCCTCCACGGTCTGCGGCGCAGATCGGAGGCGAGCCCGTGGAAATCTTCGGTAGTGGACTGGATGTTTTCTATCGAAGCTCGGAGTGGGGCACGATTTTCATGAAGAATATGGTCGATGTTTCTGAGAACCGTCTCTCCCTTTCTTCCGAGTCGAACGATCGACTCTGCCGCTTCAGGGATCGTGCGGACATGCGCTCGCAACTCCAGCAAGATCTCTTCTGCCTGTTGTAGACTGGAGAGAATCGGGCTGCGTCCATCGCGAATCAGAATCCTCATCTCCTCGGCGGTGTCCCGGACGCTGTGCCCGGCATCTCCCAGGGTGCGAAGAGTTTCCTGAAGACCTCCCTGACCCGAGAGGATGTCGGTCATCGTAGCCATCGACTCTGCTGCGTGGCGTAATGAACTGACCGCCCGAATGTACTCCTGGTCCGGTGGATCGAGTGGATCCCCCTGGATGATCAGCGTCGCTCCATCGATCAAAGGGAGACCCGTTCCCGGGACGATGTCGATGGATGCTCGCGAACCTCCCCGTAGCGAGATGGAGCTGTCAACGGTGATGTACGGGATGATCGTGGGATCGACCTGGCATTGGAGTACCGGCAGTGCCGGGGCCGGGACCTGGGCTTGAGCCAGGTGACTGCCTCCGACCTCGAGAAGAGTGACCGAAACTACCTGGCCGACCGGAACCCCGCGAAAGAAGACCTGGCAGGAGGGACGAAGCGATCCTGCGTGGGGCAGTTGGATCGACAGGGAACCAGCAGTACTGGTGGCCTTCGAATTGGTGATCCCCGGTAGTATCAGGACCACCACGGCCAGGCCTACGGTCACTGCTATTCGAGTGAACCACTTCAGTGGGTGGCTGATCAATCCGCTCATGAGAACTCTCCCGTTCGATGAAGTACGAGATCTCCAGTGCTACCACGATCTCGTGATGGCGACAGAGGACTCGCTCTTCTCTCTCATCGGTCGTCGAGAGATCAGACTTCATTGAATTCCAGAAAAGTGTCGTTTGGATTGGATCAGGGCGAGGGTACCGCTGGACTGGAGAGACGATTCCACCACTGCTGGTGGTCAGAGACGGCATATCGCCGAGCGCGGGGAGGGGCCAGGTAGTCGTACTTGGGTGCCGAATCCTTGCGCTCTCCAGCGAGCAACAAGATGGTGGAGCGAGCGTTGAGACGCACCCACTTGTCCCGATCATTGAGCAGTGGGAACAACAGTGGCGCGAGATTGCGGTTGAGGGTTCCGGCGATGGCGTGAATCGTCTGGGTCCTGACCACCGGTTCTTCGGAAGCGAGTCCGGCCCAGGGTCCGCGGTCTGATACCTTGTAACTGGGCCCCTGACAGGAGCAGAGCAAAATTGTTGCGATGAAACAGGGGAGCCAGAAGCGCACAGACCTCGAGGCGGATGAAGAGAAACGCTGTTGCATTGGAGTGGGGTCCTTTCTCCTTGAGGATCAGCCCTGGTGAGACGACATCGCCCAGGAATCAGACCCGAGGTTCCATCCTCAAGAAGAAGTGGGGCCAGGTCAAGATCCTGGTAGTGCGGTCGAGGTGGAGCCACCGGTGTGGAGGTGATATTCTCCGGGTGAATTCGTTGCTGGAGAGGATCTGGACGTGAAACCTCATGATTGTGAATTTCTGGTGGTGGGGGCCGGTTCGACCGGTCTCGCCCTGGTCGATCACTTGCTGCGGCGAGATGTGGGGTCCGTGACACTGATGGACACTCTCAATTCTCCGCAGGCGGGACCGACCGGAACCCGAGTGCCCTTGCTCGCTCCGAGTGATCCGCAATGGGATCCTTGCGTGCGCCGATCACGAGAATTGTACGAAGGATGGTCGGATTGGATCGAGATCGATCCGGAACTGCGTCGATGTGGTGCATTGCTACCCGAGGTGAACGGTCTGTTGCCACTGCAAGGCATCGACAGTGCCCGGCGATGGCCATCGCTCCAACCGGATGGACCGGTCTGCATCCACGATCCTGCGGCGGCAACGGTCGATTCGGTCACGGTCGCATCGGCGCTGCTGTGGAGGATTCGCAAAGCGGGTGGGATTTTCTTTCCTACCACCTCTTTGAGTTCTCTGGTAGAGACTTCCGATGGTGTTGAATTCACTGCCGGGGTTCGACAAGGAACCGCTTCTCATGTCTTTCTCTGTGTCGGTAGCGAATCCTTGAACTGGCTCGACCGACTGGGAGTCCGCCACCAGTTTGTTCACGAAAATGTGTCCACCTTCACCCTACAACTGTCCGATGACCTTCCTCCCATCATCTACTGGGGTGAGGAAAGATCGCTGCTCTTTGACCGCGGTGACGGATTGCACGACCTTCAGTTGATCGGTTCCTTTGAAGAAACCACCGGGGCTTTACCTTCGGTGGATTGGAACCGCTACGCCAGCTTTCGTGACCAATGGAAGGACTGGATTCCACAGCTCGATGACACCGAAACGCTCAAGGCGAGTGCCAGGAAGCAGATTTCTTGTATGGATACTCCCTCGGCAATCGCCAGTGCTGGGGGACGGATCGTTTTTCCCGGGGCGTGCGGAGAGTTTTCCCCGCTGCTCTTTCCGGCTCTGGCGGAGATGACAGTCGAGAGTCACCTGGCGGGTACCACTGGCGGCTTGCTTGAGGATCTCGCCTGATGTCGGAGGTCAACCCCGAGGCGGTTGGTTGGACCTGGTTGGATGGCCAGCTGTTGCCGACCGATGAGGCTCGCATCGGAGTGCTCGATCGTGGATTCCTTTACGGCGATTCAGTATTCGAGACTCTTCGAACCATCGAAGGTCGTGGTCTGTTTCTGAAAGAACACCTCGATCGACTACGGAAATCATTGGCAAGTTTGGAGATCGATTTCGATTTTGAAGACCTCTGGATGGAGCAACGGATCGATCAACTGGTGCAACAGCAGGGCGGCACCGAGGTCGTGTTGCGCATCACCGTGACTCGAGGGGATCGCATCGATGGAGCTCTGGAAGGCTCTGGATGTCAGCCAAGGCTGGTGATGATGAGTTCACCCATCTCGTCCACCCCTCCCTGCCACCCCTTGAACTTGATGATTTCCAGTCAGCACAAAACACCTCCAGGGGTATTCGATCCAACCATCAAGAGTGGCAATTACCTCGCTTCGATCCGCGCCAGGGATGAAGCGAAGGCTGCCGGAGCGGACGATGCGGTATTGCTCTCGCCGGAGGGTGTGGTCACGGAACTGACCTGCGCCAATCTGTTCTGGATCATCGATGGTGTCGCCTTCACCTGTGACGATGCCCTGGTTCTGAACGGAATCACTCGTGCCGTCGTCATCCGATTGCTCGAAGAGCAGGGGATCGAGGTGCAACTGGGAAGATTCAGTCAAATCGAGTTGAATCGCGCAAATGAAGCCTTCGCGACCTCTTCGATACAAGGCGTCAGGGCCATCGGAGCCATTGAGGGAAGATCTCTGGCGACCACTGCTGCTGCTTCAATCTGCCACGTGTTGATCGACCAGTATCAGCAGTACTGTCGACAGGTGATGACAGAAGGGACTCGATGAGTTTACCGATCTGGCAACCGGACCGGGATCAGGTCAGTCGAACTCAGGTCGCGGGTCTGATGCGATCGGTCGGTTTACCGCTCGATCCCGATGATCTCGAAGGATCGGTGCGACACTTCATCCGCTGGAGCCAGCAGCATCCAGAAGCGTTTTGGCCGGCGGTGATGGAGGACCTGGGAGTGGTCTGGACTCGACCCTATCAGCAGGTGGTGGACCTCTCCTCGGGGCCAGAATGGGCCGATTGGTTCCGCGGTGGGGAGACCAGCATCGTGCTCAATGCGGTCGACATTCCCGCAGCGGAGATCCCCGACCAGCTGGCGCTGGTGGCAGAGGATGAGAGCGGAGAATCGACACGCTGGACCTTCGAGGAGGCTTCTTTCGAGATTGATCGGTTGGCACAACTTCTGCTTCAACTGGGAGTGGGCCGTGGAGATCGGGTCGCTTGTCTGATGCCGATGGTCGGAGAGGTGGTGTTTGCCATGCTGGCCACGATGAAGATCGGTGCAATCTTCATCCCGATTTTCAGCGGTTATGCGCCTCCATCGGTTCGTGAGCGGCTGACGGACTCGGGTGCAAAGGTCCTCTTCACCGCAGATGTAGGGTCACGGCGCGGCCAGCTATTTCCCCTCAAGAGTCAGGCGGACCTCGCTGTCGACGGCCTCGAGACGTTGGAGCACCAGATCGTATTGCGACGATCGGACGGAAGTGCCCCGATGACCGCCGGACGTGATCTGTGGTGGCAAGATGCGGTCGAACATCTCGATGGAGATGCGGCCACCGAGATGATGGCAGCGATGGATCCCGCACTGATGATCTACACCAGTGGTACCACCGGGAAGCCGAAGGGGACCGTCCATACCCACGCCGGATGCATCGCCCAGATGGGTAAAGAACTGCGCTACAACTTCGACGTTCACCAGGGCCAGGATCTGTTCTGGTGGTTCTCCGATATCGGCTGGATGATGGGCCCCTGGCAGATCATCGGCTGCTGGTTGAACCGGGTCCCCTTCGTCATCTTCGAGGGAGCTCCCGATTATCCCGGACCAGACCGGGTGTGGCAGGTGGTGGAGCGCCACCGAGTGACCCATCTGGGCATCAGTCCGACGGCGATTCGCCTGCTGATGCGATCGGGCGATGCGCCGGTTGAGAAGTATCCGATGGATTCATTGAGGATACTCGGGTCAACAGGTGAACCGTGGGATCGAGAAAGTTATCGCTGGTACTTTGATCGGGTTGGCCAGCAACAACTCCCCATCATCAACATCTCCGGCGGCACTGATATCGTCGGCTGTTTCCTGGCGCCGCTACCGGTGTTGCCGATCAGTGAGACTTCACTCCAGTCTCCCGGACTGGGCATGGATATCGATGTCTTCGATGAAGATGGAAACTCTGTCCAGGGCGAAGTGGGATATCTGGTGTGCAAGAGTCCTGCACCATCGATGACCAGGTCCCTGTGGAATGCCGACGAGAAGTACCTCGAAACGTACTGGTCTCGCTTTGGCGGAATCTGGAATCATGGAGACTGGGCTCTGATCGACGATGACGGCGAGTGGTTCCTCTTCGGCAGAGCGGATGACACTCTCAACATCGCAGGGCGTAGAGTTGGCCCCGGTGAAATCGAATCGGCACTGATCGAGCACTCTGCAGTGAGTGAGGCTGCGGCCATCGGAGTTCCGGATGACTTGAAGGGGACTGAACTGGTCTGTTTCGTGGTATTGCACCCCTCGGCGCTAGAGGGTGAGACCTTGCGTCAGCAACTGGTCGATCAGGTGGTCGAGGCACTGGGAAAGGTCGATCGGCCTCGTGCCATCTACTTCGTCGATGATCTACCACGGACTCGCAGTGCCAAGATTGTGCGCCGGTTGATCCGAGCGCGTCATCTGGGAGAAAAGGATATCGGAGATCTGACCAGCATTGCAAATCCAGAAGCGCTCGAATCGATCGGGAATTGCCGCTAGTCCTTCTGCTCTGGTCGTCGGGTCAGAGGCCTGGCGCCCACTTCTTGGCGCCACTTCACCAGCATATCGTGGAGTCGTGTCAGTTGTTTCGGATGGGATTGGTTCTGCAAGGTGGTCTCGCCCGGATCCTCGCCCAGGTGATACAGTTCCAGTTGCTGGGATTCGAGATTCTCGATCAGTTTCCAGTTCCCATCGATCACTGCAGAGGAGGGGGAACCGCCCTGATTTCCATAGTGGGGGTAGTGCCAGTAGAGCGGTGCGATAGGACTCGGATCATCGCCGGCGAGGGACTTGCCGAAGGAGTGCCCATCCGGTGACCAGTGGTCGGGTGCGGAAAGCCCTGTCAACTCCAGTAATGTCGGTGCCAGATCAGTGCTCTGGATCGGGCGGTCGATCAATCGTCCATGGCCGACGATCCCCGGCCCTCGGGCGATCCATGGCACCCGAATGCCGCCCTCATACATCCAGCCCTTTCCGCCTCGCAGCGGCCAGTTACTGGTGGGGTGTCCTTCCGAGGTGCTGAGGCCGCCGTTGTCGGAGGTCAGCATCACGATGGTCTGGTCCTCGAGATCGAGACGCTTGAGCGCCGCCAACACGCGCCCGACCGCCGCATCCATCGCTTCCACCATCCCCGCGTAAACCGCATGCTCCTGGACCATCCGAACTTTTCGTTTTCCCTCCTTGCCCCATTCCGCATGCAGTCCCAGTTCCTTTTTCTTTTGCTGATACTTTTCCTTCAGGTCGGGTCGGGCGATCAGCGGGGTGTGAACCGAGTAGAAGGAGAGCACTGCCAGGAATGGTTGCTTCGAATGGGCTTCGATGAACTCGATCGTCTCGGAAGCGAGACGATCGGGCAGGTGTTCTCCATCCGGGCCGTCGGAGAGTCGCGGATTTCCATAGGGGGAAAAGTACTTCTTGCCGCCGTAGGGTCCTCCTTGGGTCCAGCCACCTCGGTTGAACTGATAGCCCTGTTCTTCGGGCCAGAAGCCCTTCGGGCCGAGGTGCCATTTTCCGGCAAAGAAGGTCGCATAGCCGTGAGGCGAGAACAGTTCTGCAAGGCTCAGTTGGTCGAGTGGCAGGCGATCTTCGTAGGGTGCCGGCAAGTGAGAGGTGTTGCGATTCCAGCGCTCTGGTCCTGCCGCACCGAAGTAGTCGGTGGTCGCTAGCCGTGCCGGATGAACACCGGTCTGGAGACTCACCCGAGTGGGACTGCACACGGGACAGGCGGCATAGGCACGACTGAAACGAACGCTGTCGGCGGCCCATCGGTCGATGGAAGGTGTCTCGTAAAATGAACTGCCGGTGACACCGAGATCTTTCCATCCCAGATCATCGACGACGATCACGAGGATCGAGGGAGTCGCCAAATCTTCCGGTTCAGCCGGCGATTCTGACGAGATGGTGAGTGCCAGCAGAAGCACTAAAGAGGAGCAAGAGATCAAGACTCCGCCTTTTTCGAGAGCCCCAGATAGGCCCTGGGGTCGGCGGCATCTCGGAGGCCATCCCCGAGGAAGTTGTAGGCCAGGACCGCAAGGAAGATGAAGAAGCCAGGAGTGATGAGCCATGGGTTGTACTTCAAGACCTCGGAAACGTTGCAATCCTTGAGTAACAATCCCCAGGAAGAATCGGGCTCGGTGATGCCGAATCCGAGGAAGGAGAGAGCTACTTCTCCAAGGATGTAATAGGGCACATAGAGGGTTGCCGTGACGATCACGATGGAAGCGGTGTTGGGCAACAGATGGCGCAAGATGACCCGCGCGGATGATCCACCCAGCGCCTTGGCTGCGAGTGCGTATTCACTCTCGCGTAGACTCAGGACCATTCCTCGGATCATCCGTCCGGTACTCGCCCAGCCCACGATGGCAAGTATCGCGACGATCATCATGTAGGTTTGACGAGGGGACAATCGGTCGGGGATGGCGTAGCGCAGGGTCAGGATCAAGTACAACCCGGGGATCGCTAGCAGCAATTCGACCAGTCGCATCAGCCAGAAATCGACCTGCCCGCCGAAGTATCCGGCGATGCCACCGATCACCAGGCCGATGCTGATGCTGATCATGATACCGATCAACCCGACCGACAGCGACACCTGGCCGCCATAGAGGATCCTGGTCCAGAGGTCGCGCCCGAGGATATCGGTCCCGAGCAAGAAGAGGCCCGGGTGCAGATCCGCGCGATCACTCGGTAGTTGCTCCGTGTCCAATCCCATCAGATGGGTCTTGCCCTGGATGGGGAAAAATCCACATAGGCTGAACAGCTCATGAGATTCTTCTCGCTCGACGAAGAACTGAATCGGAAGCGAGATGGTTCGGTCGACCGCCATCAAGTATTCGGACTCACCGTATTCATCCCACGACTGGTACTCCCTGAGGGGGTGGACATGGGGGCGAAAGGTGAACTCGTTGTCGCTGTTGTGGAAGTGAATTCCGCCTTCGAACCAGTTCCAGTTGCGTTCATAGGTCGAGAGGATGATTTCGTTGTAGTTCTCGTCCTCATCGATCACTTCACCGACTTTAGTGATGGAATATCCGCCCAGCAGCATCGGACCATACTTGACGGTGTACTTGTTGGTCTCATTACTGCTATAGGGTGCGATGAAGCCGCCGAAGCAGCTGAGGGTGTAGAGAACCAGCAAGATTGCAGCACCGATCATCGCCAGGCGATTCTTGCGCAATCGATGCCAGAGCATCGCCCACGGACCTCGCGGGGGTGGGAGCGTGTTTTGTTGGTTTTCGAGACTCATCAGGAAAGCCTCACCCTCGGGTCGACCAGCGCCAGTAGCAGATCTGCGACCAGATTGCCAAAGACCAGCAGCAGGGTCGAGATCAGGACGCTGGCCAGAACCAGTGGTTCATCTTTGGCTGAGATCGCCTCGAAGACCAGTCGCCCGAGGCCGGGCCAGTTCATGACGATCTCGACCAGCAGGCTGCCGCTGAGCAGACTGGCCAGCGAGTAACCAAACATCGTGATGAGCGGATTGACGGCATTTCTGAAGGCGTGTTTGAACAGTACACCGGTGTGGGGAACTCCCTTGGCTCGAGCGGTTCTGACGTAGTCCTGGCCCAGTGCTTCGATCATGTTGCCGCGGGCCTGGCGCATGTAGCCAGCCATCGCCGATGTGCCCAGAACGATGGCGGGCAACACCAGGTGGTGGATTCGATCACCGATTTTTCCCCAGAAGCTCAACTGGTGGTAATCGAGCGATCTCATGTCTCCGATGGGGAAGAGCCCGCTGTATGTGGCAAAGAGCACCGCAAGTAGCGCAGAGAATACAGTCGGCACCGAAAGTCCGATGAAAGCGAATATCCCGGCGGTGTGATCGATCGGAGAATTGGGTTTCACTGCAGCGAAGACCCCCAGCGGGACTCCCAGTCCGTAGGCTATGACGAGAGCGGCAATCGACAGGGTCAAGGTGTTCCACAATCGTTCAGCGATGATGCCAAAGACCGGTCGATTGAACTTGTAGGATCGTCCGAAATCTCCCGAGAGTGCATTGAAAAACCAGGAAAAGAAGCCCTCGATCGGACCGACCTTGCGATACACCACGCCCTCGTCGTCGCATTGATAACGGGTCGATCCGACCTGGAAGTTGAGCAAGCTACGGCTGGCCAGTCGATGCTCGACGATGATTCCATCTTGCAAGATGGTGGGAATCTTATCTCCTACATCGCGAAAGGACCAGGTCGCTCCTTCATCGGTGAATTCTCCGAGAGCTTCCAGCTGACTCGGATTCAGTCGGTGGAGTAATCCGGCCGATTCCTTCTGGCGAAGGACCTCGGTCAGTGACCGGGCAGGATCCGCTTCTTGTTGGCTATAGAAATCACCCGGTGCTGTTTTCAGCAGCAAGAAGGTGAGTAACGAGACCACCAGTATCAGTGGTGGGATCGAAAGTAACCGGCGGATGGTGAAGGTCAGCAAGGTCGTCTCTCCGGCTTCGTCACTGTCGGATCCACAGGGTTTCGAGATTCCAGGTCAACTGAGGACGTAGCAGACTCGGCCAGAGATTTCCCAGGCGGCCCTTCTTGATCGTGCAGTACGAGTTGGCGGCGATCAGATACAGGATGGGAATATTCTGCCCCATCAGTTCCTGGACTTCATCGAAGTATCCCTTGCGGACGCTGTCATCGAGTTCTTCGTCCATCATCGCCATCAATTGATCGATGCGAGCTTCCCACTTTGTCGCAGGTTTTGCTTGCTGTGGATTCCAGGCATGAAGGCGCCCGCTGGACAGGGTGATGTTCTTGCCGTTGGCAGGGTCAGGCGGCACGCCTGATCCCCAGCCCAGCAGAATCATGTCCCACTTGTGGCTGTCTCTCAGGCTGGTGACCAGATCATTGAAGATCTGCGGCTTGAAATTGACATCGATCCCGACCTTCTTGAGGTCCTGGGAGATCATGTTGCCGATCTGCTGACGAAGGTTGTTCTCGACATTGGTGTTGAGGGTGAAGCGGATGGGGCGACCCTGATCATCTTCACGGACGCCATCTCCATCGGTGTCTTTCCAGCCCAGTTCATCGAGGTAGCGCTGGGCTGTCTCCACCGAATAAGGGTAGGTCGAGACCCCTCGATGGAACCAGGAGCGATTTCCAGGAGTGACGGAGGACCAGATGGCGGTCGCCCTGCCCTGGAAAGCGGTTCTCTTGATGCCATCGCGATCGATGGCGTGATTGACCGCCTTGCGGAAATCCAGTTGATGAAACCAGTATGACTTTTCCTCGTCGACGAAGGGCTCTCCTGTTTCAGGATTCTTTCCCGGATGCATGTTGAAACAGACCCAGTTGGTGTTGAGGCTGACTCCGAGGCGAACCAGATCCGCAGTTCCCGCTTTCTCCATCGCCGTCGCTTCACGGAAATGGTCTGCCGGAAGATCCATGAAGATGTCGAGTTCTCCCGCCTCGAACTTCTGCCACTGCAAGTTGAGATCCTTGACCAGCAAGATCACGACCTCGTCGATGTAGGGCAGCCGTTGACCACGACTATCCTTCTTCCAGTAGCGAGGATTGCGCTGATAAACGATTTTTTCGGCGGGGATGTACTCCTTCAGGACAAAGGGACCACTTCCCACCAGCAGCTCTGGCGGCGAGTTGGAGGTCATCTGTTGCAGGATGGTCGGGTCTTGCTCCTGTAGATGGTCCTTCCACAGGTGTTTCGGGATGATGCTGACGGCCCCGAGGTGAGTCAGGAATTGAGAATCGATCCGTGACAGGGTGAAGATCACCGCATTTTGATCGTGGTCGACGCTGACCTGGGGGAGATCCCCGGTTTGCGGGTGTTTGAAACCGTCGCGGATACTGGTGGCGATCTGGTCGTGAAACACCGCGTGAAAGGAAAACTCTACATCGTCTACTGTCAGTGGTGTTCCGTCACTCCAGAGGATTCCTTCACGCAAGAAAAAAGTCCATGTGAGATGGTCATCGGAAACCTGCCACGATTTGGCCAGGTCCGGTGACGTATGCCAGTCTCCATTGTTGTACTGAACCAGACTGGAAAAGACCAGGGCACGGATCTCCTGATCGGTGGCACCCTTCGGTTCGACCGGATTGAAAGTCTCGACCTCTCCGAGGATGGCGTAGACGAAACGACCACCATAGGTTCCGGTACGATTCTCGATGATGGCATCATCGGGGGCTTCTCCGAGAAAAGCAGGGGAAGGGGTGCCGATCGGGATCGAGGGATCCGGAGTGGGCTCCGGCAACTTGGTGTTGCGCCGGATGCGTATGCGCCGTACTGGCGGATCATCGTCGGAAGGTGAATCGAGACTTGCGTTGGTCTGGGCAGACTGGAGTGAGTCCCCTGGCTGGGCATTCAACTCGCCTGTAGCACAGAGACAGACCCATCCGCACAAACCCAGCAGCCAGCCGAAGCCCAGCAGCCCACTGAAGCGGGTCCGGCGGCGCCAGCGGGAAGTCGCCTGGAGATTCCACTGGAGCATCCTCGAGGTGTGGCAAGAAATCGGGCTCATGGGGGTCCTCATCATCGTCGTGAGTTGTGATCGAATCCATCGGATCAAATCCATCGGATCGAAATCAGTTGTCGATCGCAGCGGGCTTTCCAAGGTCAACGGAGAGGATAAGTTACATCGCCTCGGCAGATGCGGCAATCCGCTCTAAAACAGAACATCTTCCGGCGGCATGGTTTCACCGCAGAAGAGGTCGAGGCGCCCCGTAAGCGTCGGCAACAGCGACCGTCAGGCAGGTGGACTCGAACTGGCGAGTCAATTCGGATACTGTGCCGACTCCTGTAGGCGATTGGATGCCTCCAGGTGTTGGTATCGAGCAGATCAGAGGAGCATTTCGGATGTTGAATTCCATTATCGATCGAGTGGCACTTGCCGTTGGGCTCGCACTCGTCATCTCGATCTCTGGCTGTATGGCGGATCCTGGTAATGAAATAGCGACTACAAACCAGATCAAGAGCGTTTCGGCCCCTCATCCCGACGGCATCTTTCGTATTCCGTTGATGACCAACCCTCCCGATCTCGATCCCATCCTCGTCTCGGATACCACTTCTGACGGAGTGGCCTCGAAGATCTTCAATACGCTGCTCGACTACGATCCCGATCTGAATCTGGAACCGTGCCTCGCTGCGGCGATGCCGGTGATCTCTGACGATGGTCTCCAGTACAATTTCACTCTGCGCGAGGGAGTGAAATTCAGTCATGGCCGTACGGTCACCGCAACGGACTTCAAGTACAGCTTGCAGAGATTGGCTTCGGTTCGCTCGAAACGATCCAATCTGATCGAGCCCATCCTCGGTGCTGCTGAGGCGATCGAGGCGGCTCGATCAAAGTCGGAAGACGCTCCCGAGATCAAGGGCATCGAGGTGCTGGGAGATCTGCAGTTACGGATCACCCTGAAGAAGCCGTATGCACCCTTCATCTATCACCTGGCGATGGTCAATACCGCCGTGGTGCCGCGTGAACTGGTCGAGGAGCATGGCCACGCATTTTCTCGCCTTCCGACCGGCACCGGCGCCTTCATCCTCGACCAGTGGAAAGAAGGAACGTCGCTGCACCTGAGGGCGAACCCGGATTATTTCGAAGGCGCGCCAAAGATTTCACGGATTCACTATCGAGTCATCCCCGAGCCGCTGGCTCAACTGGAGGAGTACAAGGCGGGGAACTTCGAGGTCATGAATGTGACCCAGGGCGTCTATCCGCGCTGGATGAACTCCAATCGTGCCGATGAAGTGATGTCGTGGCCTTCACTGGTGGTGCAGTACTACGGGTTCAATCTCGATAAGGAAGGCTCCCCTTACGCCGGCAATTCCGAGAGTGCGCGGAAGTTGCGGGAGGCGGTCAACCTGGCGGTGGATCGCAAGTTTCTCGGTGAAGTGCTGCTCGAAGGACGCTTCTACGCCGCCAACGGCATCTTGCCCCCGGGCATTCTGGGTCATGATTCATCGCGACCCGCCTTTGAACTCGATCGAGAGCGCGCTCAGGAGTTGCTGGCAGAGGCGGGATACCCGAAGGGTGAAGGACTGCCCTCGGTGGATCTCTGGTTCAATACCCAGGGCGACAATGCCAAGATCGCTCAGGTCGTGCAGGAAGACCTGAAACAGGCGGGGATCCCCATCGGATTGAGGATGCTCGACTGGGGCGCCTTCATCGAGGCCACCGATTCGGGAGAGCCACCCTTTTTTCGACTCGGTTGGGTTGCGGATTACCCGGACCCTGAAAACTTTCTGGCATTCCTTTTTCATTCCAAGAACAAGGGGCCCAACGGAAACGTGTCCTTTTACGACAATCCACAGGTCGACGCTCTGATCGACAGGTCCTACCTGATCACGGACATGGATGAACGGATTGATCTGCTGCAGCAAGCGGAACGCTTGATCCTGAAGGATAGCCCGTGGCTCTTCCTGTTGTTCGGGCGAGAGACCATCCTGAAAAAACCCTATGTACAGAACTTCAATCCCACCGGGATGTGCGACGACATCCAGGGCAACCATGTTCGCTGGCACCTCGTTGAACTCAACAACCCCGGTGCTCAGTAACGAGGTTCAGTGCTCTCATTCACCCTGCGAAGACTGCTCGAGGCGATCCCGGTCATCTTGCTGGTCACCCTCATCGTATTCCTGTTGAATGCGGCAATTCCGGGTAATCCAGGGCGCATACGCATGGGGCAAAGGGCTGAACCCGCTCAAGTCGATGCCTACAACGAGTCTCGCGGCTACAACGATGCACTTCCAGTGCAGTACGGCAGATACCTCTGGCGGCTCTTCACCCGCTTCGATCTCGGTGAATCGGATGTCAAGGCGGGCAAGAGCGTCAACGAGATCCTCGGGGAGGCCTTCTTCGTGACGCTTCGCCTGGCGTTCCTTTCGATGATCGTTGCACTCTTTGTCGGCATCGGTGCGGGCGTTCTCTCTGCCGTTCATAGCAGGACTGTGATCGATTATGTATCGATGCTGGTGGCGATCATCGGGGTCTCGATGCCTGTGTTCTGGCTTGGAATACTGATGATCATCTATGTGGCTCCGATCTTTGATCTTCCACGAACAGGTTTCAACGACGAAAACTGGGCCACGATGCTGACCAGTCTCGCGATGCCCGCCACCGCACTGGGTCTGCTTTCGTCTGCGACCATCGCAAGGCTCAGTCGTTCTGCGATGCTCGATGTGTTGACGCAGGACTACATTCGCACGGCCAGATCGAAGGGTCTGTCGGAGTCCGTGGTCGTCCTGAAACATGCGATGCGAAATGCTGCGATCCCGATCGTCACGGTGGTCGGAAATTCATTCGGTTATCTGCTGGTGGGGGCTGTCTTGACCGAAACAGTCTTTGCCTTGCCCGGCCTCGGGCGTGAGGTGGTGGAAGCCATCAAGCAACGTGACAGGGAACTGGTCACAGGCGGCATCCTGTTGATGTCTTTTGTCTTTGTCGGGGTCAACTTGCTGGTCGATCTGTCGTATGCCTGGTTCGATCCGAGGGTGCGTGATGACCGCAACTAACCGAGGAAAATCCCCGACCCAGATGGCCTTCCGGCGCTTGCGACGCAATGTTCTCGCGATGGCGGGGGCTGCGGTGGTGCTGTTCGTCATCTTGCTGGCGTTCTTCCCGTCGATGCTGGTGCCCTCGCATGCAGACGGATCCGGCCCCTACCAATTCCGCGACCAGTTCCGAGACAAGGACCAGTATCAGCAACCTCCCGGGATCCCCGGACATCCACTCGGCACCGATGAACTGGGCCGTGATGTGCTGACTCGCATCATCTACGGCGCCGGGATCTCGCTTCGGGTGGGCCTTATCGGGACCATCGTTGCGCTGCTGATCGGATTGGTCCTCGGCAGCGTGGCAGGCTTTCGTGGTGGACTGGTCGATACCCTGATTTCCAGATTGACCGACACCTTCTTTGCTTTCCCCAGTTTGCTGCTGATGATCGGCATACTGGCGGTATTCGAGAAGCCCAATGAGATCGTCATCTTTTCGGCACTCGGTGTTGTGGGCTGGCCCGGAGTGGCTCGAATCGTCCGCGCGCAGGTGATCTCACTTCGTGGCAGTGAGTTCGTGCTCGGCGCCCGAGCGCTGGGACAGAGTGATACTCGCATCCTCATCGGGCATGTGCTGCCGAACTGTCTCGGCCCGGTCGTGGTGGTTTCCACCCTGATGATCGCCGGTAACATTCTCGCAGAGGCAGGGCTGTCCTTTCTCGGCATCGGATTGCCGCCACCGGCCCCCTCCTGGGGTCGAATGCTGGTCGACTCGAAGGAGTACTGGATCACCATGCCGTGGATGGGGATCTTCCCCGGGCTCGCCATCATGTTCACCGTGCTCGGTTTCAATCTGCTGGGCGATGGTCTTCGTGACGCCTTCGATCCCAAGATGAAGGACTGATCGAACGCCGTCCTCGTCCATCATCGTTTCTGTTTGGGATCGAGTGCCGTTCGCATCGCATCCCCGACGATGTTGAGGGAGAGCAGAGTCGCTGCCAGCGCCAGTGACGGAAACAGTACCATCCACCAGGCGGTGCGAACTGGATTCAGTACCTCGAACGCATCACGAGCGAGAGTTCCCCACGAGACTTCTGGCGCTTGCACTCCCAGTCCCAGGAATGACAGAAAAGCTTCGAACAACAGCACCCGGGGAATGATGAGGGTGAGGGTCACCAGGATCGTGGGTAGCAGATTGGGCAGCACCTGTCGCCACAAGAGGCGGCGCGGGGGCGTTCCCAGTGCGGTGGCGGCCAGCGCCCATTCGCGACGGATCAACGATCGGGTTTCCCCCCGAACGACACGGGCCATCGGGGTCCAGTAGACCACTCCCAGGATGATGAAGAAGAGCGCCAGTCCACCTGCTGCGTCCATCCAGGCGCTGTTGCGGGCAACGCTCGCCAGCAGGATCACCAGGAACACCAGCGGCACGGAATCGAGCAGGTCGACGACGCGCATCATCCAGTGATCGCGGGTCGAGGAGCCGCCCCCCGCCAGTAATCCCCAGCTGACTCCCAGCAGCAGTGCGGCGCTTCCGCCCGCGATCGCACACGCCAACGAGATGCGGGTTCCCCAGAGAATCCTGCTCCACAGATCACGACCGAGGGCATCGGAGCCGAGCAAGAAATGGTCATCGGGAGCGGACCATGCCGCCTCGGGGAGCGCCGCATCGGGAGCGGCGATGGGAAGCCATGGGGCCAGCAGAGCGGTCGCCACCGTGACGAGCAACCAGCCGAAGGCGAGCATCGGGATGGTCGAGGTGAGGTGGCTTCGTCTGCTCATCGAACTTCTCCCCGGAGCCGTGGATCGAGGATCCAGGTCAACAGGTCCGCCAGCAGCGAGAGCAGTTGCAACAGCACCGTGTAGAGCAGCACGGCTCCGAGCACCAGTGGATAGTCTCGATTCAAGGCACCCTGGATGAAGTGCATTCCGACCCCTGGGATGGCGAAGATTTGTTCCACTACCAGCGATCCAGTCAGCAGGGCTGCGGCGGTGGGGGCCAAGGTGGCCACCAGCGGGATCAAAGCGGGACGAAGGCAGTGAAACAGCAGCACCGAGAAGGGCGAGAGGCCCTTGGCGCGGGCAGTTCGAGCAAACTCCTCGGTCGACATCTCGATCAGACCACTGCGAACCAGCCGCGCCGATTGCGCCGCCGGCATCAGGGACAGGCAAAGTACCGGCAAGACCAGCGAAGGAATCGTCTGCCACCCCGCTGGGGGTAGCCAGCCGAGGCCAAAGGAGAATCCCAGCACCAGTAATCCAGCGATGACAAAGAGCGGCAGTGCCAGGCCGATCGATGCCGTGACCACTACCAGTTGATCGAGCACACCGCCGGGACGCAGCGCCGCGAGGATTCCCAGGAGTACGCCAACGGTGGTTCCAAGGATCAACGCCAGGCCTCCCAGCAACAGGGAGATGGGGAAACCGGCAGCGAGGATGCTGGCCACGTCGTGGTCCGGCTGTCGCAGGGATGGGCCTGGATCGAGTTGGATCCATCCGACCAGTTGATCGAGGTACTGACTCCAGAGTGGGGCATCGAGATGATAGCGCGCTTCGATGGCACGCTTGACATCGGCAGGGGGATCGCGATTCGCATCGAAAGGCCCTCCCGGAGCGGCACGAATGATGAAGAAGGAGAGGGTGAAGACCGCCCAGATGGTGATCAGGGATGCGAGTAGTCTTCTCATCAACAGGGAACTCATCTGGAACTCCTGTGGATAGCCCGAAGATCGTGATGGTCGAGTGGGTTGGGCAGGAATCCTTCGACTTGATGGGAGACCAGGTTGCCAGAAGTCATCGACCAGAGCGGAAGCACTGGTCCCCGTTCGAGAAGGATCCGTTCCGCCTGTTGCCACAGCTCCATTCGCTGGTCGAGTCGAGGTTCAGCCAGCGCCGAAGCGACCCGCTGATCGTATTCCTGGTCGGACCAACCGGTACGACTGTTGGGAGCATCGGTCGTGAAGAGGGTCAGGAAGGTCGCCGGGTCGGGATAGTCGGCGATCCAACTACTGGTGGAAAGGTCATAATCGACCGATCTTTGAACATCGAGAAAACTACGCCACTCCATCGACTGGATCGTCGTCTCGATACCCAGTTCCCTGTTCCATACCAGTTGCAACCACTCGGCGACGAGCGAGTGGGTGCCGCTGGAGGGATGGAGAATCTCGAGAGCGGGAATGGCACGACCCTCCGGAGATCCTGGTACCCGCCAACCCGCTCGCTGGAGGATCTGTCGCGCCAGTGTCGGATCATGTCCTTCGTACGCCCACTGCTGAGGATGGATTTGCGCCGCCGTCATCACCGGTTTCAGCGGATCCGAGGTCATCGCCATGCCGGAGTATCCGGGGAGGAGGTCGTGGATCTCCAGCGTCAGACCACGTTTCAACATCTTGATTCGTTGTCGTTCGATGGCGGGTTTCGGCCAGGGGATGAAACCGAGGGCAGGCTCCGGGTCACCTCCCAACACGTCGCGGCACAGTTGCTGTCGGTCGAGAACCAGCGAAATGGCGCGGCGGATGTTCGGATCATCGAGGGGGGGGCGTTCGAGGTTGAGTCGGAAGAAAGAGATTCCCAGATAGGGATCTGCACGCCACATCGACGACCATTGCGCATCCTCCCGTAGTACGGGAATCGCTGCTGCCGGTGTTCTCACTGACCAGTGTGCCATCCCCGCGGCCACCAGGTTCAACTGGGTGTTCCCCGATTCCACTGCGAGGAAATCGATCACCTCGAGTTGGGGTGTGCTGGGCCCACGATAGAGCGGATTGGCCACCAGTCGAATCCGATCGCGTAATCTCCAGCTTTCGATGACCCAGGGACCATTGGTGGCGATGGCGGGTCCCGCTCGGCCGTCTGCTTGTGGATGGACCGGTTGCAACGGCGTCTGGGCGCAGAGATAGAGAAACCAGGGGACCGGGTGTTCCAACTCGATTTCGAGGATCGATTCGCCCTCGGTACGAATCGCCACCTGCTCTCGGCTCGTTTCGAGTCGTCTCCAGCTGCGGGCACCGACCACCGATTGGAGCAGGTCGCCATAGGGAGCCCCTTGCAGCGGATCGAGCAGATCGAGCCAGGAGCGACGGAAATCTTCAGCGGTCAATCGAGTGCCGTCCGACCAGAGCAGGCCCGGCTGGATGTGGAAGCGATAGCGGGTGCCAGCGGAAGAGATCTCCCAGCGATCCGCACAGCCGGGGATCGGTTCGAGGGATCGAGGATCGATCAGTAACAGGCCCTCGTGGATCGCCTGGATGATCCGTCCCTCCGGCAGACCGGTGGCACGGTGGGGGTGAATCGAGCCAGGATCGGTGCCATTGGCGATCACCAGGTCGGCGGGTCCGGGCAAGGAGGGAAAGCTCCAGATCGCCAGGATCGGTGCCGATAGCACGATCAGCAGCAGGATGGCGGACTCCAGCGACTTCATCGATTCCCCTCTCGATTCCCGAGGCGATCATGGGCTCCGGTCCCGGCCCCGGCAACCCCCCCCGGATCCGTGGCTTCCCTTGCCGACGAACGGGCCGATGGTTATCCTCAGTCTTTCCTGGAACCCTACGCATCAGCGAGCCGTCGTTCCGGAGGAGCAACCAGTTGTGTTGAGGTCTGGACCCACATGGGGTTCACCTGCGGCGCACTCTCCTGAATCGTCAGAAACGAAGCCGGAAGACTCCGGTGGGAAGTAGTCACGGATGTCTATACACAGGACTCTGAAGACCGGGGATGGCCTCAGCGGTACCCGGAATGTCCTCACCCGATACGAACGAATTCTCCAGCTCGAGGCCCAGGGTCGTTTCACCGAAGGTGAAGACGCGCCGCTGGGTCTGCCCAAGACTCGAGTCTTGAAGGTCAAGAAACGAGTCAAGGTCAAGAAGGAGAAGGAAGAGACCAGTGAAGAGACGACCGAAGAATCGGTGAAATGATTGCCGCGGGTGCTGGTTGTGACCGATTCGGCAGTCGCCACTAGATGGCTAGATGGCGCAAAGTGACGAGAATCGATTCAGACCCGTCCAGGTCTCTCAGTTACGGCCCGGTCGTCCAGCGTCCGGGCCGCTGTCGTAGTGGTTGCTGATTACGGAGGTATCATGGTTCATCGTCCATCGCCCGCATCTCATCTTCATCTGACGCAGAATTGCGCGAGTCCCTGGCTGATCGGAGTTCTCACCGTTGCCTGGATGACGCTGATGGGCGGCGCCCCTGCTCTGGCGGATTACGATCAGGTCGAGATCGGTGGCAAGACCTGGACCACCAACTCCAAGTTCGTTCCACTGGGAAGCCCCGATGCCGTGTCGGGCGGGAAACTGCGTACCAGTATTCCCAATTTCTTGCCGACGCTGCGCAATGATGGCCCCAATTCGAACCTGACCACCATCACCGACATTTACGGATTGACCCATGAGGGCTTGCTCGGCATCCATCCGGAAACCCTCGAATGGATCCCTGGAATCGCTTCGCACTGGATCATCGAGAAGAAGGAAGATCACCAGGTCTTCTGGTATCGCATCGATGAGCGCGCCAAATTTAGCGATGGAACCCGTATTTCCGCCGACGATGTGCTCGCCTCTTTCGAGCACATGGTTGATCCGGACGTCAAGGATCCTTCGATGACCAAGCTCTACAATGACATGTATGAAATGCCGGTAGTCCACGACGAACGAACCATCTCGGTCAAGACCAAGAAGTTGAACTGGCGACTGTTCCTCTACTTTTCGGGAAGTTTGATGGTCTACCCGGCGGAGCAAATCCGCATTCCGGGAGATGTCTATCTCGATGAGTTCAACTGGAAGATGATCCCCGGATCTGGACCTTATGAACTGCGCGAAGATAGCATCCAGCAAGAGATCTCCATCAAGTTGTACCGCAAGAAGGACTGGTGGGGGAACAAGACACGCAGTGCCAGAGGCCTGTACAACTTTGACGAGATCGACCTGATCGTGGTCCGCGACCGCGAACTCGCCTTCGAGAAGTTCAAGGCTGGAGAACTGGATTACTACACGGTCCTCAGGGCGCAACGTTGGGCGGAAGAGACCGGTTTCGAGTCGGTTCGTAACGGCTGGATTCGCAAGCAGAAGATCTATAATGAGCAACCCCAGTCCTTCGCCGGCTACATGCTCAACATGCGAGAGTGGCCCTTCGATGACAAGAACGTGAGACTCGCGTTCTGTTACGGAGTCGATCGCAAGACGCTGTTCGACAAGTTGTTCTTCAATCAGTACGAATATATCGACAGTTACTATCCAGGAGGTCGCTGGGGGAATCCGGATAACCGACAGGTTCGTTACAATCCGCGTCGAGCGGAGCGATTACTCGATCGTGCTGGATACACCCGGCGAAACGACAACGGAATCCGTGTTCACGAGACCACCGGAAAGGCCCTTCAGTTCACCATTGAATATGGTTCTGATTCGTCGACTCGCATCCATCAGGTGGTGGCCGAAGGCCTGAAGAAGATCGGTATCGGAATGGACCTGAAGCGGGTCGATTACAATGCCCTGATGAAGAAGGTGGGAGAGCGGCAATTCGTGGTTCACATGCAAGCCTGGAGGGGGATCCTCTTTCCCAATCCGATCACCAGCTGGCATGGAGATCTGGCCAATTTACCCAACAACAACAACATCTCGGGAATCGCCATCGCTGAAGTGGATCAGTTGATGGAGCAGTACGATCAAACCTTTGATATCACCGAACAGGCCCGGATCATGCAGAAGATCGATGGACTGATCTTCAAGGAGCATCCTGTGGCACTGACCTGGTATGGTCCCTTCGAAAGAATCCTCTCCTGGAATCACTTCGGCCAGCCCAAGAAGGTGATCTCCCGCACTGGAGATGACCATTCACTCTGGGCGTACTGGTGGACCACTCCCGAGTTGCAACAGCGCCTGGCTGCTGCCAAGAAGGACGGAAGTTCCTTGCCGGTGGGTAACGATGTGGTCGATCCCTGGGGCGTCAAGGCTCGCATGGAGGCCGGTGGAGAAGTTTATGTTCAGTCTGCCGAGGTCGAATCTGCCAGTGGCAAGGCCACGGCTTCGACGACTGATCGCAGCCGCAGTTTGTTCGCTTTGCTCGGTTTGGTGTTTCTCATCGGTCTTTGCTGGGTTCTCTTTAGATCTCGCAAGAAGGAATAGGGTTCTCTCGATGAAATCCGTGCGCCGGGCAGGCTCTGATCGATGAGCGGTATGTGGACCTACTTCGCCCGCAGGCTACTGCTGGTTCCCGTGACCTTCTTGATCATCACCTTCATGGTGTATGCGGTGCTCCGATTGACCCCGGGGGGGCCGATCGAGCAACTTGAGAATCAGATGAAGGCAGCGGCGGCTGGCGAAGCGGGTGGCGGCGGTGGTGGCGGACTGCTCGGTGATGGCGGAGGACTCGATGAGAAAGCACGCGATGAACTGAAGGCGTACTACAACCTCGATCAGCCGATTCCTCTCGCCTACTTGCAATGGCTCGGGGTATGGCCCAAGAAGACTCGCGATCCGGTGAGTCTGGCCCAGCGAGATCTGAATCCTCCCTTCTGGCAGCAGTCTCAATCGTTGTGGAACGCCTACCGGATCGGTAATGAGGATCTCGATCGCTCGGTGATCGCAGGGGAATTCCAGGTCAGCGGCGAGACAATCCTCAGGGAAATCACCCCATCCGATCGACAACAACAGCCGCAGGTGATCGAGCAGGCGGCACGACTGCTCGCCGGAGGAGTCAGTTCTCGGGCACAACTCGATCGTCTCCTCGAAGCTCAAGGCTGGTCACGATCTGGATCTCGTTTCATGCGAGCCCTGACCGATGAAGAGAAGAAGGGGAGCGGACTGCCGGCCCAGGTACACGCTCAGATGATCACTACCGAGGCGGATTTCGCAGCGCTGCAAACCCATCTCGAATCGATGAAGATGGAATCGAATCGAAATGGCTCCTACTATCATGTCGATCATGCATTCAGCGGCATCATCCAGGGCGACTTTGGTCGCTCCTTCACCTACAACGAAGATGCACTGGATGTCATCACTTCCAAGTTCCCCATCTCCATCTACTTTGGATTGATTGGC
>DUAN01000082.1 GCA_012960845.1 Planctomycetota bacterium | reverse complement strand
AAGCCGAGCAGCGTCGGCATCATGTCGGGGAAGTACCACTGGTGGTCGCTGACCTGGCCCGCTGCGATCTGCCCGGGCCAGCGCACCACCGCTGGAATCCGTAAGCCACCCTCGTAGAGGGTGCCTTTTTGGCCGCGAAACTCGACGCCAGTTCGTGGGTTCACATTGGGACCGTGAAAGCCGCGGGGGGTTTTCTTGCTGCGGAAGTAGTCCTGACCGCCGTTGTCACCGCAGAAGATGACGATGGTGTTGTGCTCGATGGCGAGTTCCTCGAGCAGGGCAAGCAACTCACCGACCTGGCGATCGAGCATGTGAACCATGGCGGCGTATCGTTTCGCTTCTCGCGGCCAATCCTGATCTCGAAACAGTGCCCAGGAAGGATCATCTTCGGGCAGATCGAACAGGCCGTGGGGCGGAGTGACCGGCATGTAGCAGAAGAAGGGACCAGCGGCGTGATCGCGGATGAATTGCCGTGCTTCATCGATGATCTGGTAGTGGGAATAGGTCTGGCCGTTGCGGCCGCCGTTGTTGCCGGGTAACGGCACCTCTTCGCTGTTTCGAATCAGGTACGGTGGGTAGTAACTGTGGGCGTGGACCTGGTCGTAATAGCCGAAGAAGACATCGAATCCGTGATCTTCCGGAACCCCGGTCGATCCGCGGCCGCCGCAGCCCCACTTGCCGAAACCGCCGGTGGCGTAGCCTGCCTGCTGAAGCACCGAGGCGATGGTCTCTTCGCCCGCTCGCAGCGGGGTACCGCCGCCATTGGTGCGTATCGAGGTGTGCCCGCTGTGCTTTCCGGTCATCAGCACGCAACGGGTGGGTGCACAGAGGGAGGAACCCGCCATGGCGTGAGTGAAACGCATCCCATCGGTGGCCATCTGGTCGATGTTGGGGGTCTTGAGGTGCGGGTGACCCATGAAGGAGAGTTCGTGGTAACCCAGTTCGTCCGCCATGATGTAGATGATGTTGGGACGGACGGTATAGCCCGCCTCACCGGTGGGTCGTTCGGTGAACGGGGTCACGGAGCATCCGACCAGCAGCGCGAAGAGGGCCGATACGAGCAAGGTTGTTGTAACTTTCATCTTCTCTTCTCCTGACATCTGCGGTGATTCTGGCACGGGTTCACCAGCGTGTCGGTTGGTAGTCCTTGAGAAACTGGCCCCAGCAGTGAACTCCACTGTTGAACCCGGAAAAGATGGGGTCCATCACCCGTGCCGCACCATCGATCGAATCGAGCGGTGGGGCGAAGCGTTGCTCCTCCTCCTTCACCACGCTCTTGTCGAACGGGTCCTCGTCGGTCACCCAGCCGGTATCGACGCTGTTCATGTGAATGCCATCTTTGGCGAACTCGGGAGCCGAAGTGCGGGTCATCATGTTCAGCGATGCCTTGGCCATGTTGGTGTGGGGATGGCGGGTGGTCTTGAAGGTGCGGTAGAACTGACCCTCCATCGCAGAAACATTGACGACATGCTTATCACGAGTGGCGCTACGGAGCATCAACGGCTTGAGCCGTGCCGTCAGCACGAAGGGGGCGATGGAGTTGACCAGTTGCACCTCGATCATCTCGATGGTCGGCACCTCCGCCAGTTCCATTCGCCACGAGTTCTTCGGGCGAAGATCGAGCTGTTGCCCATCTCCGTCATGGATCCCGGAGGGGAACAGATGAGCCTGATGATTCTCGCCGAGCAGGTCGACCTGGCTCATCGCCGCTGCGTGTCGCACTCCATCCTGCAGTACATCCGCTCCGACCACCTCGGTCGACAGCGCTGGATCAGTTTCGGGCGTTATCGATCGATCACCGCAGTCGATGCCGGCTTGCGCCTGGTGCGATCCCTGCTCCTGCAGTTGAGCGACCAGTTGCTGGTGGCCGCGCAGAAGTCGCTGGCAATCGTCGGGTAGATCCGCCGGATCTTCCCCCCCGATCAGATGACGGTAGTAGGCGGGAGGTCTGCGTACCGTCTGGCAGGCGTTATGAATCAGGAAGTCCAGTTGCGGCAATTGTTCATCAAGGTAGAGAGCGAGTGCTTCGATGCTCGGAGTATGGCGCAGATCCAGGCCATGAAGTAGCAGTCGATCACTCCACAGTGAGAAGTCCTTCTCTCGACGGAAGCGGCGCGCAGAGTCGCAGGGGAAGCGGGTAGTGGCGACCACCGTTGCGCCGGCTCGAAGGAGCATCAGTACGATCTCGTAGCCGATCTTCACTCTCGATCCGGTGACCAGTGCAAATCTTCCCTGCAGATCGGCACTTTGCAGTCGTTTGCCCCAGTTCAGTTGGGCGCAGGTGGGGCACATCGAATCGTAGTGATGATGGATCTGTCGATAGTCACTCTTGCAGATGTAACAGTTGCGAGGCTCCAGAAGCTGGTCCCCTTCACCCGAGGGGGTCTCGACCTCGGCAGCCTGCTGCTGTAGTAACTGCCGGGAATCAGCGGCCATCGGGATCGCCAGCGGTGCCACCGGGAATCGCATCGATCGCTTGAGGGAGCGATTGCTGGTGGCATTGAGCGTTGCATCGTCGGCGCGACGTGCGGTACGGCGACGGGCGAGCCGCCGCTGCCGAGCGAGGCTTCTTCGCTCGGCACGGTCGGGAAAGGAGATCTTACCAGCGGCAGTTCGTAGCCGGTTGAGGGTCTCTTCATCCAGGTTCGCCAGCAGAGAGTGATTCTCGGCGAGACGCTCCAGCCAGGCGAGAGGATCGGAAGCGTCTCGATCGACATGTGGATCGACAGCTGGATCATCTGCTGCTGAGTTGTGTTCTTGACCTGTGGACATGGCTCAATCTTCAGCAGGGCCGAGGGTTCAGTACGGCCTTGGCGGGTGGTTTGATCGTGAATCGGACCACAGAAGAGAATATCGAAAGAACCGTGGCAGCGGAACTGCTGGTCCGATGGATTTCGGGGTGTTCCGCCACGTTGGAGGACACTCCAGCGGCTGCAGCAGGGTGGGTATCAGGGGTCGATGCAACCGGGGCCCTTCTGCGCTGGATCGGCTCCTGAAAGGGGGTGCGGAGATGTTCGCAGGGGACTGAAATTGTTCAACCGTGGACCAGTGGACTACAGGAGTCGGGGCTCGATCCGAAGCTCGGCAAGAAGTTACTGGACGATGCCATCCAGAAGGGCTTCGGGGATCTGCTCAAGAAGAAGAACAAGAAGAAGTAGCGTCTCGGCGATGTTCTGAAGAAGGAGCGTGGGATGACGAAGATCCTGAGAGTCATCGGGCTGCTCTCGCTGATTGCCGAGGTGCGAGGGCCCCGCCAGCACCGAAGCGATGGCCCCCTCAACCTGGAGGGACGATCGGCCACCAGTGCGCTATCCAGTTCTGTGATATGGAGTTAGCGTTCCGGCTGGCGCGATCCAGAACGCTGGCATGAGGATACAAGGTGGATAGAATGACCATGAGAGTCAGGATTGGCATTCCTGGCACCGAACCTCAGTTCACCGCCAATCCCGGTCATGTACCGGGAATCTTCAAAATTGCGCTGCTCTCAAGCGGCTTCGGGTTATCAGCCGGTGCTGCCGACTGTTCGAGGGGCTGTTGCCCTGTTTATTTTCGCTTCACACGAATGGAGGGTCCTTTGAGAAATTCTCACTTTCTGCTCGGTTCTGTTGTCCTGCTAGTGAGCCAGGTTCTGCTCACAGGAACCGTCCTGGGCCAGGCGCTGACCATCGATCGAGCTGAACTCCGCGCTGGAAATGAGTTGCGCCTTGAGGGCTTCGGTGCTGCCAACAACTCCACCATCACCATCGATGGGGTTCCGCGGGGGAGTGCCGACGGCAACGGTGAATTCCGCATCGAGTTCAGCCCCTACACCAGCGATGATTGCATCGTCGAGGCGAGCGATGGTTCTGCCACCGCCAGCAGAAGCGTTGAGAGTTGCACGCCGACAGCACCACCGCCTCCGCCCCCCAACCAGAACCCCGTCGCCAATGCCGGCGGTGACTTCACGATCGTCGACACTGATCTCAACGGCAGCGAGAACATCGCTCTCGACGGCTCCCTCAGCAGCGACGCGGATGGGGTCATCGTCAGTTTCCAGTGGCGCCAGGGAGGCGTACTGGTGGCCAGCGGTGCCAACCCTGCCATCACCCTGACTGTCGGCATTCACCAGATCGACTTGACCGTCACCGATGACGCAGGAGCCAGCGCCAGCGATTCTGTGATCGTCACCATCGATGCCGGGGCTCCTCCGCCTCCGAACCAGCCGCCTGTCGCCAATGCCGGCGCCGATGTCGTGGTCGTCGACAACGATCTCAACGGCAGCGAGAACATCGCCCTCGACGCATCCCTCAGCAACGACGTGGATGGGGTGATCGTCAGTTACCAGTGGAGCGAAGCGGGCCTGCCCATTGCCACAGGGGTGACTCCGCTGATTCTCTTCACCGTCGGTATTCATCAGGTCGACCTGACCGTCACCGATGATGGCGGTGCTAGTGCCTCAGACTCCCTGATCGTGACTGTTGATGCGGCAACTCCACCGCCGCCACCACCTCCTTCCAATGGTCTGGGAAATCCCAACGCATTGCTGGAATCGAACCACGTCTGGTCAGGGTCCTTCGACTCGGCGATGTTCGGTAGTAGCGTTGCCGATGCGGGGGACGTCAACGGCGATGGATTCAGCGACATCGTCGTCGGAGCCTACGGTTGGGATGTCCCCGGAGGACTGTTCGACGAGGGCGCCGCCTTCGTCTTTCTCGGCGGTCCCGACGGTATCGTCGGCACCGACCCCACGACCGCCAATGCGGTGTTGCTGGGAGATGAAGCCAACGGCGAGTTTGGCAACAGCGTCTCGGGGGCAGGCGATGTCAACGGTGACGGCTTTGACGATATCATCATCGGCGCCCACCACTACAACAGCACCCTCCCCGGAGGGACACTCTCCGTCGATGGCGCGGCCTTCGTATTTCTCGGCGGTCCGACTGGGATTGTCGGCACCGGTCCGTCCACCGCCCACGCCAGCATCTTCGGCACGGTGATAGACTCGCGTCTCGGCCACGCGGTCTCGGCAGCCGGCGATGTCAATAACGACGGCTTCGCAGACATCATCGTGGGCATGCCGCGGATGGGGATCCCCTTTGCCTGTACGCAGACGAACCCGCCGACCTGCAGCATCCCGGAAAACGACTATCAAGGTAACGGCGGTGCGGCACTGATCTTCCTGGGGAGCGCAGAGGGGATCACCGGAACCAGCATCGACGACGCCGACAGCGTCATCCTCTCCTATCCTCCGGGCCAGCCGGCGGTCAGCGGAGATCAGGTGGGTGCGGACGTGGCTGCCGCCGGCGATGTCAACAACGATGGTTTCTCCGATGTACTCGTCGGGGCGGGAGGCTACATCATGGTCTTCCATGGAAGTGCCGCGGGGATCGTCGGAACCGATCCCGGCAACGCGGATGCCGTGATCACGTCGATGGCGTCGATCAGCATCGGCGCCCGGGTCGCAGGAGCCGGAGACGTCAATGGCGATGGCTTCGACGACATCCTGGCCTCTGATCCTGGCTACCCCACCGGGGTCACCAGCGGTGGCCACGGAGCCTTCATGGTCTTCCACGGCAGCGCTTCGGGCATCACCGCC
>DUAN01000081.1 GCA_012960845.1 Planctomycetota bacterium | reverse complement strand
TTCGATGCCGTGGCGACATGGTAGTCTGCTCGACCGTAGAGTTCGATTTCCAGCCTCGCCACCACAACACGGATAAGGAATCTACAGATGTCACGACCCTTGCCAGGTGTAAATGGTGTCTCCAAGGGGCTCTGTTGGTGCTGTTTGCTGCTGCTGACTTCAGCGCAACTTTCGGGTCAGGCGGGACTCGACCCCCGGTCGATGGCGATGGGAGGCACCGGAGTCGCGATCGCCAACCCTGCCACGGCTGCTTTTTTCAATCCAGCAGTACTCTCGCTCGAGCAGCAGAGACGTTTTTCAGTGGAGTATCCCATCATCGGCGTGCGCTATTCAGATCCGGACGATCTGTATGGCAAACTCTCTGCCTATCAAGATCAAAATCTCTTTAGCGATTTACAGGACAGTATTAGCACATTTAATCTCAGTCCTTCCGAGGCCAGCAGTAGTACGGTCATCTCCAATATCTCCTCGCTGAACTCTGCGCTCTCCGATATTGACGGGAGTGCCATTGTCCTGGACTTGCTGGGAGCGGGCAGTGTTGGATACTCAGGGCAGGATTCGACATCCCAGTATCGCTGGCAAGCCTATGTGATGATCGCTGGAGGTCACTCGGGTGGGAGGATTTCCTATCAAGATGGGGAGTACTTCTCCGGCTTTCTGGCGGCTGTGGACCAGGTTGATTTTGACAACCTTGCCAATAACACCCCAGCTCAACTGGATGCGTTGGCCAATTACCTCACCTACACCGTCGATGGGGTCACGGGTGAAGTGACCGGCGTCGAACTACTGGTTCCCTCTACGCCTCAATCATCATTGGATTTTATCTCTCTGGGAAAGCAGGAAGTTGGAGTGGCGATCTCCACGCGAATCGGGAGCTATGCCGTGGGAGTGACTCCCAAATTCACACGGATAGAATTGTTGGATTACAGTGCCTCCAGTGAAACAGCCAGTGAGAGTAGCTACGATCAAGATGATTACACCTCCGAATACGAGGATTTCAATCTGGATCTAGGCATCGCTCAACAGCTGGAGAATGGCTGGACTCTGGGCCTGACTGCGCGAAATCTCATCGCGCACGAATATGCTGGGCATCGCCTTGACCCGATCAGTGGAGTCGTGATCCCGACCGGGAATTCTGTCGATTTGTCACCCTCAGTTCATCTCGGAGTGGGACGCCAGGAAGAGTGGTGGACGGTGGCGGTCGATCTGGATCTGATCGCCCAGGAGGGAGTCCTTCCGCATCTACCCAGGGAGCAGTATCTCTCCACCGGAGTCGAGTTGGATCTGGCAGGATGGGGGCAACTCCGTGGTGGCTATCGACTGAACCTGGACGATAGCATCCGTAATGTCGCGTCGGCAGGAATCGGAGTGTCACCCTTTGGAATTCATCTGGATGTTGGCGTGGCAGGAAATCAGAACGAATTGGGACTGGCAGTTCAACTCGGATTTCGGTTCTGAACTCTAGCGCTTATCCTGGTCAATATTGGTGGGGTTCTCTTTTTCATCCATCGATATTTCTATACATTGCATCAACTGGATCAATGTGGGCATGGCGATGGAGTAGTAAATTTTCCGGCCTTCTCGCTGGCTGAGGAGGAGTCCGGAGCGCTGCATCAATCTGAGGTGTTCCGATGCCATGTGATTTTGAACCGAGCAATGACGCGCGAGTTCTCCGACGCTGTACTGATCTCTGATCAATAATTGGACCATCCTGAGACGTACAGGATGCGAGAGGGTTCTCAGGCAATCACTGGCGCTCTTCAACTGCTCCACAGTCAGTAGTGATTTGATCTGTGCTTCGTTCATTTGGTGATGATATCCATAATTGTTGACTTTCGAATCCTGGATCTTGCCGTGAGGTTACCAGAGTCAGGTGGGTGACAATTATTCGAGTCAGAATCCACAGGAGCGGCTAATTCGAAGGCTATTGGGTGGGCTACCGAGTGACAGGGGGCGCCATCTCTGACGTCAATCGTGCACCGGGAGTTGATTTGTCGATCCACCAGCTGACCAGAAGGGCCAGCAGTAAACTGGCGATCACATCGCTGGGATGGTGTCCCCTCGCTTGCACTCTTCCACTGGCACATCCTGCGGCCAGTAGCATCATCCAGGGAGAAGTCCCGGGCCATCTTCTCGAGATCGCGATCGCTGCACCCCAGGCGACTGCAGCATGTCCACTGGGGAAGCAGAGATCGCTGCTATTCCACCACTCCTCACCCCACGGCACCGGTTTCCATGAGCCTTCCAGCCCCATCACGGGATCCGGGCGGCGAACCAGGATCTTCAGCAATTCTGCCATGATTCCTGTGATCATTGCCGTGAGCAGGATGAAGAGTGCTGCCGACCACCGACTCTTTCTCAACTTCGGCGGTGCGGATGCAACCAGCAAGAGTCCAACAAAGAACCAGGTGGGCAAATAGCCGAGACTTCGAAGGAGATGATGGAACTCTCCAAAGGAAGTGCCTTCCGAGGGCATTCGACTGGAGATGATATTGTCGAGATATATGGATGCGGTCAATAATCCTACGGATACGAGAAATGCCCATAGCGGAATATCATGGACAGGCACTGCTATCTTTGACCCGGAAGAATCCGTCAGATTCGATTTCAATCTAGTGCTCATTTTCCGTCTGCTGGGAAGAAATACGGGCATGGAATATTCTTCTGGATCGTTCCCTCTGCAATGCTGTTCCCAATTCGATCAGGTGAGAGGGATTCAACGCCTCGCGCCAGCGTCGCTCATCTGCGCCGACCAGGATCAAGTCCTGGTCACTGAACGCCTCCACTGTAAATCGCGTAGCCGCTAGATCGTCATAGGCGGATCTGCGCGCACCGAGTTGTACTGAAGCGCAGTGTACCACCGGTTGGTCCGGCAACGAAAATGCTATCAGTGCAGTGCGGTCGTAGTAATCACAGATGATCGGGGCCGTTGCTCCAGCTTCTCCGAGCGCCTCCAGTGCCAGTCTACGGACCTCTGAGGCGAACTCACGATGACCCTGGACACGATAGAGCGGGATCTTTGCGTGACTCCCGATGGCGGTCAACGCTTTCGAGATCGGCGGGCCCGACCAGGGCAGAGTGAGTAGCAACAAGAGGGTCAGAGCGGATCGAAGTAGGATGCCACCTCGTAGCCAGATCATGGCACGTTTTTGGTACTGGCCATCGATCCAGATGGCAGCGAAGGGCAACAGAGGAGCGGCGGCTCCTGCGGTCCAGTTTCCTTCCGTCTCTCCCTTGAAGGACACCAACAGGTAAAAGAGCAGCAACGGGAGGGCGCTACAGAGGGCCACCCTCAATTCTGGCCAGGGTCGGTCCAGTTGCCCTCGTTTCCATGCGATGATTCCAGATCCCAGCGCGATCGCCAGTAAGGGACCTGGGAGCGCCAGCACCTGCAGAAGATAATTCACCGGCCAGTCGACCTGGAATTCGGTCCAGGAAACCGTCCCACTGTCTCCCCCTGGAACGGCAATGTGACCCAGCAGATGCTGAACCGTGGGCCAGCTACGCTGGGCATTCCAGATCACCACCGGAGCGATTCCCGCCAGAAACAACGAAGATCCGAGCCATGCACCATGCCTCGCCCTCGGCGCAGCAAGAATCACCTTCCGCCAGGGCCACAGGCCAATCAGTAGTCCCGCCACTGCCAGAAGCGCGGTGTATTTGGCGAGAAAACTGAATCCAAGAGCGGCACCCATCAGTGTCAAGGACCCGAAGACCGATTGGTTCTCGCGAGCGAGTTGAACAGCGCTCACCGCGCAGACGGTCGCCAGGCTCCAGCCCAGAACCATCGGCATGTCTACAGTCATCAGTGATCCACCGATCTGGTATCCGAGGACGCACTGGAAACCGATGGAGGTGAGCCATACCACTCTTGTAGAACCCCCGGAAAACTGCGATCCGAGGATGCCGATCACCACAGCGGTCAGTGCATGTGCCAGGTATGATCCGAACCGGACTCCGAATTCAATGTCACCGAGAAAGCTGGTGAAGAAAGCGATGATCAGAGTCACTCCCGGACCCTTGGTGTAGTAAGAGAGTTGAAGATCGCGTGACCAATCCCAGTACTGAGCTTCGTCTCCACTCAACTCGGTGGGAAAGATGAAACCCTGAAACAGGATCCTGGCCATCAGTACCAGGATGGCCGGTATCAGTATCGCTGCGGCATGGGGGTGCCGGAGGTACCTCATCACCTCACCTCGGTCTCATCTGCGGCTGGGTGCCCGCCAGCCCACATCTGTGGATCACCGAAGAAACTGCGAAGGAACACCAGAAGGTCTGCAGGAAGCGGTTCCGTGAGGTGGAGTGGTGACTCCATCACCGGGGCTGGAATCGTCAGTTTCCAGGAATGAAGGAACAGGCGAGGTAGCCCGAACTGATCTCGGAGCCAGCGATTGATGCCACCCTTCCCGTAAGTGGTGTCGCCAACGATCTGGTGTCCCATGTGAGCGAGATGGCGACGAATCTGGTGCCTCCGACCGCTAAAGATCTGAGCTTTCAGCAGAGAGAAGCCACCATGGGATTGTATTTTTTGAAATCTCGAATGCGACGCACGAAGTACCCTTTCTGGTCCACACTTGAGAGGGATATCACATTCGAACTCGGAGTCCGTTTCGCCACGAGCCAGCAGTAGGTATTGCTTGGAAGCTGCGGGAGACTGGAGAGATTCCTGGAGTTCCCGGGCACTGCTGGGATCGAGCGCCAGGCTGACCAGTCCCGAGCACGCACGATCGAGTCGGTGGACCGGGTAGACCCTTCGATCGAGTCGGTCCCGTAACCACGTCAGGATGGTTCTTCCCCTCCGTCGATCTTCATCCGACGGATGGACAAACATGCCGGAAGGTTTGGTCACCACTGCGATTTTCTGGTCGAGATGTCGAATTTGAGGTTCCATCAGTGCCATCCCAATAACTGGATGGAAGGTGCCTCGAAGGTCGGATCTTGTGTGGTGACGATCGGGTCGATCGAGGTGATCAGTGGGGCCATCTCGATTCCTTGATAGGTCCCGGATCGACTCTGCTGATCGGTCAAGAGCAGGCGCTTCCGACCTCGTTGCCAGATGGTACGGGCAGAGTCGGGATCCTGAAGGCGAATCTTGAGCAGGGCAGCCGCGGCCTGGATCAGCCCCTGGAGAAAGATGCGAGCCGGATCCTCTTCAGTCAGCGGTAACCAGCGATGTTCCCACGCTTCATGAGCTTCCCAGTAGCAACCATGATTGAACAGGTCGACTCCATGAAGGTAACAAGCATCGACCTTCCAGTCGCTGGAAGGTGGCTGGTGGTCGATCTGAAAGGAGGGGTCTCGCCGGGTGATCCCCGGGTGATAGGGGATCCCTGGAATCGGAGCCCCGGGATTGTAGCGAGGCTGATTCAAGGGTGGTGCCTTTCAACGAAGATCACCGAAGAAGAGAGGTGCTGAATGGCGTTTCGACGGAGTGATATCGAGATCATCTACGGTAGTTCAGGTCGTGACAAGCCGATTTACTCGGTTAGCATCCGGATGAAACGGAGGTTGTGGGATGTGTAGGATGCAGAGCATTGATCCGCGAGTGAAGAATCGCCCTTTTTCACGGTTGACGGTCTTGTCGGTGCTGGTGTTGGTGGCAGGTTTCTTGCCATTCGCACACGCGGGTGACCCGGTACAAACC
>DUAN01000080.1 GCA_012960845.1 Planctomycetota bacterium | reverse complement strand
GGAAAAACCAGATTTTGCTCTCACACGACAATCATTAACATCACCTTCCCAACAACTCCCACCATAAACACTTGAGAATGTTGTCAGTAGTAAAACAAAACATATTTTCTGTAGTATCTTCATTTCTTAATCCTTTAATCAGTTCTACGAAAACAACCAACTTCTACCTTACACCCAAACATCTTTTTTACTCAACAACACACATAAAAAAACCCATATCACTTTTCACAGTGCATATGGGTTCTTCTGTTCGTTATGAAATGAGTTCTACTCAACTAACGCACCGTCTTTATTTGAATCTAATAAAGACAGTATGATTTATCTTTTCTAATACATCATGAATCCTCTAGGGTAAATAATTGTCGTATTCGTATTATTACTTCTTGCCTGTCCTTGTGACTTTGCCCCACCCAAAGTCTGCCAACCGACTGCTACTAATTTCCCATCATTAAAAATGTAAGGGGTAAATTCATCGTCTGTTGTCAAACCATCCGAATTCCAACCACTACGAAAATAGAGAATTTCAACATTCACCCCATTCTTCTTATACATGTCAGGTTGTTTGATGTCTGTATTTGATAATTTTTGTTGGGATGGACTTAAGATTTTTACAACATCCTCCTTGGACATACCAAGTGAAATTTTTGGGTAAACACTCACATAATCATCTACGGTTTGTTGGTATGGGGAAGATGCACAGCCAACAAGAACAAAAAACACCATGTAAACAAAAATAAATTTTACATTCATTTTCACCCCCCTAACCCTTTAAACAGTTCCACTTAACCAACTTCTACCATACACCCAAACATCTTTTTCACTCAATAACCCAGACATAAAAAAACCCATATGACTTTTCACGGTTCATATGGGTTCTTCTGTTATTTTTAATAATTACATCGATGGTTAGATCACACCACACATAAAAAAAACACACACCCTGTTAAAATCAGTAATGAGATGAGTATCAAAATAGAGTCCTTCATTTCTTAGTCCCCTTAAATAGTTCCAC
>DUAN01000079.1:724-1018 GCA_012960845.1 Planctomycetota bacterium | reverse complement strand
CGGCGCGAGGAGCTGGCGGGATACTGTTGCATGACAAAGGTGTCTTCTGCCAGATCGGGCGGTGCCGTGTTATCGAGATGCAGGTATCCCCAGCGCGCAACAGTGCTGGAAGGGAGCCACGGTCCATTGCCCAGACTCAACGGTGCCGGATCCCCTTCGAGGCGAATCGCGCCGAGGTAGATATCGGATCCGTTGGCACTGACCACCTTGCTGAAGTGTAACCGTGTCACGTCATGTCGAGCCAACAGGTGCGGCACCAGGTAATCATCTCGCATCGCCCGGAGAGAATGGCCA
>DUAN01000079.1:0-603 GCA_012960845.1 Planctomycetota bacterium | reverse complement strand
GGAAAGAGTTCGGACACGTGTCGGTCCCCGGACAGGGTTCCACGTGTCGGACCTCATGCGGTCAGACGAAACGGTGCCACTCATGATGCACCTCCCGAGATGTAATGTGACCAGAGCCCTCGTGCAGATCGCTGAATGTGATATCGAGAACCGATATCAAAACACCACCTACAACTCCTCTTCCGGTCACGGTCCAGTGGCGGGCTGAACCGGCGTCTCTCCCTCATGCAAAAAAGGAAAAGAACTCCCGACAGCGCCAACCTACACCGCTCAAACACCCAATTGCAAGAACGCAATTGTCGATCCAGCGTCCGATTCCGGTCTACCTCGAGAGGGCTCTCTGGCGCCGCCGAGATTGCCGAATTCATGCCAAACAGCGCCAGTGTACCTCAACAAGGCAATCCGTTACCGTGCGTCTCTCCTGCTCCGATCAGCAGGGGTGAACCATCTGGTGTGAATTGATGGGACACCATTCGTACCGTAACCGAAGTTTGATCATCGATTCGTATCGAATCAGAGACCGCGTCGAGGCCGGCAAAGGAGACCCGTTGCCTGATATTTTGGTCATGCAAGAATGATCACCCGCTGGGATGAACGCTACGC
>DUAN01000078.1 GCA_012960845.1 Planctomycetota bacterium | reverse complement strand
AGTCGCACCTTGCCCCCCTTGCCATGGCACCGGACCAGCGGGTACTTCCCATCGGTCTGGAAATCTCTCCAGCGGAGTCCACACAGTTCAGAGACTCGCATTCCTGAACTGTAGAGCAGCTGGACGATGGCTCGATCTCTCATGGCCATCTTCGGATGGTCTTCGGAGGTGGCTTCGATCAGCCGATTGACCTGTTCGAGAGAGAGGGTTCGAGGGAGCCGCTGTGGTTGTCGTGGAAAGACCAGCAAGTCGGAGGGATTTTCATCGAGTTGATTTTCGAGCACCAGAAAGCGGAAAAAACCACGAATTGCGGAGATCCTTCGCCGCTGACTGCTGGCGCTGGCGCCCTTCTCCATCAGACCTTGCAGGTACTCTTTAAGCTGCTGAATCTGGACCTGTTGGGGAAATTGAACCCCTTTCAGTCGGACGGCTGCGGCCAGGGCGACCAGGTCTCTGCGGTAGGCTGCAAGGGTATTTGCCGCCAGACCTCGCTCGACCAGCAGGTAGTCGAGCCAGCTCTGAATTGCTGGGTGAGGGGATGGATCCTCTTTGAGCCCTTGCGAGGCACCTCCGCAGTTCATAGAATCCGCTGCCTTTCCGGGGTTTCACAACCCACTGAGAGGATATCCCGGCGTTCAAGATTCGGCCAGCCTGTTGCGAATCGAGCGGAAAATACCGGGCGTCGCGTTGATCAGGCCGAAAGACCGAGTCGGAATCGATTCGGGACGATTTTATAGTCCACACTGCATGGAGAGCAGGCCGCAGACCGATGGCCAAGAAGAAATACACCAAGAGAGAGATGGAACCTTTCAAGAGGGTTCTTCTACACCAGCGTAATCTCGTGACGGGGAACCTTACCAGTCTCGACGGGGAGGGTCGTGGATCCAGCGGAGATGAAGGGGATCTCAGTTCCGAGAATTTCGAGATCGAACTGACTCTATCGACGATGCAAAGTGAGACCAATCTGGTCAACGAGATCGATGAGGCACTCAAGCGGATCGACGAAGGCACTTACGGAGTCTGTGAAGACACCGGCGATTTGATCCCCACTGCACGTCTCGAAGCGGTCCCCTGGACGCGGCTCTGTGTCGCTGCTCAGGAGCGACGGGAAAAACCCTGAGTTCCGAGAGCGCTGCTTCCGGGGCCGGGGGAGGAGATCCTTCTCGGGTCAGTCTCTCGGTTGAGATCAATTCTCCGGGAGGTGTGCTGGAACTGAGCCACCCGGTATTGCCGGCGTCGGGCACCTTCGGATACGGCGAGGAGTTCGAACCGTTTCTTCCGCCGGGCACCTTCAGTGCCATCGTACCCAAATCGATTTCGGTCGAGACGAGAATCGGAAATCCACCGCCCCGTGCGATCGAGACGCCCTCTGGATTGCTCAATTCCATCGGTTTGCAGAATCCCGGACTGGACCAGTTCGTCGAGTCTTACCTGCCGAGATTGCAACGATACGGGGTTCCCATCCTGGTCAATGTGGTCGGTCGGACGGTGGAGGATTACTGCAAGGTGGTCGAGACCCTCGAGGGTCTGCCGCTGGTCGCCGGGTTCGAGTTGAATGTGTCCTGTCCCAACGTCAAGGAAGGGCTGTTATTCGGCCTCGATCCACTCGCCACTTCCCAGTTGATCCGAGCGGTTCGTCCGCTCACTCGTGGGGTATTGATGGCAAAGTTGACTCCCAATGTGACCGATATTGCCGAGCAGGCGGTTGCTGCGGAGGAGGCGGGAGCCGATTCGATTTCCTTGATCAACACGATCCGGGCCATGGCGGTGGACTGGCGCAGTGGGAAATCGAGGATCGGAACCGAGACCGGTGGACTTTCGGGACCGGCGATTCGCCCCATCGCGCTTCGGATGACGATGGAAGCGTCACGAGCGGTGCAGATCCCGGTCTGTGCCATCGGCGGCATCTGCTCTGCTGAGCATGTGCTGGAGTTTATCTCGGTCGGCGCATCGTTGGTCCAGGTCGGAACCCACCTCTACAGGGAACCGACCTGTTTGCCACAATTACTCCAGGATCTACGTCATCTGCTCGCTGCTGGCGATTTCACCGCTCTGGATGACGTCCGAGGTAACTTCCATCCAGATCAGGATCGGTTGCCGGATCGGGAGCGACAGGTACCCTGATTGAAGGGGAATTCTCTCCTTCGAAAGGGTTGAGCCATCATGGGCCTGATCAGTGGCCTCCGGGCAGCGTTTCACAAGATCGTCCCAACGCGTAATGAGAAGATCATTCGCGAGATCCTACCGCTGGTGGAGAAGATCAATGCACTCGAACCCGAGTTCGAGATCCTCGATGATGCACAACTTCGAGGCAAGACGGTCGAGTTCAGGAAGCGCCTTGAAGACGGAGCTCAACTCTCCGATCTCCTGCCTGAGGCATATGCCGCGGTCCGTGAATCCTCGAAGCGATACCTGAAGACTGGCACCGGAGTCGCCATGCGACCCTATGACGTGCAGTTGATCGGTGGTGTCGTGCTCAATCATGGAGGGATCGCAGAGATGCGAACCGGGGAGGGAAAAACCCTGGTGGCGACCCTGCCTGCTTACCTCAATGCTCTGCCTGCTCGAGGTGTCCACGTCGTGACCGTCAATGATTATCTCGCCAAGAGAGATGCCGAGTGGATGAAGGCGGTGTACGAAGGGCTAGGAGTGACGGTCGGTGCGATCCAGTCGAACATGAATAGCCAGCAGCGAATCGACCAGTACTCCTGTGACATCACTTACGGCACCAACAATGAATTCGGGTTCGATTATCTGCGCGACAACATGAAGACGCGCCCCGAGGAGCAGTGCCAGAAGTACCGGGCATATGCCATCGTAGATGAAGTCGATTCGATCCTGATCGACGAGGCGAGAACGCCCCTGATCATCTCTGGTCCCGCAGAGAAGTCGACCGAGATTTACTACAAGGCGGATCGAGCGATACGGAAACTGGTCAAGGGAAAGCACTTCGAGGTGAAGGAAAAGGAGCAGCAAGTATTGCTGACAGAGGAGGGAATCGAGACTGCCGAGAAACTGGTCGGTGTCGACTCCTTCTATTCTCCCGCCAACATGCACTGGCCGCATCATCTGGAACAATCGATGAAGGCTCACTTTCTCCACCGCAAGGATGTCGATTACGTGATCGAGGATGGTGGAGTGGTGATCGTCGATGAGTTCACGGGTCGCCTGATGGAAGGGCGTCGTTGGTCGGATGGATTGCATCAAGCTGTCGAGGCGAAGGAAGGGCTGAAGATCAAGGATGAGAACCAGACTCTCGCGACGATCACATTTCAGAACTTTTTCCGTCTCTACGACAAGATCGCAGGAATGACAGGAACCGCTCTCACCGAGGCGGAGGAGTTCCGTGAGATCTACGGACTGGAAGTGGTCGAGATCCCGACCAACCAGCCGATCGCACGTGAAGACCAGACGGACATCGTTTACCGGACCACCCAGGAGAAGTGGAAAGCGATCGCCGACAGAATTGCCCAGGAAAATGAAAGTGGCAGACCGCTACTGGTCGGAACCATCTCCATCGAGGATTCAGAGTTGCTGTCGGATCGTCTGAAGCGCAGAGGCATCACCCACAATGTTCTCAATGCCAAGCATCACGCCCGCGAGGCCGAGATTATCGCAGAAGCGGGCCTGATGAACCGGGTCACGATCGCCACCAACATGGCGGGACGTGGAACCGACATCGTGCTTGGAGAAGGAGTCACTGACGTTGGTGGGTTGATGGTGATGGGCTCCGAGCGGCACGAGTCACGCAGGATTGATAACCAGTTACGTGGTCGTTGCGGTCGTCAGGGTGATCCGGGGGCGACTCTTTTCTACCTGTCACTGGAAGATGACCTGATGCGGTTGTTCGCCAGTGATCGTGTTTCTGCGATGCTCAAGAGATTTGGCATGGATGAAGGAGTGGATATCTCCCATCCGATGGTGACCCGAGCCATCGAGAAGGCTCAGAAAAAGGTCGAGGCTCGCAACTTCGAGATTAGAAAAAATTTGCTTGAGTATGACCAGGTGATGGATAGTCAGAGAAAAGTCATTTACGAGATCCGCGATCGGATCCTCCACAGCGAGAACCTTCGAAATCTGGTGGAGGAGAACTTCGAGCAGGTGGTCGAATCTCATGCTCTCGGATTGCTAGAAATCGAGGAGCCCGATCAGCCGATCGGGGTCCTTCTCAGCGAGCATCTGGCCCAGCGATACATGATCAATATCGCGGCATCTACCTTCGAGGAAGGGGAGCCGGAAGAGTGGGCGAGGATTGCCACTGAAGTGTGGATCAAGCTGGTGGATGACAAGCGCAACGCCGCAGGAGAGGGTCAATTCGATCGCCTTCTGCACTACGTCTTGCTGCGTTCAGTCGATGAGAAGTGGAAAGAGCACCTCCACGCGATGGACCAGTTGCGAACCGGTGTTGGCCTTCGTGGATACGCCCAGGTCGATCCAAAGCAGGAGTTCAAGCGCGAAGGATATCTGCTCTTCTCCAAGATGCTCGAGGTACTCCGAGAGGAGAGCTCTTCCATCGTTTCGCGAATTCGCATCGAGAGCGTCGATGAGTCAGAAGCTCAGCGGGACCTTGCAAGCACCTGGAGCGGTCAGTCGGAAGGTGTTTCTGCGGATGCTCTCCAGGAGCAGTTCCAATCTCATGGCCAGAAGATGCAACAAGGAGTTCAGGGAGCCGGTGGATCCAAGAGCATCGAGACGATTCGAAATGATCAGCCGAAATTGAGAAGGAACGACCCCTGCAGCTGTGGAAGTGGCAAGAAGTTCAAGCGCTGCTGCGGCCAGGAATGAACAGCCGTGCAGGGGGCCCGCTGGATGGGGACTCTGCTCGTACCATCAGCACTCGATCTGATCTCACGTCAGCTACCCTCACGCAACAGCGGGGCTATCGTGCCTCGACCCGCAACGCATCGAGCCGTTGGTGGCCCAGAGCCTGTGGGTTCCTGCTCGACCTCCCGATGTCTCTGGCTTACCTGCTGCTGACTCCATGGTTGGTTCATCTGGTCTTGATTCGTGGAAGAGCATTCGGCTCGATACTCCAGCGCCTGGGAGCATGGAGCATCTCGTTGCCTGTTCGGGAAAGGATCTGGATCCATGCTGCCAGTGTCGGGGAGGTGAGAGCGGCGGTGCCCCTGATCCGATCCTTGCAAGAGACGCGCCCCGGATCTGAGATCGTGATCTCTACCATGACTACAGGTGCCAGCGATCTTGCTCGGAAATTGAACTCCGGAATGCAGGTTCATCTTCTACCTCTCGAGTTGTCGCCATGCATCCACAAGATGTTGAGTCGATTGCGCCCGGACATCCTGGTGCTGGTGGAACTGGAATGGTGGCCCAACCTGTTACTGGCCTGTCACTCCCGATCGATTCCGGTCGTCGTGGTGAATGGACGTGTGAGCGAAAAAGGAGTCAAGCGTCTGTCCTGGCTCGGTCCACTCGCTTCCTGGATGGCCCGCCTTCCTCTGAGAGTTTGTGCTCGAAGTGAAGTGGATGCCGAGCGATTCCTTCAACTGGGTACCGCACCCGAACGGATCCAGATCGCTGGAGATCTCAAGTTAGATTCCTTGCGAGGGCCCGATCCTCTCCAGCATCGAAGAGAACTGGAGCAAGTGAGGGGGTACCCAGAGAATCAGTTTCGCTGGACCGCAGGATGCACTCACCCGGGTGAGGAGGAACAGGTTCTCGAAGCACATGCAGTGCTGCTCGACAAATTCCCAGGCAGCCAGTTGATGCTGGGTCCGCGTCACGTCGAGAGAGCGGCGACGGTGCTGGAACTGGTTCGACGTGCAGGATTGACCGGAGCGCTGGAATCGGATCGTACTGGGTCGAGTGCATCGGTGATCGTGATCGATCGACTGGGTCATCTCGAAGAGGCCTATCGAATCTCCGATGGTGCATTTGTCGGGGGAAGTCTGGTGCCGCGAGGGGGGCATAATCTGCTCGAGCCGGTGGCGGCGGGGTGTCTCACCTGCCATGGCCCCAGCATGTCAAATTTCACCGACATGAAGGCACTACTGGCTCAGCAGCCTTCTGTGCAGGAGGTCAGGGATGGGGACCAGTTGACGCAACTGGTATGCCGCTGGGCGGCACGGTCCGGTGCCGATCCGCGACAGCGGGAGCAGGTGCTGGAACTGGTCGAGAAGCTCGGAGGGGCCGCGGGCAGGTGCTCAAATTTGTTGTCAGAAGTGCTGAGTTGAGTGCGATCTCGGTTGGCGGACCTCCATCGAGTCGCTAGAGTATCTCGTTCAGCCGCCCGCACCGATCAGCCCGATCTGTCGACGGGTGCCAGCAAATTGAGCTCAGCTGGCGTGGAGTCACGGATTCTCCTGAACCGTTTCCTTCCTCGCCCCAGGGAAGGAAGCTAGATGTTGATCGAGAACGCCTTTTTCACCTCTGAGTCCGTCTCCGAGGGACACCCGGACAAGATGGCTGATCAGATTTCCGATGCAATTCTAGACGCATTTCTTGCGGGGGATCCCCAGAGTCGCGTGGCGTGCGAGACGATGGTCACCACCGGATTGGTCGTGATTGCCGGAGAAGTCACGAGTCAGGCCACCATCGATATCCCAGAACTGGTTCGTGGAGTGATTCGTGAAATTGGATACACCGACTCTTCGATGGGGTTCGATGCCGAGACTTGCTCGGTGATGGTCTCCCTCGACAAGCAGAGTCCGGACATCGCCATGGGTGTGGATCGAGACGGTGCCGGTGATCAGGGCATCATGTTTGGATATGCCTGTGATGAAACAGAAGAACTGATGCCGATGGCGATCTCTCTCTCCCACAAGTTGGTGGCGGAGCATGCTCGGGTTCGCGCAGAGGGCAAGGCTCCATTCCTGCGGCCGGATGCAAAGAGCCAGGTGACTGTTGAGTACATCGATGGGGTTCCAAAACGAATTGACTCCATCGTGTTCTCGTCTCAGCACTCGGAAGATGTGAGCAACGAGAAACTCCACGGCTTCATCAAGGACGACATCATCAAAAAGGTGGTTCCCGCCAACTTGCTGGACGAGAACACCAAGTACTTCGTCAATCCGACGGGCAGATTCGTCATCGGTGGCCCACAGGGAGATTGCGGACTGACCGGACGAAAGATCATCGTGGACACATACGGCGGGATGGGCCGCCATGGTGGGGGAGCCTTCAGTGGAAAGGATCCATCGAAGGTCGATCGGTCTGCCAGTTACATGGCTCGATTCGTTGCAAAGAACATCGTCGCCGCCGGCCTGGCGCGACGTTGCGAAGTACAACTGGCCTATGCCATTGGAGTCGCACAACCGATGTCGGTGCTGGTCGAAACTTTTGGCACCGGAACCATCGCAGATGGTGAATTCGAGAAGGTGGTGCGTGAAGTCTTCGATTTGACTCCCAGAGGTATCATCTCTTCGCTAGACCTGCAGCGCCCGATTTACCGGGCGACTGCAGCTCATGGTCACTTTGGCAGGGTGGGTGATGGATTTCCATGGGAAGGTGTCGGCAAGGTCGAAGCGCTCAAGACCGCTGCTTCCCAGGCTGCCGGTAACTGACCTCGACACGATCCGACCACGATCCGGCCATGACACGATCCGACCACTTCGAGCGACATCGCCTCCGCAGCTGAGGGCGATGTCGTCCTTCAATTCGATACGGGCTTCAATTCGATACGAGTCATTCGATGAGGTCGTGCTGCTCGAGCCACCGCTGAAGTGCAGAAATCGATTGGTCTCCCAGTCGATGCCCATCGGAGTGCCAGCTCACCTCGACATCCGCTTCGGCTTGTTTCAACTGTTGAATCGATTCCTTCACCGGCTCCGGTCCGGTCAATGGGTCCTGGTCGTCATGCAAGAAGAGTATTGTCGGGAGATCACCGCTGGAAATCTCGTCGCCGAGAAACTCGTGCTTCAATCGAGCCGATGCGATGACGCAATTTCCAAACCGATTGCGATGACGACAGGAGACGAAACCGGCCAGGTATCCTCCCTGACTGAATCCGAGCAGAACTGTTTTCTCTGACGAGATCCCCGATTCTCGCTGCACGGTATCGACGATTCCCAGAAGGTCAGATTCAGACTGGATCAGAGATTCGCGGAAGCGAGGCTGGTCACCGGTGTAGATGTACCAGGAGTGACCTTCACGAGTTCCATCTCGGCCCCTCACTTCGTGCAGGTGGGGTCCATCCGGCACCACGATGTCGGCTCCTCTCGAAGCCAGGTGTTCCAGTCGTTTCAGAATGCTCGAGCCATCTTGTCCCATGCCATGGAGGGCGATGACACAGCAGCGAGTGCTGTGATCCGCGTGTTTCCATTGCCATCGAATCTGACGGCTGAATTCCCTCGAACGGCTCTCTAAATTGGCCAGAAGATCCTCCCCTCGGCTCGCAAATGAATCGATTCGATTGTAAGGTAATTGAGAGGATGTCGGGAGATCCCCTCGATCTTTCACTCCCTACCACGTCCACAGAGAGAAAAGGCTACAAGCATGCACCAGAGCGAAGATAACCCGCGATCAATCCGGCTCGGAGATGTGGCTCCTGATTTCGAGGCGGTCACCACCGATGGGCCGATCCGATTCTCTGACTGGCACGATGGCCGCTGGACCATCCTATTTGCGCATCCGGCTGATTTCACTCCGGTTTGCACTTCGGAGTTCATCGAGTTCGCCAGGATCGAGAATGAGTTGAAAGCCAGGGGGGTCGCCTTGTTGGGGTCCTCGATCGATAGCATCTATTCGCATATCGCATGGCTGAGAGATATCGAGGAAAGGATGGGAGTGAAGGTCAACTTCCCGTTGATTGCAGATCTGAGCCAGGAGGTCTCGAAACTCTACGGAATGCTCCATTCGTCGACCTCGGCCACCGCTCCGGTGCGGTCACTCTTCTTCATCGATGGCGAGAGAAAAGTACGCGCGATCATCACCTATCCACCTGAGGTCGGAAGATCCTTCACCGAGATTCTGCGGGTCATCGACGCATTGCAGGCTGCGGATAAGTTCCAGGTGGCGTGTCCTGCCAACTGGACTCCGGGAGATGATGTGATCGTTCCTCCTCCAGTCACCAGTAACGAGGCGAGCAGCCGAATGGAAGATCCGGACATCGAGTCACAGAGCTGGTATCTGTCGAGAAAGCAGATCTGAAGCGAAATTTTGCAGGGCAGTGATCAGGGGCAGTGACTGTAGATCTCGCAGCCAATTCCAGCCTCGCCGGCGGGGTCTGCTCCACAGGTGGGGTAGGGTGCGCTCGGCTGAGGACCCTCCAGGAACTGGTGATTGATCACGAAGATGACGTCTCCGATATCCACGACAGCATCTCCATTGGTATTCGCTGCGGATCGACAAGGCGGTTGGTTTCCTCCACCGAAGAAGTATCCAATCAGGAAGATCGCATCCGCGAGATTCAGGCTTCCGTCATCATTGGAATCGCCACGGATGAATGCCGCCGAATCGATGAAGCAGATGTTGCCCGCTTCTAACTCTGGAATCTGGGAGATCCCTCCGATGGTCAGGACGTTTTGAATCACAGGATGCCCCATGGTGTTGACCGGGATGATCTGGGAACAACTGCCGACCAGTGCGTTATCTGGAGTGGTCATGAACTGGAATAGAGCGATCGATACATCAGTTGCAGGATTCAGTAACTGGCCACCAAAGGGGGGACTGAAATCAAAGATGGCTGCGCAGGCAGCCCAGCCGATCCCGGGAGCAAATTGATCGTCATTGGTCGAAGTGAAGAACTCGACCTGAAAGGGAGCCAGCTCGGCCTCGATGTCGAGACCATCCGTGTTCACTTGATTGAAGGTGAAGATGTTGGAATCCCAGCTCAGTGCGCACTGGTAACCCTGCACAGGTGAGATGTTGTTGAGCCGAACGGTGACATCGACGGTGGATCCAGGAATTGCCGTGTTGTCGTCGACATGAATCAGATTCTGTCCAGAGACCGTTGCTGAGAAGTAGATGGATGCGGCGATGACCGCAGGGATGAACAAGTCACGCATGTTTCCTCCTCGGGGGGGAGAGGCAGGGGGTGAGCACTGGCCCGGGATGCAGGTCAGGGCTTCAGGGATGTAAAATCTATGAGCGACAGTGAAAGATCAGCAGCCGCCTGTGAATATGCAATCGAGTAGGTCCGAACTGGGATCCAGTCCACAGGAGTTTGGTCCTGGAGCTGGCGGTTGGGGGCCACTCACGAACAAGTAATTGAGCAGGTAAATCGTATCGGAAATGTCGACCCCGCCATCGTCGTTGGTATCTGCAGAATCCATGCAAGTCGGGACAGGTCCGTCGGCGAAGAGCCAGTTGACGATGAAAAGGGCATCTGCCAGGTCGACTCCAGAGTCACTGTTGGTGTTTCCACGCTTGAATCCGGGCTGATCGAGGAACTCGATGACGCCATTCTCAAGGATCGGGATGATGGAGAGTCCATCAAAGATGACGTAGTTGAGTGCCGGACCGGCGCTGCAGTTGGGGTCGTTGGGGGGGCATGACGGCAGCGGGTACGAGCCGTCGAAGACTATTTCAGTGGTGGTTCCCAGCAGAGCTGGATCCGCAAGGGTGCCAAACTCGAGTCGCAGCAGAGTCTGATCGTTGCTGGGAGGCAACACCTGGCCACCGTAGGGGCCGAGGAAATCAAAGATGGCGGAGAAGGTTGCCAAGCCCACTCCAGGGGCCACGTTCGCATCCATCGCCGGGTAGAACAACTCGATGCCACCCATCGCACCTGGACCTCCGGGAAATGCCGAGTCGAGGTCCAGTCCCGAGTACCACCCGTGAGCGGTCGCAGGCTCCTGAAGGGTCAGGATGGTGTTGTCATAGGTCAGGGAAATCTGGAATCCCTGGATCTCATCGGCGGCGTGGTCGTAGCGTAGTGTCGCATTGACGCTACCTCCGGGTGAAGTGGCGAGATTGCCGAAGTAGAACCGATGGAGGTTATTGATGGTGACCGATCCATCGATCAATTGAGGACTCACCGAGGCGCCGCCAGAGGAGAGTACATTGAGCACGGGGGGATCCCCCAGTTCGTCGCTGAACTGGATCGGAATCACCTGTGGCAGGGAATTGGCGTCGATGGTGAAGACCATTCTCAGCAGTGAGTTCTGGTCGGTGGGCGAGGAGGGCAGTGACGAGGGTGGATCGGTCAGGCTTCCATATTCAAAGATCACTCCGGCCAAGAAGGTCCCGGTGACGTTGTCGATGGAGAAGCCGGCGAAATCAGGATCGGCACCGGAAAGCAATGCCGAGACCGCGGTGCCTTGAAAGTCGGCCGAGGTCAGGGTCAATTTGGCGGGATTGTACTGGAGTCCGCTGGCAAAGCCTTCGATGGCCTGGTCGTGCGTTGCGCTGATGAAGCAGGGGAGATTGGTATCTCCCGCATTTCCTGAAACGTTTTCGATGGTGAGCACATCCGCAGCCAGACCGATGGTCGGGATGCAAAGAGCCGGAATCAGGAGGATGGCGAGTAGAACGGGGAGGATTCGAAGCATCTGTGGTCTCTCCTGTTCAGGGGTGCTATCTGGCAACATCGCCGGATTTCAACATGCTTCTATCGTATCACCAGCACGGGTTCGATCCACATCTGACAAGGATGCTGGTGGGCCTGGAAGTTGCCTGTAGGGATCCAATACCCGGAAAAAATTGGACTCTGAAGGTGATTAGCCTCCAGAGTCCAGATTTGTCATGGATCAGTTCCGGTGCACCGACCTTCTGTCGGTCACCGTCGGTCACTTACTGAGTGTCTGCATCTCCGTCACAACCGATTCCGTCACCTGTGGTCGGATCGATTCCGGCGTTCGGGAACGGAGCAGCCGGAGGAGAACCACCGGCGAACTGGTAGTTGAAGACACCTACTGCGTCTCCCACACCGATCTGCCCGTTGTCGTCGAGGTCGCAGCCGTCGAGGCAGGAAGGAGTGGCTCCACCCTGGAACAGGTACTGAAGGACGGCGATACCGTCAGCGATGTTGACGAGCCCCCCGTCACTGTTGCAGTCACCCCTGACGAAGGGATTGAAGTTCACGATGGTGATGGTTCCACCGACCAGATTCGGAGTTTCCTGGTAATTCCCGTCCACGATCACGTTGATGATCGGAGGAGTACCCGCACTGGGCAAGAAATCCACTGGAGAAACGACAGGCTCCACCTGACCGGTGAGATCGCCGATGACGGCGAAGTGGATCAGTATCACCTCTTGGTCGTCGCCTACCGGGATGTCGACGGAGGTATCGAAAGCCATGATCAGTCCGGCAGCGATTTCTCCAGCGGCCAGGTTCTCAGAGGTCGCAAGGAAGTCCGCGTTGGCAGCAACGCCGGAGGCGGTGACCCCTGTCAGGGAAAGAAGCGTTGCATCGTAGGACCCAGCGATCGACAGCCCATCGAGGGGGCGAATGGTCGAGATCAGGACCGGGATCGATGCGCTCTGAGCTGCGATTCCAGTTCCGCTACCGAACTTCATGTAGTTCGGGCTGATGATCGTGAAGTCAGCTCCAGTAGTCACTGGAGGTACACTGTTGCCGCTGATGACCACGAGAGTGCTGACTCCCGGCGTACCTGCAGTGCAGTAGCTGATGGATGCTACGTCTCCCACGCTTCCTTCCGTCTGGTAGTCGATATTGAGAAGTTCGAAGTTAATTGTCTCGCTCAAAGACGAACAGCCAGTGAAGCAGATCACCACTCCACTCATCACTGCATCCGCAGAGAAATTGGTGGTCTCGAAGTCTGGTGGCGAACCGTTCTTCACGGTGAGTGAGTCTGCTCCGAGAGTGGCACTCAATGGAGTCAGTTCAGCAGGAACGGAACAGAGACTGAAACTCCAACCCTGAATTTCGGAGGGCTGCAAGACGTCAAGTTTGGCAATCGTGGTGAATATCGATCCACCAAGGACATCTGCGCTATCCATATGCATGAGATAATTTGGATCCTGTCCAAAACTACCACCATTGATGAAAATCACCATGGCCAGCATCAAGGTAGCAGTAGTTTTCCTGCGTAGAGAGTTACGCATGACACACTTCCTTTCGAGGGGCGGCATCGGGGGGCCTCCCATGAACTCTGAGTTGAACACTTGCGATGGAACGCAGGTGCCGGGTACTGAATCACTAGATGGCTATTAACAGCCGGTGTCGTTGCTATCACACACTGGAAGCTGGTCCGTCGTAGGGTCGGGACCGTCGTCAAATGGGCCAGGCTCTGGCGGCGTTGGGCCGAACTTGAAGAGCCAGTTCATTCCGAACACTGCGTCGGCAAGATTGATGACGCCGTCATCATTGGAGTCACAGGCGTCGGCGCAGAGGATGGGAAGCCCTGAAAATTGAGATGCGATCGTGGTGGCGGCATCGGCCAGATCCACCTTGTCATCGCTGTTGCAGTCGCCCCGCTGGAAGATCTCCTGGGGAACCACGACGACGCTGGTGCCGTTGCGTTGGAAATCCTGGACCGAGAGGTAATCGATGACCACGTTGTTGTAGAGGAACACGCTACCGTTACCGTTGATGTTGTCACAGAAGTTGATCTCCTGAGCGAGGTCGCATTCAGCGCTATCGTCCACGGTGACCTGGATGCTACCGACGAGCAGTTCTTCTGAAGTGGGCGGCAGTGTCTGTCCCTCGAAGGGTGGCAGGGCGTCGAGCAGGATCGCGAGGATCATCTCGCCGCTCTCTCCATCCGAGCAATCATCATCGACCTGGTGGTTGATGTATTCAGCTCCGACCATTTCTACGATCGATCCCTCGAGAGAAAAGGTGCCTTCTTCCAGTGTCAGGTCACAGTCGTAACAGATGGTGATCGTCATACCCTGGATCTGATCATCCGGATCCGAGTAGCAGATACTCAAGGTTCCCGTTTGGCCGTGGTATGCGTAGTTGCCGGAGTCCTGATCAAATTCAATCTTTGCCGTCATGACCGTGTTGTGTACCGGAGGAGGATCGATCGCGATGCAGGTCATCGTGCCTGCCTCGAGTGAAGGGAACATGGAAAGTCCACCGACGACGATTACATTGTCGAGGGGAGGAGTTCCGATGAATCCGTTGATCGGCGTCAACGAGGTCACAAGGTCCGATTCGGGCAGGTAGATGATCTCGTTACAACCGTAGCGATAGGTTGCGATGTGTTGATCGGTTCCCTGCGGGATCACCTGGCCGTCAAAGGGAGGCATGAAATCGAGCACCACTCCTACGGTTCCACCGTTGGAGTACAGGCTCATGACTTCGAACTCAGCTCCGACCGATTCGGTGATGGTTCCCTCCAGTGAGATCTCCTGAAGTGTCAGATCATCGACTCCATGGGCGATGGCGACAACGAAACCCTGAGCGGGCCCTGAACTGTTGGAGAGGAGGATCCGAGCATCGGTGGTCGACTGGCCGTCGGCGAGTACTGCGCTATCCTCGATCCGCAACTGGTCTGGTGGCGGAGGAGAGATGGTCACCGTACCGTCGATCAGGTTCAGGCCGTCGGTGGCGCCGATCGATAATCCTCCCTGGACGATGATGTTGTCCAGCGGCGGGGAGTTGAAAACTCCATCCTCGAATTGTAACTGGGTGGTCAGCGGGACCGACGAGAAGGTCACTGGTGTGAAGCTGAGGTGGGCAATACTGGTTCCGCTGCCGGCGGGGATCTCCTGACCCTCGAACGGAGTCTCGGTATCGAGAACAACACCAAGGGTAAGCCCCCCGGATAGGATCTCTGCGACCACCAGTTCTGCGCCTATTGAGGCCACATCAGTTCCTTCCACCGTCGCTGCTGTTGGGTTCAACATGGTGCTGTCGAAACCTACGGCCAGTACATAGCCTTGAGTTCCCACGTCACTGGTCAGTTCTACCGTCGCAGTAAAGGGCGCAAGGCCCTGGGTCGTCGTATTCGTGATGGAGAGAGACTGCTGAGCCTGGACCGATTGGGTCAGGATCAACACCGTCCACACCGCCACGAACACCTGTTTGAAACAGGTATTCATCTTCATCTCCTCTACTGGCCTCCACAGGAGGCCCCCCCCGCATGCAATTCATCCCCTTCATACCGGTGAGCCCGGTACGAATACTCTTCCCCCCCGGCCTGCTGCGGGGCAGGTGCGGAACGGTCCCTTCGATTGAAGGGTAACTCTAGTTTATTAACAAAAACGAGATTGTCAATCCAGTCAGATTAACAATCGATCTGGTCCAGGAAGGTGGGGTCTGGACCAGGAGAGGGGTATGGGGCTGGAGGAGCCGCTGTACCGGTAAATAGGTGAAGTAAGGTATAGATGGGGTCAGAAATGTCAAGTTGCCCATCATCGTTGGCATCGCAGGAGTCCTGGCAATCGGGAGCAGTACCTCCGGCATAGATCCAGGTGGCGGTGAAGATGGCGTCTGCCAGGTTGACCGTGCCGCTGGAGTCGGAGTCTCCTCGGATGAAATCGGGTCCGTCACTGACGATCAGCAGCTGGTACAGGGTGTTGGTCGCCTGGCCGGCGATCACCAGCGTGCTCCCGACGATCTCGAAGCCGGTGACGGCATTGTCGAGCATCTGTGGCGAGTTTCCGAGAGCCGTCAGCGGCAGAGTGAAGTTGAGTGGGAATCCAAACTGGGTGAACTGACTGGCACTGGTGATGGCCCCGAGGTTTTCGACTCCACTGAGAAACGAGCCGTCTGCGAAGGTGGAGAGTCCTCCCCCGAGCAGCAACCCGGAAGTACTCGGTGGGACGATAATCCCGAGCGGGTTGCCTTCCGATCCTTCGAGCGCTTCCATCCGGCGAATCTGTACCTGGCTTGACTCGGTGTCGAGCAGCAGCCAGTCATCCGCTGCACTATCGTAACTGATGACACTGATGGAACTGGAGTTGGATGGGAATGAACTGAGGGGGGAGCCGGTCAAGGGGTCGATGAAGGTGACCAGTCCACTTCCCGCGCGGCTCACCAGCAACACATCGAGGATCGGGTTGTATCCGACGCCGCGAAGGTTGGGTAATCCGGTATCGATGGAGCGTTTCATCATCAGGTCAGAACCGAGCACGTGAATGACACCGCTGAACGATTCGGTGACGTAGAGGTCGTCCATCTGCTCATCGTAGGCCAGGTCTCTGGGTCGATCTCCGACGAAGGTGACGGAGTGGACCAGGCCACCGGTGCCCTGGATCACGGTACAACTGGTAGATTCGATGATGTTGCCCACGATGCCCTGAACCTGGTACAGGTGAGTTTCATCCAGGGGAGCGGTCGAATCTGACCAGGTCGTGGCAGAGCCGGGCAGGGTGTCGACGATGGCGCCATTTCTGGTGATCCTCAGGAGGCTGTAGAGTCCGCCTCCGCCGGGGCCACAGTTGCGCCAGTCAAGATTCACGGCGCCCTCGCCGTCGGCCAGACAAACCAGATCTGCCGGAGGGTAGATCGCCGGCTGAGTGGCGTTGATCTGTACCAAACTGGTGGAGGAGACCGCCAGCAGGCTCGACTGGGACGCGTTGTAGCAGATTCCCAGCAGCGAGTTGAAGTTCGGCCCATCGAAATTGATTCCAGAGCATTGCAGTTCTCCGGTACCGATGGCCAGGGAGCGAACCTCTTGGACTCCCGCATCGAAGGCATCTCCGTAGGTGAAGTCGAGATACCCGAGGCCGGTAGCAGAACTGCGGAAGGCGAGACCGGAACCATATCGGAAATCGGCTCCTGGAATCGCAAGGGTCGAGAGGATCGCACCGCTGGTCGGATCGATCTCTATCGCCTGGAAATTGACGGTATCCCGCGTCCAGAGGGTGCCAGACAGGGAGTCATAGGCGAGCCCCGAGGCCGATCCGGAGATGGTGAAAGGGACCGGCGTACCGATGGCAGCCCCTGCAGGACTCATCTCGAGCAGTTCGAGAGAGGTCGAGTTGAGGATCCAGAAGGTGTTGGAATCCTCTGAATAGGTCAATCCGGAGCATTGAGGCTGAAACAGTGGTGCCACAGCGGCACCGACTGGGTGGTCAATCATGTTGGCGAGAGCGAGGCTTGGAGGATTGCTGCTCGAGGAATACACGCAAATTTTCCCGCTGGTGCCGTCGATGGTCCAGACCGAGTTATCGATGGTGTTGACCGCGACATCGCTGCCATTCGGATTGGCACCGCAGAGGTTCACCTCGACCTGTAGAGTGCCATTCTGGCCCTGTAGAGGGGCACAGAGGAGGAGCATCCACAAACAGCCATGAGCTACTTTTCGCAGGAAAAGTGAAGAAGGCAGGAATTTGGGGCACAGGATCCGCATCTGGTTCCTCTCAGGGCTGATAGATATCGGCCCAAGAACAGTGTCCATTCTCCCCATAATGATGACGGCGGGAGCCGAACCACTTGCCCCCGCGCCCCGGGGGAAAAGTCGGCATACATCAATCAGGGGCTGTTTCCTCGGCAAAGAGCGACAATCAAGTGAACCTGACTTTCCGATCAGTCAGTTCCAATGTAAACCCGATTGTAACGCCGGGCGAGAAAGGTGCAAGAGGCTTCAGGGGTAGAGCCGATAAAGCATTCTAGGGAAAGGAATACATTCCCGAACATGCTCGATTCCGGCGAGCCAGCAGACGGTCCGCTCGACCCCCAGACCAAATCCGCCGTGGGGTACCGAGCCAAAGCGTCTCAGGTCGAGATACCAGCGAAAGTCCTCCTCGGAGAGTTGATGCTGCTGAATTCTCTCCAGCAGTACCTCGAGGTCGTCTTCCCTCTGGCCGCCACCGATGATCTCGCCATAACCCTCGGGAGCGAGAACATCGACCCCCCGAGCGACCCGCGGATCGTCGAGGTCACGCTTCATGTAGAACGCCTTCACTGCCTCAGGGTAGCCGTGGACCATCACTGGACTGGGGAACCAGGATGAGATGATGGCTTCATCGGGGGCTCCGAGGTCGCCGCCCCATTCGAAGGAGTGACCCTCTTCGTTCATCCGTTTGACGGCATCATCGTAACTGATGCGGGGGAAGGGCAGCTGGACCGCCTTCAGTTTCTCGATGTCGCGTTCCAGTACCTCGAGATCTTCCCGTCGATTTTGCAGGACCCGTTCCACGATGGTCGACAGCATCTGCTCGGCGAGGTTCATCACATCGTCGAGGTCGGCAAATGCCATCTCCGGTTCGAACATCCAGAACTCTGTCAGGTGGCGGCGAGTCTTTGATTTTTCGGCCCGGAAGGTCGGGCCGAGGCAGTACACATCACCGAGGGCCATGGCGGCCGCTTCCATGTAGAGCTGTCCACTCTGGGTCAGGAACGCTTTCTCTTCATCGAAGTAATCGACCTCGAACAGGGTGCTGGTTCCTTCGCAGGAGCTGGGAGTGAAGATGGGCGCGTCGATGCAGGTAAAGCCGCGATCGTGCATCGAGTCACGGATGGCCCGGATCACTTCGTCCCGGATTCGCATCAAGGCGACTTGTTTTCTGGAGCGCAGCCAAAGATGGCGGTGGCTGAGCAGGAAGTCTGGACCGTGATCCTGTTTGGAGATGGGGTACTCCTCCGATCGGGAGATCACCTCCACGCCACTGATGTGGACCTCGACACCACCGGGGGCACGGTCATCCCCGTGTGCCGTTCCGGTCAACTGGATGGCGGACTCGTAGGGGATCTGCCCGATTTTGAGGAATTCGTCGTCACCAAAGTCATCCTTGGTGACGATGCACTGGACAATCCCGGAACCGTCTCTCAACTGGAGAAAGTGCATCTTCTTCGATGAACGGCGATTGTAGAGCCAGCCCTGGAGTACTACTTCGTTTCCGGTTGCTGCGGGAAGGTCCCGAACCCTTGTTCTCGCCATCTCGATTCCTTCCAGCTCGTGTCTAGATCATCTTGCATTGGAGATCAGTAACTCCCGATGGTGCCTCATCGGGCAGGATCATCAAGGAGAACCGGACGAGTACCAGCCGCCGGAGCGGATGAGCGGTTGAATTGACTGCGGGATCCACTGATCCACCTCTTCTCCAGCAGCGATCATCTGGCGGATCCGGGTCGAAGAGATATCCTCAGAGATCTGAGGCAGTTGCCATCGGATCACCTGTTCCCACCGAGCATCGTCGAGGAAAGGGAGATGGGCACGTTCGAGACGCTGCGGAGTCCCCGGTCGATGTGCTGCCACCGGGATCGCTAGCTGCCACAACTCCTCCGCATCCTTCCAGCTGCCGATCCATGAAATGTTGTCCGAGCCGATCAGCCACAGAAGAGGACGATCGGGCTGCTCGTCGTGAAAGTGTCGAACGGTGTCGATGGTCCAGGAAGGACCATCGCGCTGAAATTCCAGCGGATCACAGACGAATCCGCTGATTTGTGAGCAGAGAGTTTGCACCATGTCCAGGCGAGCGGCCGCAGGAGCCAGCGGAAGATTCTTGCAATGGGGAAGATTCTGGCAAGGGATCCAGCGCACCTCTTCCACGTCAGCAAGGTGCAGTGCCGCTCTCGCCAGTTCGACATGGCCGCGATGGATGGGGTCGAAGACACCACCCAGCAGTGCAAGCGGGCGAGAATCGTGATCCGATGGGCACAACTGTCTGACCTCCTGATCGTGGTAAGGCTCGGGGCAATCGGATGGCATCGAACCCTCTGGATGCGGGGGAGTCCAGTCCACAATTTGGCGATCTGGAGATGTCTTTTGGGCAGGTAGGTCGAGGGAAGGTCGAGATCGGTTCCAGGGCAGCAGGCGGATCTGGATGATCTGTGGCTCCTCGACCCGGCAGATTCGGTGTCCCTGGCCGCACGCCTTCAAGGTGGCATCGCTTGTCACACCATCTCGTCAGAAGTAGAATCCGGGACTAGGCTTGAGATGTAAACGGCTGGACCGGAGATCTCATTGAACCAGATCGGGTTCGGCGGCCCTTCACTGATTGTGGTGGCGCTGACGGTACCGCATCGGGATCATCGAACGGGAGATCCAGAAATCGAAGAAATTCGACCAGGATCCCCGGAGAACCCTGAATTGAGTGAACAGAAGGAGCCCACAAATGACCGTGCGAACCATTGGAGTTCCCAAGGAGATCAAACAGCAAGAGCAGCGAGTCTCGCTGGTTCCCTCAGGAGCCTATCTCTTGATCCAGGCGGGACACGTCGTGCTGGTGGAGAAGGGTGCCGGACTGGGCAGTGGCATCTCGGACCAGGAATATGTCAGTGCCGGTTGCCAGATGATCGACACTGCAGCCGAGGTGTGGGAGCAATCGGAGATCATCGTCAAGGTGAAGGAGCCGCTCGCATCCGAGTATCGCTACCTGCGCAGCGATCTCATCGTCTTCACCTTCTTCCACTTTGCTGCTTCTCGTGAATTGACCGACGCATGTCTCGATTCGGGAGTCTCTGCGGTCGCCTACGAGACCATCGAGGGAGCCAACGGATCGCTTCCGTTGCTGACACCGATGAGCGAGGTTGCCGGTCGAATGTCAGTGCTTGCGGGAGCCCGAAATCTGCAGTGCCAGAATGGTGGCAGGGGAGTGCTCTTGCCGGGGGTCCCCGGTGTCGAACCAGGCCGCGTGGTGGTCCTTGGCGGTGGAGTGGTGGGTTCCAATGCCGCTCGAATGGCCGCTGGACTCGGTGCTCGGGTGAAGATCTTCGATATCGATCTGGAGCGATTGCGCTATCTCGATGAGACGATGCCCGCCAACGTCAACACCTGCTTCTCGACCCCTTTCGCCATCCATGAATCGGTGCAGCAGGCAGATCTGGTCATCGGGGCGGTGCTGGTGGCTGGCGATCGAGCCCCGGTCCTGGTGCCCAGGGAGTGGCTCAAGGAGATGCCCAAAGGCTCGGTAATCGTCGATGTGGCGGTGGATCAGGGCGGTTGCATCGAGACCTGCAAGCCGACCACCCATGCCGATCCGACCTATGTCATCGACGGGATTGTTCACTATTGCGTGGCCAACATGCCTGGTGCCGTTTCCCGGACCTCGACCTTTGCCCTGACCAATGCAACTCAGCCCTATCTGCTAGAACTGGCCGCGAATGGGCTCCATTCATTTGTTCATGGCGACCACCTCAAGGCTCAGGGCCTCAATGTCAGTTACGGAAAGGTCTTCCATCGTGGAGTGAGCAAGGCCTTTGCCATGCCACTGCACCCGATCGATGACCTACCCGCCATCGGTGGTGCCGTCAGGTGATCGCGGGCAGCGGTGGAGCCGTCGAAGATAGTCCCATTGAAAAATCGCTGGCGCTGACACGTCTCTACCAACCGATCGTCGAGCAGATGAAAGCGCTGCGTGATCATCTTCATGATGAGTTCGCATCGTCAGAACCATTTGTGAACGAGTTGCTCGAGCATCTCGCCAAATTCAGGGGGAAGCAGATCCGGCCTGCGTGTGTTTTTCTGGCGGGAAAGTGCTTTGGCGAGACCCACAGTGATCACATTCGCTGTGCCGCCGTGGTGGAATTGATTCATACTGCGACCCTCGTCCATGATGACCTGCTCGATCAGGCGGACATCCGCCGTCGTGTGGATACGGTTCACAGCCGGTACGGTGATCGAGCCGCCATCTTGCTCGGCGATATTATCTATGCGCGCGGGTTCGTCATCTCCACCGAGGTCGAGGGTGCGGCCAGGCAACTGGCGGAATGCACCAGGGAGATCTGCATCGGGGAGATGCTGCAGGTCGGGAGTGCGGGCGACCTGGACCTTTCAGAAGAGCAGTATTTCCAGATCATCCACCGCAAGACTGCGATCCTGTATGGCCTCTCTTGCCGACTTGGCGCGACTCTCTCGGGAGCCAGCGACGAGCAGGCGGACGCACTGGAGCGATTCGGGATACTGCTGGGAACTGCCTTCCAGATCGCCGATGATGCGCTCGATCTGGTGGGCGATCAGGAGCAGGTCGGGAAATCCCTCGGCACCGACCTGGTCAATGGCAAGATGACCTTACCGCTGATCTTGTTGCGAGACCGACTCGATGGCGAGCGGCGTGAGTCTCTGATGCAGCTGCTGGAAGCGGCCGCTGCCGGTCAGTCCGACCACGCCGCACATGCAAAGCTACTGAAGTGGTTCGAGCAGGAGGGGATCCTCGAAAGGGTCCAGCAGCGAGCCAGCGAGTTGATCGATGGGGCGCTCGAGGCGCTTCGAGACGCTTCGGGACCCGGTCCTGCGCGCGAGCGACTCGAAGAGCTGGCCCGATTCGTGGTCCGGCGCGAACTGTAGGAGAGGGTGATGACGGCCAAAGGAAAGTCTCAACTTTCACATACCGATGCCGAAGGCAACGCACGAATGGTCGATGTCGGAGACAAGGCCGTGACAGACCGCCGCGCCGTCGCCGAGGGCATGATCCGGATGCAAGTCTCGACCTTGCGCCTGATCATCGATGGTGAAGTGCAAAAAGGGGATGTGCTGGCAGTGGCGAGACTCGCAGCCATCCAGGGCGCAAAGCAGACCTCGAACTTGATACCTCTCTGCCATCCTCTGCCGCTCGACAATGTCGCAGTGGAGATGGAAGATGGTGAAGACGACGATGGCGGGTGGATTCGGATGTCCGTGACGACACGAGTCACTGCGCGTACCGGTGTCGAGATGGAAGCACTGTCGGCAGTGTCGGTCGGTTTGTTGACCATCTACGATATGTGCAAGGCGGTCGATCGCGGGATGGAGATTTGCGGTGTGCGATTGCTCGAGAAATCGGGTGGTCGCAGTGGAGACTGGGCTCGCTGAACTGATTTTTCCTGGAGGAAACAACGGATGGCACAGATCATCGATGGCAAGGCAAGGGCGAAAGAGATTCGCAAGCAACTGAAAGGGCGAGTGCACGACTTCCAGGTCGAGGCTGGCCACCCTCCCGGGCTGGGAGTGATCCTGGTGGGTGAAGATCCTGCCAGTGCCGTCTACGTGAGGAACAAGGAGCGGGCGTGCGCCAGGACCGGAATTCGCTCCTTCCACCATCCACTGGCGAAAGATGCGACCCAGCAACAACTGGAGCAACTGATCGACCAGCTCAATGAGGATCCAGAAGTACACGGGATCCTCCTCCAGTTACCGTTGCCTTCGCACCTCGATGCCGAGCCTCTGTTGTTGAGGATCTCTCCTGACAAGGATGCGGACGGCTTCCATCCGGTCAATGCCGGGCGACTCGCGGTGGGACAGCCGACTTTCGTTCCCTGTACTCCGCTCGGCTGTATCGACCTGCTCCAGACTGCAGGAGTCACCCTTCAGGGAGCCGATGCGGTGGTGGTGGGTAGATCCAACATCGTCGGAAAGCCGGTCGCTCAACTGTTGCTTGCAGAGGGCGCAACGGTGACGATCTGTCACTCGAAGACCCAGAACCTCGCCGCACACGTTGGGCGCGCGGATGTGGTGGTGGCCGCGGTCGGTCGTCCAGAGATGATCCGAGGAGAATGGATCAAACCTGGAGCTGCGGTGATCGATGTGGGAATCAATCGAATCGACGACGGCTCGATCGTCGGAGACGTCGAATTTGCGGCCGCCAGTGAACGTGCCGGGTGTATCACTCCCGTACCGGGTGGTGTCGGTCCGATGACGGTGGCGAAATTACTCGAGAACACTCTCGCGGGAGCGATTCGGTTCGAGGAGTGCAAACTACAGGAGTGACGGAGATTCGATGGAGCCATCAGGGAATCAGATCATCAAGTTGCCAGCTTTACTGGTCGATCAGATCGCCGCAGGCGAGGTGGTCGAGAGACCATCCTCGGTGGTCAAGGAACTGATCGAAAATTCACTGGATGCGGGCTCGTCGCTGATCGATGTCGAGCTCGAAGACGGGGGCAAGCGCCTGATCCAGGTGACCGACGATGGTCAGGGGATCGAGTCGTCACAACTCGCTCTGGCGCTAACGAGCCATGCCACCTCGAAGTTGAAGGTGGCTGAGGACCTTCACCGGATCCTGACCCTTGGATTTCGTGGTGAGGCACTCGCCAGTATCGCGGCGGTAGCGACGGTGGAGATCGCATCTCGTACTGCAGGTGAGGACGTCGCCCACAGGGTCCAGGGCAGTGAGGGGACCATCGAGATTCAATCGCCGATCGCGATGAGGCCGGGAACCCGGGTTGCGGTCAAGGATCTGTTCTCCGCAGTGCCCGCTCGTCGTCGCTTTCTCAAGGCCAGTTCCGCAGAAGTGGCTCGCTGCTCGGCAGCCCTCAAGGGCGCAGCACTGGCCCATCCTACCGTTGGCTTCTCCCTCACCCATGACGGGAGAACGGTGCTGAAGTACCCCGCCGATCAATCGCTCTCCGGGCGAATTTCGGAGGTGCTGGGATCGGAGATCGGTGGCCGGATGATTGCAGTTTCCGGAGATGATGGCGTGTCGGGGTGGGTGGCGCGTCCCGATCTCCAGCGCAGGAATGGCGATGGGATCTGGACCTTTCTCAACGGGAGACCACTTCGAGACCGCGTACTGCAGCACGCGGTGCGTGAAGGATACCGTGGATTTCAGATTCCAGGGCAGTATCCGGTCGCGGTGGTCGGGATTGAACTCGATCCGGGTGAAGTCGATGTCAACGTGCATCCTTCGAAACTGGAAGTTCGCTTTCGCAATCGAGAAGATGTTCACCGGAAAATTCGACGGGCGATCCGCAGTGCGCTGGAGAGCGCCGGATCGGTTCCCAGCTTACCGCTGGAAGATTCGGCATTGCCCGATCTGATTCCGGCGGCGGGGCATGTCGAGATGGTTTCTTCGGATGTGAATGTCGAGCGAGTGGTCGAGCGAGGGGCTCCCTTTGGCGACCCGGTCGCCTGTGCCGATCCTTTGATCACTGGTTCGCGGGAAGCACTGGTGGAGAGGCCAAACCTGGTGAGAGATTCGGTCCGGGTCTTCCAGGTGCGAGACTCGTTTCTGGTGTTGGAAGAAATCGATGGCTTACGTGTCATCGACCAGCACGCGCTGCACGAAAAGATCCTCTACGAGAAGATTCTCGTCGCTCGAGAGCAGGGAACCCTTTGTCAAGGATTGCTGGTGCCGGAGCCGGTGCCGCTCGATCCTGATCAATGGTCGCTGTTTGTCGAGTACAAGGAGGCGCTGGCCGAGTTGGGGCTGGAAGCGGAAGAGTTTGGCGATGGGGTGGCGCTGGTGAGAGCGGTTCCCCAGGGATTCGAATCGAGCGATCCGGCCGATCTGCTACGAGAGATCCTGGTCAAGTTCGAGTCGGTTCGAAGTTCTGGAGCCGCCCCCCCCGATCTGCGGGAGCGGTTGCTCCAGACGATGGCTTGCAAGGCTGCTGTGAAGGCGGGCCAACCACTCTCTCCAGAGGCTCAGGAGGATCTGATCCAGGGGCGAGAACAGGCCTTTCAGCCGTGGAATTGCCCGCACGGGCGACCATCGGAACTGTTCATATCCTGGCAAGAGTTGGAGCGACGTTTCGACCGCAAATGAGATGCGGTTGGCTTCCCGACACAAGCCCTTCATGGTAATTCTATAGCCACGTTGACGGGCGTTCTTACTGCACTCCTTTGTTACTCGCTGACTGGTCGGCGTTGCATGAGGTATCGATGGAACCGAAGGCTATCAATCCTGAGATGATCGTGGCACTGGCCCCTGGGCTGGCTGCAACCCGTCGTCGCCAGATCCGCAAGAAACTCGAGTCGGTCGGTGCGATCGTCTCGCTGGTGGAGGGCTCGGAGCGTCACTACTTCGAGTTACGAGGTGAAATCGCCGCCCTTCAGACCCTTTCCATCGACAGTTGGCCCGGAGTCGCCAAGGTGATGGTGCTGGGCGAGTCCGCGATGCACTGGGCTCCCGACAAGGCGAAGGAATGCGCTCCGATCCAGGTTGGAAACCATGCGGTGGGCGTGGGAGAGTTGACGATCATCGCTGGTCCTTGCGCCATCGAGGAAGAGGAGCGAGCCCTGAGAATCGCCGAGCGAGTCGGGGCCACTGGCGCCGACCTGTTCAGGGGCGGGGCCTACAAGCCTCGGACTTCCCCCTATGCATTTCAAGGGCTGGGAGCCGATGCCTTGCCGATCCTCGAGCAGGTTCGTCACCAGACAGGCCTGGGGATCATCACGGAGGTACTCGATGCTCGAGATGTCGAGCGAGTCAGCCAGGTCGCTGACATGCTTCAGGTGGGCAGCCGCAACATGCACAATTACTCATTGTTGAAGGAACTGGGACAGGCATCGACACCGGTGTTGTTGAAGAGGGGCTTCGCTTCGACCATCGATGAGTGGCTGATGGCTGCGGAATACATCCTCAGTGGTGGCAACTCGATGGTAGTCCTGTGCGAGCGCGGAATCCGCTGCGGAGCTGCCAGTCGCAAGGTGGTGCTGGATCTGGGAGCGATCTCTGAACTGAAGCAACGGACTCATCTGCCAGTTTTCGTCGACCCGTCCCATGGCAGTGGTGAGGCTTACCGGGTTCCTTCACTGGCCCGGGCTGCGGTGGCAGCGGGAGCCGATGGATTGCTGATCGAGGTTCACGACCAGCCGTGGGAGGCCCTCTCGGATGGGCGTCAGGCATTGACCCCCGAGCAGTTCGATCAACTGGTTCCCGAACTGCGGAGCATTCGAACCGCACTGGGGGAGACAGCAACCGAGTACTCAGAGCATGTAGTGGAAACTTCCAGTGGGGAGGCACGTTGACACGCGCAGGAACATCCGGCTGGTCAGACTTCGAGTCGAGCGAGATCGCTCCCGGTGCTTCGCTGCACATCCGCCAGGAATCGAGAAGGAAGACCAGCCGCCTGAGGGTCTCGTGGATCCACAATATGGGACCGGATGCGGCTCAGAATTGCCTGGTTCCTTCCTGCCTGATGAGAGGCTCCCGCTCCTTCCCCTCGTTGAGGGAAATCAGTCGAAGAAGTGAAGAACTCTGGGGGCTCGGGATCGGCGGTTCGATCGACCGAGCAGGGCAGCTGCAGATTGTCACGATCAATGCAGAGTTTGCAGAAGATTCTCGCCTCCCTGGAGGTGAGACCTTGCTCTCCGATGCCGTAGAGTTCATTCGAGAAGTGATCCTACAGCCGCACCTGGTCGAGGGTTGTTTTGATGAAGATACGGTCAGTTCCGAGGTGTCTCAGCACCGCAGGTGCATCGAGGGGCGCTTCGATGATAAGCGCTCCTGGGCGATGCAACGTTGTATCGAAGAGACCTGTCATGGCGAACCATGGCGCTTCCATGAGTACGGCACCATCGAGTCTCTCGAACAAGCGACCGCGGAGTCGGTCACCGCAGATTGGAAGAAGTCCATCGGGAGTGCACCGATGCATGTGCATTTCAGTGGCGAGGCCAGATCCGATTCGCTCACCGAAATATTGCTTCCACTCTTTGACGGGCATGATCAGAAAACGGCGACTCTTGCCGACCGCTTTCCGCGCAAGGGTGCCGGCGAGGTCCGAGAGCTGGAGGAACACTTCCACGGGCAGCAGGCCAATCTGGTGATTTCATTTCGAACCTCCACCGGCCATGGCGACCCCCTTCAGGAATCGATGATGATCGCCAGTGGAGTGATCGGTGGATTCCCGCACTCGCGCCTCTTCACCCAGGTCAGGGAGAAGCAGAGCCTCTGTTACTCGGTCAATTCTCTCTTCGATGGCAGCTCTGGATTGTTGCTGGTCAATGCCGGGATCGATGGGGATACCGCAACTCGGACCCGCGAGAGCATCCTCGAGCAGATCGATGTGGTGAAGAGAGGCGAGTTCTCGGCCGAGGAGTTCCAGATGACCCTCGATGCCTGGGATTCGAGACTGAGGATGACCCAGGATTCTCCCGCCTCCCTGGCAGAGTTCGATCTGGTCTCGCGACTGGTGGGGAGAGACCCGACCATCGATGGATTGCGTGAGAGAGTCTCATGTGTGACTCGAGATGGGGTCATCGAGGCGGCAAACCGGCTCGAGACCGACCTGATCTACCTGCTTTCTCCGGAGGATGATCAGAGAGAGGATGTACAGTGACCTGGATCGGTGAGGAAATCATCCTGGAGAATGCGACCCTCGGCGAACGGGTCGTCGAGCGGACTCATGCCAGTGGTGCGACCGTCGCCTTTTGTCGCAAGCCAGGCTACCTGCGTCGATACGCCTGTTTCTCGACCCGCTTCGGCAGTGTCGATGATCGCTATCGAATCAACGGTGGTCCGGAAGTGCTGCTGCCCGATGGGGTCGCACACTTCCTCGAACACAAGATGTTCGAGGGCCCTGAAGAGGACGCCTTTGTTCAGTTCAGTCGCATGGGTGCCAGCGCCAATGCCTTCACCAGCTTTGTCGGCACCACCTATCTGTTCTCCTGCGTCGACGGCTTCTTTCCTTGTCTCGACCATCTGGTTCGGTTCGTCCAGCAACCCCATTTCACGACAGAGAATGTCGAGAAGGAGAAGGGGATCATCGGTCAGGAGATCCGGATGTATGCCGACAATCCTGGCTGGCGGGTCTACTTCAACTTGCTGGCGGGGCTCTACAAGAACCACCCCGTGGCCAAGGACATCGCTGGAACCGAACAGACCATCGCAGGGATCACGCCGCAGATGCTGGATCGATGCTGGAGCACCTTTTACCATCCATCGAATATGATCCTCCTGGCAGTGGCCGATGAGGATCAGGAGACCTTTTTCGAGGCGGCTGGAAGGCTGTTGTCGGAACAGGATCTCGGGCCGGCACCTGCAGTGGAGAAGATCCTCACCGAGGAGCCCGCTGCCCCGGCACAGCAGCAGGTTCGCCAGCAGATGCAGGTGGGACGATCGAAAGTGTTACTGGGGTGGAAGGACCTCCACCCTGGAATCGGTGGGCGGGACCTGATGCGCAAGGAGTTGGTCACGGAAGTGATGCTCGAATGTGTCTTCGGTCAGAGTGGCCCGTTGTTCGAGGAGTTGTACCGCAAGGATCTGATCGACGACTCCTTCGCTACCTCCTACCAGATTCACTCGGACGTGGGGCATTCCGCAACTGGCGGAGATTCGGCCGATCCCGATCGTCTCATCGATGTGATTCGCGAAGAGGTCGGTAATATCCGCAAGGTGGGGATCGATCCGGTCGATATCGAACGTCAGCGTCGTTCCGCCATAGGGTACTTGCTTCGAGCTTTCAACTCGCTCGACCACATCGCAGGCAGTTATTGCGGAACTCGGTTCCTCGACGGCGACCCCTTCGAGGTGGTCGATTTGCTGGCAGAGATCACCACGAAAGAGGTCGAGGAGCGGCTACAGGAGCACCTGATCCCCGATCAGATGTCCTCTTCCATCGTCACCTCATGAAATGAGAGTGGGTTTCAAGATGAAGCAGCACTGGAAGATTCTTCTCTGGCTTATCGCAGGAGTCGTGGTGGGTTTTGCCCTCCAGCGATTTACCGATGGTCCCGGGACCGTGGGTGTTCGGTTTGATCCTCAACCGGTGGTCGTCGATGGGGTGCCGGTGGGAATCCGTGTCGATGCTCTGGTGCAAGACCTGTTGCCCAAGGGAAGAAATGCCTCCGAAGGTCTGCAGGTTGGTGATGTGGTGAAACGCATCACGGTCAATGCCGGAATGGATGACGAAAAGGGTGCGGAGATCACCTCGGCCGAGGCACTGACCGAGTTCCTCGAGCAGCGCGGCGCCGGAGGTGTGGCGACCATCGAACTGGTCTCCGGCAATAAACGATCGGCGCTGGTGGCCCTCGATCCACAATCCACACGAGCGCGCTGGCTAGCTCCATTCAAGTTCGTCGCGGACATCTTCATGAGATTGCTCAAGATGCTGATCATGCCACTGGTGGTGACCTCGATCGTGACCGGAGTCGCCGGCCTCGGAGGTGGATCAGATTTCGGTCGGATGGGCGGTCGTACCTTCGGCTATTACGCCACCACATCGTTTCTCGCCGTGGGGCTCGGAATGTTGCTGGTCAACATTCTTCAGCCTGGTATCGGAGCACGCCTCGGAATCTCACCCGATGCAGACTTCGGTCAGAGAAGCGAGAACTGGCTCGATATCTTGCGCAGGATGGTGCCGGAGAACGCATTCAATGCCTTCACCGGGAACGGCAACATGCTCCAGGTGATCTTCTTCTCGCTGTTGTTTGGCTTCTTCATCACCAAGGTGGCTGAGAAACCACGCAACTTCATGCTGGACCTGTTCGGGTCGGCATTTGCTGTGGTGATGAGGATGGCCTCGTGGGTGATGTTGCTGGTCCCTTACGGAGTTTTCTGCTTGCTGGTAAAGGTCGTCGGCGAGACCGGTTTCGATGTGTTCAAACCCCTCGGGGCCTACATGTTGACGGTGATGCTGGCATTGATCATCCATAGTTGTGTGATATTGCCGCTGCTGCTGAAGGTGGTCGGAGGAGTGTCCCCACTGAAGTGGGTACGCGCGATGAGCCCTGCTCTGATGACGGCCTTCTCCACTTCATCCTCCTCGATGACCTTGCCCACCACGCTCAATATTCTGAAAAAGCGCGGCGGCGTTTCGAATCGAACATCGTCCTTTGTCGCACCTCTGGGTGCCACGGTGAACATGGATGGCACCGCACTGTACGAGTGCATCGGGGTGGTTTTTCTGGCCCAGTATTACGCCAGCGCAGGAGACTTCGTACTGAGCTTCAGTGCTCAGGTGACGGTGGTCATGGCGGCGTTTCTCGCTTCCATCGGGGCGGCCGGAATCCCCTCGGCAGGGTTGGTGATGATGTTGACGATTCTCAGTGCATTGAAGTTGCCGCTCGAGGGAGCGGCGCTCTTGCTGGCAGTCGATCGACCTCTCGACATGTGCCGGACGGTGGTCAATGTTTGGAGCGACACCGTCGGCACCGCCATCATCGCCTCGAAAGAGGGGGAGACAGGGCTCGGTGATGGAGCGGTTACCGACCCAACTTGATTTCGGATGTACCGATGCATGTGAGATTCGCATCATCGGGTGCTCGTGGTATGCTCTGCAAGTGGTGTGATTCAGCGAATGGCCGTGCTCGAGTGCACGAGTAGAGGAGAGGGATCGAGATGGGAGTTCCAGCGACCCAACTGAAGGTTGGCCAGGTGATCATTTTCGAGGACGCTCTGTGGGTCTGTATCAAACTGGAGCAGAAGAAACTCTCCAAGGGGGGCGGAGCGGTCCAGGCCAAGTTGAAGAACCTCCAGCGAGGCGATCACATCACTCACCGCTTTCGATCTGCCGACAAGGTGGAAACCGCTTACCTCGACAAGAAGGACTGTGAATACCTCTATCCAGAGGGTGACTTCTTCATCTTCATGGATACCGAGGACTTCGAGCAGTATCAGTTACATACCGATTTCGTCGGGGATCTGATGCCGTACGTGAAGCACAACGAGCATGTCGTGGTGACCTTTTACGAGGGGAAATCGATCTCGGTCAATCTCCCTCCAGCGGTGATCCTGCAGATCACCGAGACGGAACCAGGATTCAAGGGAGACTCGGTCAATAACGTGTTCAAGCCGGCAACGCTGGAGACCGGACTTCAGGTGAAGATTCCCAATCACGTGACCGAGGGAGATCTGGTCAAGATCTCCACCGAGACTGGAGACTTCATCGAGCGGGTCAAGCAGGAGTGAGATCCTCTTGTAGTTGACGCACCCCTTGGCGGAATTTGTGGTGTCCTCCCATCGAAGGGTGGCGGATGTATTCCGCTTCGATGCCCATTTTCCGCAGAACTTCCTGGGAGACCCGTCCGATCGCTACCGGCCGCGCATTTTCGAAGATTTCCAGGTACTTCATCAGGATCACCCGCCCCGCCTCCTGATCACTACGGGTGGGCTTCCGGTTGGTGAGTGGTTCGCCGGGCCGATGCGGGTGCCAGGGCACGGCATTCCACAGCACGATTCGCCGGTCACCGGCAAGTTCTCCCCAGACGACGGTGGCGGAACGCTCCTTGTAGGGTGCCTCTCGAATCGATGATCTCCTCAAGGGAAGCCCGGTGGTCCATTCCAGCGCTTCTGGCCCGGCCAGTAGGTTTTCTCCGGTGAAGGGGATGCCGGTGAATCGGCAGCCGGCCCAGCCTGCCGCTTCGCCGACCAGCACTGCCTGAGCTCCTCGATGGGCTTTGAGGTAGTGAGCGAGATTGTCCGATCGAATCTTCGGCGCACGAGGAAGATCCAGATCCTCATCCCGGTCGTGCCATGGGTTGAAGACCCCTTGTGGGGCGGGCTTTCTGACCAGGCGAATCAACTGGGCGACACGGGTCTCGAAATCAGACGGGCTCACGGATCTCCTGCCTCATGCAAAACACGCTACCTCCGGATTTCAAGAACTCGCCCGTCTCGATCTCGGTCACAACGAATCCATGCTTCGACAGCCTGCCAGCGGTGATGGGCGCCCCGGCGGGCATCAGTACGTGCAGGCCGTCTGGACACCAGAGATTTCCCGCCAGTTGATCGCGGGCCTCCTGCTGGTCGACCTCGATCAGTTGGTCAAAGGCACTCTCCAGCAGTTCGATTCCGTCGGAGTCGAAGGCACTCCTGACCACGGCTACACAATCCTCGCGCAACATCGCCAATGCCGTGTCGAGGTGATAGAAGCACGGATCGGGGAGGTGAAGAATGGCGAGCTCGTGGCCGGTCATTCGACCCACTTCAAGATGGCATTCGAGCTGACTCCTCATGCCCACACCACACCACAGAAGTGACAGACCCGGGTGCTTGAGAGTGTCTCCATTGCCTTCCCAGACCCCCGCAGTAGCGGCTTCGATGTCGAGGCAGCGGATTCCCAGCTGGCGCAATCGGCTCCGGTGCAACGCACTCTCTGGCCGACGGTCGGGGTGATCCATTCTCCCGATGATGGCGACCGGTTGGCCGCAGTCATCGACGCTGACCAGCGAGGGATTGGCGGTGAATACTGCATCCACCAGGCCTTTCGGAGGATCGAGCAGATGGACATCGAGCCCCATCGCATCGATGGCCTCTGCCAGCGAGTTCCACTGGGAGCGAGCGGCTGCTACATCGATCTGGCCGACATGAGCGCTCATGTGGGCATTTCGAACATCGATCACATCGAAATGATCGGGTGGGCACATCAATGCACCGCTCACCGGTACCTCGTCGGGTGTTCGGCGACGCGGTGAGGCTCTCCATTGCTCTGCGGTAGCGATCGGCGAGTGATTCATGACGTGGTCTCCAGCAGTAGTTCCTTGGTCGCATCGATCGCCTTGCGATGGAGTGCCGGGACCCGATGGGCGGCATCGAGAGGGAGTAGTTTGACCCCCTCTGGAATGCTCCGGTTCCAGCGGTAGACCAGGGGAGAGACCTGTAGTTTTCGATGTGTGATGGAATGCTGGAACCGATCGGCATACCCGATCAGTTCGGGGGCATCGATGGCGAGAGTCTTGAACAGCCTCAACAGTTCGAACTTCGCATCGCCGTCGGGACCATCGAGGCGAACCATTGGTGTGCCCATGTGGCCGTTGAGAAGTTCACCGGAGTTGGGCCACAGCAGTACTTCTTGTCGGGTCACGACCACTGCAGTCGCCCACCACTGCTCTTCGTTGGCGCGCCTGACCTTCGGTAGCGGCCAGCGGGTGGGGTCGCCGCTGGCGTATGCGCCGCAACCGGTGGCGAGCGGGCACGAACTGCAATCGGGAGATCGAGGAGTACAGGTGGTTCGTCCCAGATCCATCATCGCCTGGTTGTGATCGCCAGGGTGTGCCCTGTCGAGGGCCAACTCCGCGGCTTCGCGGAGAAGAGTTCGTGCGGCGCCTTTACGATGATCCCCATCCAGGCAGAGATAGCGACACAGCACTCGCTCGACGTTGCCATCGATCACCGCCATCGGTACATCAAAAGCGATGCTGCAGATCGCTGCGGTGGTGTACTCACCGATTCCCGGCAACTGGCGTATCTGTTGCGGATCGCGCGGAAAGGAGCCGTGGTGGAGTTCGACGATCTGCTTTGCCGCGGCATGGAGGTTTCGTCCGCGGGAGTAGTATCCGAGACCTGCCCACAGCTCGAGCACTTCATCGAGAGGGGCTTCGGCCAGTGCTGCTGGATCGGGGAATTGTTTGATGAATCGATTCCAGTAGGGAATCACCGTCGCAACACGGGTTTGCTGCAGCATCACCTCGGAGAGCCAGATCGCATATGGATCTCCCACGCCGCGCCAC
>DUAN01000077.1 GCA_012960845.1 Planctomycetota bacterium | reverse complement strand
TCCCGTCTTCATCAACAGACTGGCGGTTGCTTCGATCCGGTCATCGGAGCCGATCTGGCCGCCGGGGACCCGCGCCGTGATCCGATCTCCGGGGTTGCTCCAAGAGATGGTTTTGGTGGCATCGAACTGGATGCCGAGGCCAGCACCGTTCGTCGACTCGACCCTCGGTTGAGATTTGATCTGGGTGGCATCGCCAAGGGCTATGCCTGTGATCTGGCCGCCTCGATCCTGCTCGAAGCGGGTGTCGAATGTGCGCTGATTCACGGGGGTACCAGCAGCATCGTGGCACTGGGAGCTCCCCCTGGAAGAGCGGAGTGGGCCATCGAGGTCAAGGGGTACGAGCACAAGACGATCGGTCTGGTCGATGGTGCCCTGGCGGTCTCTTCGGCTGCTGGTGGTGGCGCGGGTGGACACCTCATCGACCCCTTCAGTGGTGATCGGCTCGATCGCCGTCGTGCGGGTGCGATGGTGGTCGGGAACAGTGCGACCGATTGTGATGCCTGGGCGACCGCCCTGACGGTGGCCGGCTTCGAAGGTGAAGTGGCCCGACAACTCCCGCCAACTTTGCAGGGATATCGGCTTGATAATGGTGAATCTACCGACATGAAAGCGCAAGCGGAGCCTTCCGTGGAAGAGGAACGATGGAAACGGACCGTAGAGATTTCTTGATCCAGGGCGCTGGCGCCCTCGCCGGAATGGCTCTTTTGCCGGGCCTCGAGGCGATGGCGACTCGCGCACCGAAGGGGTATCCGGTCGCCATCATCGGCATGGGCCGCCAAGGTCGAGCGATCGCCGCAGAATTGCAGAAGCTGGGAGCCACCATAGTGGCGATCTGTGATGTCGATGAGCCGCGATTGCGAAGTGCCAGGAGGCGCGTCGCCGATGCCACTGCCTATGCCGATTCGGATCAGTTGCTGGCGAAGGAGCAGGGGGTGGAGGCGATCTTCATCGCAACCCCGACCCATCAGCATCGAGCGATCGCCGAGGCGGCAGTGGCGGCGGGCAAGCATGTCTACTGCGAGGCGCCACTGGCACATACCCTCGAAGATGCTCGGGCCATCGCCTTGGCCGCTCGTTCCCATCCGCGAGTTTTCCAGGTCGGGCTGTTGGCGCGATCCAATCCGGTGTACTCGCTGGCGCGCTCCTTCTTCCGCACCGAGGCGTTCCTCAAACTGGTCTCGATGCGCGCCCAGAACTCACGGAAAACCTCCTGGCGTCAAGCGGCCTCGACTGCCGAGCGGCAAGCTCGTCTCGACTGGCGTCTCGACCCCACCGTGTCGCTCGGATTGCCCGGAGAGTGGGGCACCCATCAGTTCGATGTCATCCACTGGTTCACCGGACAGTATCCTCATCGAGTGTCGGGAAATGGCGGAGTGTTCGTGTGGGAAGATGGACGCAAGGTCGCCGATACCGTCAACTTGACCCTCGAGTTTCCCAAGGGCCAGAGTCTCCAGTACCAGGCGACGCTGGGCAATTCCTACGGTGGCCGCTACGAGATACTCCATGGCGTCAACTCCGCCTTCAAGCTGGCCTGGAGTCATGGCTGGATGTTCAAGGAAGCGGATGCGGCGACGCAGGGCTGGGAGGTCTACGCCAACCGTCAGCGATTCTTCAATGACGAGGGCATCACCCTCATCGCCGATGCAACCAAACTCGCCAGTCAGAACAAGTTGAAGGATGGGGTTGGACTCCCCAATGATTCTCTCCATTACGGTGTGGCAGATTTCCTGCTGAGTTGTGCAGAGCAGATGAAGGTCAAGACGGGGGTCAGTGAAGGACTGCGAGCGACTGCCGTGGGGATCGCCGCACAGCGTGCGGTGGTCGAGGGTGGCGTGATCGAGATCTCACAGGACGATCTGAAGGAGGACTAGTCGATGGGGTCATTGCCAGTCGCTGGAGCGGGACTCCGTTCTCAACCGATGGGAATCAGGATCGGTGTCAGCGCCCTGATCGTGGTGCTTTACATCGGACTTCTCGCCAGTGTGACTCACATGGTGAGTCACTTCGAGAATCGTGATGAACTCCCCGGTTTTACTTTCGATGATGTGACCAGCGCATACCACGGTATCGATAGCCCCGGATTGCTCGGCACTGCTCTCGAACGGGGGCATCCCGAGACTCTGCCATCTGCTGAAAAAGAGCTGCTGCTGCAGTGGCTTACCAGCGGTCGCATCGTCGAGGACTACGATAGCCTGGACCTGGAAATCCCGCCCGCCGAGATCATCGACCAGAGTTGCATCGAATGTCACACCCGGGCCGCCGGAGCCGAGACCGGCTCGGCGATCCCACCGCTGGAGTATTTCGACGATATCAAGGAGATCGCCTTCTCCCGCAAGGTGCTGCCGACCCCGGTCGCGGTACTGGCCGCCTCCACTCATGCCCATGCCCTGGCTCTGTCGATCCAGGGGCTGGTGGTGATCGCTCTGGCGTCGATGACACGCTGGCGCCGCCGCCCGATCTCATTATTGATCGCCATCATGGGGCTGGGACTGGTCGGGGATGTAGGGGGTTGGTGGTTGGCCCGTTTCAGTCCATCCTGGACGGTGTGCATCATGGTTTCGGGGGCGGGTTACAGCCTTGCTCAGGGAATCTTGCTGGCCTCGGTGCTGGCAGATCTCTGGTGGCCCCGGGCCAGCATCCGTGACTCACAGTAAAGATCAGACATGAAAAATCAGACATGGAAGTAGGAGGCAGCATGAGCCAGCAGAATTCAGGTGCGAGTCGTCGAGAGTTTTTGAAGGGGGCTGCGGTCGCTTCTGCGGCGACCTTGTTGACCCCCTCCCTGTTACAGAGCAAGGCCCATGCCGATGGCTCGGATGTGATCCGGGTTGGATTGATCGGCTGTGGAGGCCGCGGATCCGGTGCCGCCAACAACTGCGTGAACTCCTCCGAAGGAGTCAAGATCACCGCGATGGCGGATCTGTTCCGCGACCGTCTCGACTCGAGTCGAAACAACCTCAAGGGGCTGGGGGATCGATTCGATGTTCCCGAGGAGCGCTGCTTCGTCGGCTTCGATGCCTACCAGCAACTGCTCGAATCCGATGTCGACATGGTGATCCTGGCGACGCCTCCCGGATTCAGACCGATCCACTTCGAGGCGGCTGTGGCTGCGGGCAAGCATGTCTTCATGGAGAAGCCGGTCGCCACCGATGGGCCGGGAATCCGCAAGGTACTGGCCGCCGCCAAGGTCGCCAAGCGCAAGGGGCTGGCGGTGGTCGCCGGAACCCAGCGTCGTCATCAGAAGGGCTACATCGAAACGATGCAGCAGATCCACGACGGTGCCATCGGAGAACTGGTCGGCGCTCAGGTCTACTGGAATCAGGGAGGACTGTGGGTGACGCGTCAAACCCCGCAGATGTCCGACATGGAGTGGCAGGTCAGAAACTGGCTCTACTTTGCCTGGGCCAGTGGCGATCACATCGTCGAGCAGCACATCCACAACATCGATGTGATGAACTGGGCCTTCGGTGGACCTCCCGAGAAGGCCAACGCGATGGGTGGACGCCAGGTGCGAACCGGTCCGGAGTACGGCCATATCTTCGACCACTTCGCAGTCGAGTACGTCTACCCGGGTGGCGTGAGGACCCTCAGTGAATGCCGTCAGATCGACGGCTGCTGGAACCGGGTCTCGGAGAAGATCATCGGCACCAAGGGAGTCGCCAATCCCTCTGGACGCATCACCGGTGAAAAGAACTGGAGTGCCCCTGGCGGCGGAAGAAACGCCTATGTTCAGGAACATGCCGATCTGATCGCCAGCATCCGGGCCAATGAACCGCTCAACGAGGCGGAGCGGGTCGCGATGAGTACCCTGACCGCCATCATGGGTCGGATGAGTGCCTACACCGGCAAGGAAGTCACCCTCGAGTTCGCACTCAACTCGCAGAACAGCCTGCACCCCGAGAAGTGGGAGTTTGGTGATCTGGCGATGCCTGCAGTTGCGATCCCCGGTCGCACGGCTCTGGTCTAGGGGGCCTTGTTGGATCGAAGAAATTTCATCTCCGCAGCAGCTCTGGGAGTGGTCGGTAGTACCTGGGTGGGTGCCATGAAACCGGGGGCAGAAATGTCGACCCCAGCGGACTCTACGCCTCAGCCTCGCCTCAAGAAGTCTCTCAAGATCGGCATGGCGAATGTCGGAAAGACACTGGAGGAGAAGTTCGAAATTCTCAAGAAAGTCGGATTTGACGGAATCGAACTCGATTCGCCTTCATCTCTCGACTGGCGAGAAGTGTTGCGCGCGAAGGCGGCGACCGGTCTCGAAATTCCCGGAGTGGTGTGCTCCTCACACTGGGGAAAGCCACTTTCTGCGGCGGACGAGAAGGTCCGCCAGCAGGGGATCGAGGGAGTCGAAACCGCGCTGAGAGATTGTCGACTCTTCGGTGGCACCACGGTGCTGGTGGTGCCGGGAGTTTGCCGAGATGGAGTCACCTACGAGCAGGCGTGGAAACGATCGACCGAGGCGATTCACCAGTTGATTCCACTGGCGGCAGAGTTGCGCGTTCGAATCGCCTTCGAGAATGTCTGGAATGATTTCATCACCGATGCTGATGAAGCGGTGAAGTATGTCGACCAGTTCAACAGTCCGTGGGTCGGTTGGTACTTCGATACCGGCAACATCGTTCGCTATGGCAGCCCCCCCGAATGGGTGAGGAAACTGGGCGCACGAACCATCAAGGTCGACATCAAGGATTATTCCCTCTCCCGCAAGGAGAAGGATGGAGTGTGGGCCGGATTCGCCTGCAAGATCGGAGATCCGGACTCATCGGTTCAGTGGTCTGAAACGATGAAGGCGCTGGCGGAGGTAGGCTACCGTGGTTGGGGGTCTGCCGAGGTGAGCGGCGGTGATCAGCAGCGCCTGGCCGATATTTCCCAGCGTATGGATGACGTGTATTCCAGGTAGTGGTTTCCCGTGGATGCCTCTATCATCTAAAGAGTGCCCCCGGCTCGTATCGGGGCGATTGAACCTGACACCAGTATTGATCCCCATGAGAGGTCATTTCCATGTCTCTGACGACTAAAAGCGTGTTCCTGTTGCTTGCACTGTCCCTCTGCTCTGGTCTATCGGGACAGGTGACCGCCGATTCCTGGGTCAACTGGGAAAGCCCTCCTGTTCATCCACTGGAACTGGTTTCGGGCAGTGACCTGCTGCTGGCAACCAACACGGCAGATTCCCATCTGGAGATCTACAACATCAGTTCCGGTGTCCCGGTGCCGTTCCTGTCGGTGCCGGTAGGCCTCGATCCTGTATCGGTGCGAGCTCGCACTGCGACCGAGGCGTGGGTGGTGAATCGAATTTCAGACACCATCAGTATCGTCGACCTTCAAAATGGCTATGTCCGATGGACATTGATGACCGCGGATGAACCTGCCGATGTGATCTTTGCCGGTACACCGCAGCGAGCTTATGTTTCCTGCTCGGGGACCGATGAGATCATGGTGTTCGATCCATCCGATGTGACAGCCCCTCCCGAGATCATTTCCTTGATCGGTGAGGAGCCTCGGGCGCTTGCCAAGAGCCCCGACGGTTCGACCGTCTACTGTGCCATCTTTGAGTCGGGCAACGGCACCACCGTGCTCGGCGGTGGTTTCGATGGCGGGGTCAACGTCATCGCTTTCCCTCCCAACGTCGTCAGTGACCCGGCAGGGCCCTATGGTGGCGTCAATCCTCCGCCCAATGCCAATGGCGATTTTGAGCCACCGCTCAACCCCAGCACCGGTACACCTCCTCCCGTGGCACTGATCGTGAAGAAGATCGATCAGGATGTGTGGGTCGATGATAACGGAAGTGACTGGGGAGATCTGGTCAGCGGGCCACAGGCTGACCTTTCCGGTCG
>DUAN01000076.1:400-1040 GCA_012960845.1 Planctomycetota bacterium | reverse complement strand
CGCCTTTACCCCGGAGATCGTCACGCAGCTGATCGAGGCGGGAGCGGATGTGACCGGAGAGATTTATTCCTCCGGCAGTAGTAGTGATATAAACGAAAGCCCGCTGGCCATGGCAGTTTTAATGAAGACCCCGGAGATCGTCACCCTGCTGATCGAGGCGGGTGCGGATGTCAATGGCAAGGAGAAGGGATTTTACAGGACCCCGCTGTGCGAAGCAGTAATGAGCTCGCCGGATCGTTACCGGTTGGAGAAAATCACCCTGCTGATCGAGGCGGGTGCGGATGTCAACAAGAAGGGCCGGTCCGACTTTACCGCGCTGATGTTCGCCGCCCTCTTCTCCTCGCCGGAGATCGTCACGGTGCTGATCGAGGCGGGTGCCGATGTCAACGCCAAGAGCGACGACGGCAGCACCCCGCTGATGTTCACCGCCAGTGGGAAACGCTACAACTTGGCCCCGGAGAGCGTCAAGCTGCTGATCGAGGCGGGTGCCGATGTCAACGCCAAGAGCGACGACGGCTCGACCCCGCTGATGCACGTCGAGGAAGAATATTCGGGCTACGACTTCAGCAAGACCGAACTGTCGATGCGCGCCGCCCGTCGCCTACAGATCATCCAACTCCTCAAGGCCGCAGGTGCCCAG
>DUAN01000076.1:0-312 GCA_012960845.1 Planctomycetota bacterium | reverse complement strand
CGGAGTGACTACGGAGTGACTACGGAGTGACTACGGAGTGACTACGGAGTGACTACGGGTGGAGCCACGACTGCTGGTGACCGAAGGAGAAATGGATGAACCACCCAGGTGACACCGGCCTGAGCTCATGCTCGTGCGACCAGTGCATCCACCAGGACAGCGGCGAGTCTCTCCTTGACCGAGTTGGGAAGATCCGGAGATGCTCCGCACGCAGAATCGTCCATCTGATCCCTCTCGTCCTGTGATCTCTTGACCACGCATTCATTATCGCTGAGAGCCTCTATTCGATGTCATAGGCATGTTTGTATGAGT
>DUAN01000075.1:27751-34973 GCA_012960845.1 Planctomycetota bacterium | reverse complement strand
ACGGTCCGAGACATCGCCATCTCCTGGGTGATCACGGTGCCAGCGGGAGCCATTTTCGCGATGATCTTCTACAAGATCCTGATGGCCTTCTTCGCCTAACCGGCCCCCGCTGTCAGGATCCTTGAACTCAAGCAAAACAGACGATCGGCGTGGATCAGGGACCGGACGCTGGAAACTGGACCACTGATTCTTGTGCGAGGGGATCACGAACAACACGCAAGCCATCTTTCACTACCCAGCAGGCTCGGATGTGAGATTCAAGCGGATCCGCCAGACACGGGAGCCTCCGGCCAGCACTTGACGCTGACTCGATTCCGTATCACCATCTTTTCTCGATGATGAATAGTGCATGACCCTGCGCCCCCGATTCCAAAGGAGCCGACGATGCGATCCCTACCCTTCTTCTTGACAACGATCTTGACGATTCTGGTGTCCATCTGCTCCCTCGATCTTGCCACTGCAAGCGAGGTTCCTGCGGACCCCCGAGCGGGAATCATCAGCGCTGTCGAATGGAGTGAAGATGGTCAGTTCCTGACCTACACCAGCATGAAAACCCGCTATCGATTCGACCTGACCAGTGGAGAGCGTGAAGAACTGGGAGCCGCGGAAGACACGCCAGCACCTCCACGGAGAAGATCTCGAAGGTCTCGTGGAGGCGGAGGAAGTCTCACCGGCACCTATGTCGGTCGGCCCACACGCGGGCGCCAGTACACCCAGGTCGATTCCCCCAATGGTCGCTGGGAAGCTCTTTACGAGAACTGGAACGTGGTCCTCAAGGAGAAGGAGACGGGCGAGAAGATCGCCGTCACCATCACTGGCAATGAAGACATTCACTATGGAACCGCCAGCTGGGTCTATGGCGAGGAACTGGGGCAGAATCGTGCGATGTGGTGGACCCCTGACTCGCAGAAATTGCTCTTTTACAAGTTTGACGATACCGGCGTGAATCCGTTTCACCTGGTGACGGGTTGGTCGAAGTTCAATACCGTTCACTACCCGGAGTACTACCCCAAGGCGGGCGCCAAGAACCCCGGGGCAGAGTTGATGGTATACGACCTCGCAACTCAGAAGATCACACCCATCGATGTCGGCGGTGGCTCAGAGGAGTACATCTACAACATCCGGACTTCTCCCGATGGAGCCGTGATGCTGGTCAACTGGACCGATCGGTTGCAACAACATCTCAAGGTGATGGCTATCGATCTCGAAACTGGTTCTTGTCGGCTCGTGATCGACGAACAACAACCGACCTGGCAGACAAACAGTCCTGCGATGCGTTACCTGGCCGACCATGAGCGCTTCATCTGGACCAGTGAGAGTAGTGGATTCAGTCACTACCAGTTGCGCCATCTGAACGGGGAACTGATCCACCAGCTTTCGAGCGGAGAGTTCCAGGCCTCGGGCATCGATTATGTCGATGAAGAATCTTCGCAGATGGGTTTCCTCGGCTTCAGTTCGCCGGTCAACCCCTACTACATGCAGTACCACGTCGTGGGCCTCGATGGGACCAATCAAAGACGGGTCACCACTCTCGAATTCCATCACTCCGGTTTCCAGTTGTCTCCGGACAAGAAGTGGCTGGTCGCCCAGTACGAAGAGGTCAACACACCGCCATCCACTGCCCTCTACAGTACCGAGGGGAAGTTGATCGCCAAGTTAGCTGAAGGTGATCCAGCCGCTGCCGCCAACATCGCGGAGATGTTCAGCTTTCGCTCCAACGATGATCAACACGACATCTACGGTATTCTCTACAAGCCAAAGGACTTCGATCCGACCCAGCAATACGCCATCATCAATTCCCTCTATGGCGGACCCGGTTCCAATGAGATCTCTGCGCGCTACATCTCCAACCCCCGATCAGAAAACAATCGCGGCTACTTGGTGGTCAAGGTCAACAATCGCGGCACCGGGAACCGTGGCAAGAAATTTCTCGGAGCCGCCTATCAACGCCTGGGAGACATCGATATCCAGGATCATGCCGATGCGATCCGGATGTTGCGCAATCGACCCTATGTTGACGGCTCCCGCGTTGGAATCGTCGGCTTCTCCTACGGAGGATACATGTCTGCGATGGGGATTCTGAAGCATCCGGATGTGTACACCGCTGCCGTCAATGGATCGGGTGTCACCGACTGGCGTCACTACGACACCATCTACACCGAACGCTACATGAGCACTCCCCAGCTCAATCCAGATGGATACGACATCGGGCGTGCTACCCGCGAAGATTACGTCGAGAATTTCAAGGAAGCCGGTGGTCACCTGCTGATCATGCACGGAATGGTCGATGACAATGTTCACCCCAGTAATGCATTCCAGTTGATCGATGCCCTGGATAAGGGAGGAGCGTCCTATGAAAGTCGCTTCTTCCCCAACAACGGTCACGGCCTCGGACGCGGGGCGGGCAAAACCCAGTGGGAGTTCTTCGACCGGGTGCTACAACCCCAGTTCAGGGGTCGTCGTATCTCGCTCTGATGCTCGTGGGTTCGAACGATTCCAAGCGATGGTGGTGAAATCATCGCTGATGTGTGACGGTCGCTCCATCGTGCAGTTTTCGGTGCTTCCAGGCGTTTTCTTCCTTCTGATATTTGTGGCCGGTTCTGGCACTCCAGCAGTAGAATAGATGGTTGGATGAAGGAGTTCCGATGGCCCGCATGACGTTACTACTTCTTCTACTGATCAGCGCGATCCCAGTTTTGGCCATCGCAGATGAAGGCGACCAAACAGTCGGTTGGTTTCATCGTGCCCCTGCCACCTATGGCGGCTACAGTTTCTTTGCTCCCGGCCGCGACTCCACCACCTATCTGATCGACGAGATCGGCCGCATGGTTCACAGTTGGCCGAGCAATTTCAACCCTGGCAACTCCGCCTATCTGCTCGAGGGGGGTGACATCCTCCGAGCCGCTCGAATCCCCGGCAATCCTCCCATCTCGGCGGGTGGAACCGGTGGTCGAGTGGAGCGAATCGCCTGGGATGGAACCCTGTTGTGGAACTTCGAATACTCAAGCGCCCAGGTTCAGCACCATCATGATGTCGAGCCACTGCCCAATGGAAATCTGTTGCTCGTGGCCTGGGAACTGAAAAGTGTCGCAGAAGCGACCGCAGCGGGACGTGATCCTGCGTTACTCCCCGACAACCAGTTATGGCCCGATCACATCATCGAAGTGGAACCGACGGGCAATAGCGGTGGAACCATCGTCTGGCAATGGCATGCGTGGGACCACCTGGTTCAAGAGATCGATCCGACACTGGCAAACTTCGGAGTGGTCGCGGATCACCCCGAAAAGATCGACGTCAATTACTTTGGAACCACCGCTGGAGCCGACTGGCTCCATGTCAACAGCATCGATTACAACGCAGAACTCGATCAGATCATGCTGAGTGTTCCGACCTTCGCAGAGGTGTGGATCATCGACCACAGCACCACCACCGCCGAGGCCGCCAGCAATAGCGGCGGCCTGAGGGGCCATGGAGGCGACCTGCTCTATCGCTGGGGCAATCCACGCACCTATCAGGCAGGCACCGCTACCGACCAGATGCTATTTTTCCAGCACTGTGCCGAATGGATCGACCCGGGGCTGCCGGGAGCGGGAAATGTCATCGTCTTCAACAACGGAGTCAATCGGCCTGGCGGAAATGCCTCGTCCACCGACGAGTTCATACCACCCATCGATTCCGGTGGAAATTATGTACTGAATCCCGGTAACGCATTTGGGCCATCTACGCTGCAATGGACATACATGGCTCCCGTCCCGACCGACCTGTACGGTCGAATTCTCGGTGGGGTTCAGCGACTCCCCAACGGAAACACCCTGCTCTGTGAAGGCGCACATGGAAACTTCATCGAGGTGACCGAGAGTGGCAGCGAAGTGTGGCACTATGTCAATCCGGTTGGACCCGGTGGGCCCTACAACCAGGGAGCATCGGTACCCACCAGTCCAGTCGCTGGAGACAACACGGTATTTCGTGCTCAGCGCTACTCCAGTACCTCACCACAGTTGATCGGACGAGATCTGACTCCTGCAGGACCCGTCGAGAACTACCCGGTCCTCGGCGATTTTGATAGCAGCGGCAATATCGCGACGCTCGACTTCAATTGCTTTGCCAGCGTGTTCACCGGTCCTTGTTCTGCGGCTCCCTGTGCAGACACCATCTACAACAGTGCCATGGCCTTCTATGGTGACTTTGATTTCGATGGAGATGTGGACTGTGCCGACTGGGACTCTTTTCAGCTGGCCTGGACCGGACCTCCGACATCGGCTCCCGATTTCGGACCCTGCATCTTCACGGATCCGCTCTTTCTCCGGGGAGATGCCAACCTCGACCAGGCGATCAATGTCGCCGATGTGGTGACCATTCTCGGTTATCTCTTCCAGGGACAATCGAACGGCTGCTTGCAGAGTTGTGACACCAATGATGATGAGAGTAATGACATCAGCGACGCGATCGCCCTGCTGAGTTTTCTCTTTGGATCCGGAGTTCCACTGCCCCCGCCCTACCCTGATTGCGGCCTCGATGGCACCGCCGGTGGCTCCCTCAGTTGCGACAATCCAGCCTCCTGCCCCTGATTTTCGACGCCTGAAACTGTCGGATCATCCCCCCCACTGTCCGACACTCCTTGCTTCGCCAAGATCACCCGCCGACACTTGCCAGCAGGAGGAGGGTCGTGATCATCGAACGAGAAGTCCTGATCATCGGTGCCGGACCGACCGGTTGCGTCGTTGCGACCCTGCTGGCGCGCCACGGGCACCAGGTGTTGCTGATCAGTGACGATAGGGAGACCCGAGGTCTCTACTGGTGAAACCCTTCCGCTGCAGTTGTCACCGAATATGCCTCCCTGCACCAACGAGCCTATCTGTGCCAAGAAACGTCCACAACCCCACTGGCGTTCGATCCGATCAAGCGGGAAAATACCCACTGGAGTCATCTGCATGTCGAACCAGCAACAAATCACTGTCCATCCTTTGATGATCGCCGTCGCCCTGCTGGTGCTGTCGATGCCAGCGGTGCTGGGCGACGATCTGCGCGAGGTCGAACTTCCTGGACCTCCGAAGGCAGGTCCAGGCCGTATTCCACACCATCACTCGAACGCCACCCTCGACCAGATCACCCAACTTGCCCCGCGAAATCCGTTCGGCTCGGCTTCCTTTCAGATCTGCACCTGGATCGAGAGTCGCCAGGGAGCACTGGTCCTTCCCCCCCTTGGTTTTTCGGTCGGTTCCCGCGGAACGGTGCTGATTCCACCAAGCGAAGTGGTGCTCGCTAACTGGCAGAAGACTCTACCCGATGGTTTCCTTGGCCATTCCCTGAGAAACCTGGCAACGATTCCCATCGATGGGGTGAATCCACTGCTGTGGCAATCAGGGCGTCAAGAGGAAGCGCGACGACAACTGGCCGAGGCGATCGAGCGGGCTGACCGAGCCACCGCATCGATTTTGCTGCGCAGAGCCGACCTCGTCGAAGATGTAAATCCGGAAATCCTCGAGTGGATCCGCAGCGCCCCATCCATCACCTCTCCCTGGCATCGAACCGATCATCTCCATGATTTTGAAGCACCACAGTTGCTGGATCACCAGGTGAAGGCTCAATTACCGATGGCCCAACTGGAGACTCGGCCCGACACAGGCTCCTTCTCCGCCTATGCCTACAGGCAGGGATTGACTACTCGACGTAGCCCCGTCGCTGATTTCCATCCGCTGCAAAGAGACGACTTGGTCCTGCTTGCTTCTGGCAACCGAGTGCTTGCGATCGATACCAAGAACTCACTCGATGTGAAATGGACATGGAGCCTGCACCCGGAACTAAAGCCGAATCGATTTCCACCGCTGATCGGAATCTCACAGGTGCCGATCTCCAGTGGAGACCGATGCGTCTTCTTGTTACGAACGGGTCGTCATTTCCAGCGACCAGCAACCAATATCATCATCGAGGACGGTCCCTGGAAGGACTTTGGCTGGCTTGAGGCCGTGGTGCTGGAACTCTCCACACCCGACCAGGCTCCTGTCTCTGCCTGGAGCCCACCGATTGCCCAGGAGGGATTTACGGTCGCTCCGGCTCCACACATCGATGGCGATCGACTGTGGCTGGTCGCTACCCGTGGCTGGAGTGAGTTGGAGACCTGGGCATTCGCCTTCGATATCAAAAACCAGCGAGAACTGTGGCGTCGAAAACTCGCCGTCAGGCCACCCGTAGCCCATTCCCTCAATGATCTACGCGAAAAAGTTAGTGACGCATCGATTGCGCGACGCGCTGATGACCTGGTCATCAGCAGAAGCGGAGGTGCCATCGAACTTCTCAGCGCTTCCACCGGGGAACATCGTGCCACTATTCATCAACCTCACTGGCATTTCAGCGATCTTCCGACTCACTCTGGAGTGCACTTGGGCTCGAGCCATTTCCAGGGCTACCCACAGATCAGAAGGAGAGCCCACAGTTCTATCGAGGTTCCTTCCGATCGATCGCATCCGTGGTTGCTGCTACCTGCCGATGGCAAAATGTTGCTCGCTGTCGATATCCAATCCTGGAGCATCAAATGGAGTTATGCTGCCTCGCGAGAAACCTCGTTGCTGGGAATCGTCGATGGAACCGCATGGCTGCTCGATTCTGGAATCGAGCAGGAAGACCATCGAATCACCCTGGTCGGCCTGGACGCACAATATGGATCTGTACGCCAAGGACCATGGCAAATCGAATTAGCAGCACGAGTCACCGAGTCAGACTCCAACGAAGATGAAAAAGCTGCGATCACACCGCTTTTGCGCGGACTGCCACGTCTGTTCAAGGACTCGTTGTGGGTTCCAACCCTGGTCGGCATCGAAACCTTCTCGCTAGTCGATGGAAGTTCTACCGGAGTGACCGACTGGCCGCAGGGTACGAAAGGTGGAACACCGCTACCGCTTCAAGATGGACGGTTGCTGTTACTGAGAAGGGGCGATATTGCTGCCAAGACAGTGAGCGCCCTGGAATTGTTGATGGCAGACCAAGCCCCTGGCAAAGAACACTAGTCGTCCTACCTCCGGAGACTGGATCCGGGGATTGCTCGGCGCAGAACCAGGAAAAATTGAAGATGGTACTCGCCCCAGGCAGAGATCTCTCCCAACCGCCTCAATCGGCCCGCTTCAGGTTGCGACAGAAGCAGCGAAACCGATTGCGGCCTCGATGGCACCGCCGGTGGCTCCCTCAGTTGCGACAATCCAGCCTCCTGCCCCTGATTTTCGACGCC
>DUAN01000075.1:0-27644 GCA_012960845.1 Planctomycetota bacterium | reverse complement strand
TGATCATCGGTGCCGGACCGACCGGTTGCGTCGTTGCGACCCTGCTGGCGCGCCACGGGCACCAGGTGTTGCTGATCAGTGACGATGGTCGAGAAGGTGGATTGCCGGTCGAGACGGTGGTCCCGGGGGCTTCCCGTACCTTTGAACGACTCGGCTGGTCGCCGCTCCTCGAGGACCCAACCCCTCATCCCTTCTTGCACCCTGGCCCCTCCCGACGTGGTCGCTGCTGGGGCAGTTCGATGCTCGACATCCAGCCACTCGATCGGTCTCAACGGGGCTGGAGATTTCTGCGCCCGGGGCTCGATCACTGGTTGCAGGAACAAGCGGTGCAGGCGGGAGTGGAACTGCGCAAGCACACGAGAGCCAGTGGACCGCTCCCCTCTTCAGGTCAAGGCCCCGTGACTCTCAGCACGCCCGACCGATCATCGGTCACCGTCGATGCCAAGCTGGTGATCGCTGCCACCGGTCGTTCCAGTGCCCCACCCTTCCTGCCGGTCGAGATCGAGGAGCGGTTGCCGGAGACGATTGCGCTCTCGACCATCGTCGAAGATGTCACCGAGGAAACCGATGTCTCGATCATCGAGGCGGTGGTTCAAGGGTGGATCTGGTGGCTGCCGCTGGGCGATGGAAGAGCCAGTCTTGCACTGCTATGCGACCCCTCCGAGGTCAAAGCGCTCGGTCGTGCAGCCATCTGGAAGCGCGCCATCCAGTCGGCCCAGGGTCCCGCTCGCAACTGTTCGACCGCCAGTACCCGGGGAACCCCTGCGACTGCGAGGCTCAACTCGATCTCTACCGGGCTATTGCTCGCCGGGGACGCCATCAGCGCCATCGACCCCCTCTCCAGTCAAGGACTGGAAAAGGCTCTCGTCTCGGCGGAGGCGACCGCCCTGGCCGCCCGCACCGTGTTGCTAGGCGACGCATCGGCAGCGACGATGGGAGATCACCGACAGCGTTGGGAACGGGGTCTGTTTCGGATCCACCGGCAACGAGCACTCGACCTTTACCGCTCGGAGACGAGATTTCCCGAGGCACCCTTCTGGCAGGCACGACACGCGGTGGTCGAGTCGAAACAAACAGAGGCGAACCTACCGGCCGGCCTGCTGTGCCCGTCGCCGCAGTTACAACGGCACCCGCGCTGGGTTGCCGCAGGAGATCGACTGGTGCGTAGAGATGGCTATCGCCTCGCCACCAGTGACGAGGAGTCGATCGACCACTTCGGTTCGGTCCCGACCGCGGCACTGATCGAACTGGTCGGCGACCAGTTACCGATGAGCCAGTTACATCCGAGAGCTTCACGAATCGCCCCACTGATCCAGCAATCTCCCGCCACCTTGACGACCATCCTCGGGGAGATGTGTCGCCTCGGCTGGCTGGTCGAGAAATCGTCGACGACCTGAGATGCCGAGCCCCAACGATGGAGGAGAGTACGATGGCGCTGAACAGGACTCCTGCACCGATCGAGCGGCGCTACCGGTCGATCAAGGTGGCGACGCTGTTGCTCATCCTGTGCCTTGGTGCTTGCCGTGCCGTCGCCCCTACTGTCCAGATGCCCACTCTTGAACTGATCAACTGGAACACCTATCACCTGTTCGATCACCAGCTCCATCAGGAGTCTGCCACCGCCTGGCTCGCACAGCAGCAGCCCGCGATGGTCGCTCTTCAAGAGGTCTTGCATGTGGATTCCCCCGGATTGTCGTCGCTGGCAGAAAAATGGGGACACCCCTACGCGGTGATGCACAAGGAGAGTGGCTACCCGGTGGCACTCACCAGCAGTGCGCCGATCGAGGTCATCGAACGACGTGTCACCGGTTTCCATCATGGCTACCTGCACGCCCGTACCCATGGCTTCGACGTGCTGGTCGTTCACTTCTGGCCCGGCAAGATTCACGAGCCGCAGCACATCGCCAAACTCGCTGTGGATCTGGTGTCGAAGGGGAAACGTGTTCTTGTCGTCGGAGACTTCAACGGTGAGATCCGTCACGATCACGAGTATCTGCTCGAACATGGCCAACTGGGCGAAGTGGTCGATGGCGTGCGCACTTTCGACTACCGAATCACCGACACTTTCCTCGAGAGCGGCTTTGTCGATCTGACTGATGCTCACGCACCCACGGCCAGGTACACCTTTGGCTCGCCGGCACTGATCCCGCGCTGGCGCAAGGACATGGAGGACGTCCATCGGACGCGCAGACGTATCGACTACATCTTCGCCGATCCGGCAACCGCCAAGCGCGCTCTGGCAGCACGCGTCGTCACCGACGATTCGAGCGTGGGTCTATGGTCGGATCACTACCCCGTCGTCGTCACCTTCTCGCCGTGAGCGCCATGACGGCGCTCACCGAAATCGTTCTTCAGAACAACGATTCCCGATTCTTGTCGATCCGTTCCGACACCCGCAATCCACGCAGGGCTTCACTTATTTGCGCTTCAGCGTGAAGTCCTTGATGGTCGTTCCTTTTCCACCTTGGTGTGTGAACCTCAGAATATTCTTGCCCTTGGCCAGCGTGATCTCGACCGGTTCCGTCTCTTCCCACATGCCGACAGTGAAGGGCAATGCGATGTCGGTCGGCTCCTCAGCACCGTTGGCAGTCACCAGCAGATGCTGCTTCCAGCTGGGTGTCACCACTCTGGCGCTGATCTGATATATCCCGGCTTTCGGAGCATCGAAGGTGTACTCGAACGCTTCATCCCCTCTGAGCCGGCCGTAGTGCAGCTGTTTACCACCCAGATTACTGTCCATGAATGCAATCTTTGCCGTGCTGTTGGTCGGATGGCTGCAGGCCACGGCAGGAATCGTGATCACCCCGTTGCGGCTGATCGTGATCTTACTGTCTTCCTCGGTGACGGTCGCCTTCTTGACGATTTCCGGCACCTTCGATTCATTGGCTTCGCCAATGTCGGTACCGACCGCTGCCAAGGCGACCACCTCGGCCTCTTCAATGATCTGCCGCTGCTTGTAGAGCGCCAAGCCATGCCAGAAGTCCGGATCTCCGGAAAGGAATCCGAAGACCTGCTTCTCTCCGACCACATGACCGACCCACTGAGCCCGCTTGACCTGCGGAAATTGATCCACCACGTCGCGCGCCTGCGTGTTCGCGAGGAAATCGCGGTCTTTCTGATAACGTGTCTTGGTCCAGCCAGTTCCCCAGCCGCCACCGAGGCAAACCACCCAGCCATCCGGCGTCCAGTGCGCCAGGGCGGCATGACCGCGCTGGGGACGTGCCGTGGTCGGGACTCCGAAGGAGCGCAAGATGAAGCGCCCGAAAAAGGCACGCCGACCACAAACTCCACCGTTCATGAGGATGTTCTGAAAGAACTGCAACTCGGGTTTATCGTACTTGTTGTCCCCCGACCCGTACTTGACCTCGGTCCTGACCGCAGCGACATAGCGCCACCGGTAGTCCGATGTGGTGATATGGTCGGGCCGATAGTTGCGCAGCATCTCGCGCCCCCAGATCAGCGTCTCATCTGGCTCTTCGCCGTTCACGACCATCCGGTAGTCCCATACGGTCAACTCCTTGAAATAGGGATCCAGCTCATCGGCGAGGTAAGCGGTTTCATAGTGCAGGTATCGCTTCACCGGATCGACTGTCGCCGGCGCATCGAAATTGCCTGTGGCGTTTCTCTGGGCAATCGGTACCGCATGTTCCAGGCTGATGGCCAGCGCTAGCCTCTGCAATACGCCGCGCTTGGCCTTCCTGCTCGCCTTCTGGATCGCGGCATAGATCTGCATCGCCGTGCCCACCTTGCCATCACGGGCTCCGTCAGCGACCGCCATCTGAATCATCAAGTCATCATCTCTGAGGAGCTTCGCGATCAGACTCTTCTGTTTTCTCCCACGCTCTGCAAACTCCGCCAGCCCCTTCGGTGTCGCCTCCGACAGGAGGGTGTACTTCGCCAGCTTGGCATCCAGTTTGTCGCTGGTGAGGAAATCTCCCAGATCGAGTCGGTCGAGTGCTTTCAGTGCATTGGCCTGCGCCTCGGCCAGCGCCTTCTCGGCCGCTTCGAGTTGCTGGATCGCTTGCGGCTCTTGCAGTTTTGCCCTGTCCAACGCTGCCTGACGCTCCTTGAGTGCTTCGACACCCGCCTCCCGATCCTTCTGCCACTTCACCAGCTCTTTCTGTGCCGCCTCGCGTTCGGCTTCGGTGGTCGCTTTCTTGAGCATCTCCTGCGCCGTAGCGATGCCCTTATCCGCACCGCCGATCCACTTGCCCTTGGCATGGCCGACCAAACCTTCCGCCTGGCCAACCCTACCGCGGCTCTCCTGCGCAACACCCAGCTGCGCTACCGCAGCTTTTTCTGCATCACGTGCCTTCAGGTAACCAGTTTTCTTCTCTTCAGCGATGGTCGGCATCGCCTGCTCGATTTGCGCCTTCAGGAGCTGCAGTTGACCGTCTAACTTCTCTTCAAGTTCTCCGTCCATCTGCGCAAGTTCAGCCGGCACGGCCTCTTCGTACAACTCTCTTGCTGCCGAAACACTCGAGACCCCCAACATCATCACTACCAGCAGCCAACAGTGACTTCTCATCGACTTCGATCTCATCACTTCGATTCCTCCTTGAATGGTGCTTCTGTCAGCCACGGCGGGTGACTTGAAACTGAGTAATTCTGACCGGATGGCGGCTCTTCAGTGCATGTCCAGCCACCCTCGCGGATACCCGCAAGCCACAGGTGGTTACAGATGAACAATAGTGTCCCCCATCCACCTCTCATCTCCTATCACGATCTGGATCTCGTCAAATCCCGCACGACTCCCGCCGCAGTCGCGGAGCGACGGATCAGCGGTAGGATTTGGCAGGGGCTGAGTCATGAGATACCGAGTCAGGGGAGTCTGCAGCACCGCTCCACCCGGTTTCGATGAACAATGAGAGCGCGAGTCCGAAAACAACTGCGATTGCGATGAGTGAGACATGGGACCTCTTCTGGATGCTCGTGGTCTTCATCATCGTCTCCCTGGCATTCATCCATCTATGTAGGTATGTCCTTGCTCACGTCGAAGCTCTGAAAGGAGCGCCCGATCAGCCACGTGAATAGTAATGCGAACGCAGCGAGAACAGGGGTGGTGCTGAGCGCCGCCAGCTCGCCGGGACCCTCAACGACCATTTGGACTACAATCGCTGGAATGGCGGCGACCGCGAGCGTCACCATCAGCGACAGCGACTTCAGCCCCATGACGAGCATCAGGCGCCCCATGAACTGGGCCTGGCCCGGGTCCTTGGGCACGATCCTGTGGGGCATGAGCAGGAAGAACAGGTTGTCGAGTCCCACCGAGACCCAGTTGATGAGGAGGAGCACTGGTGTGAGCACGAGTAGCGTCAAGACGTCAGCGATTCCGAGCACCGCCAGGAAACTGACGGCGACGAGTTGCAAGACCGTCAGCAGCATGGTGTTCGCGATGAGCTGCCCACAAGCGACTCCGAAGGGGCGCAACGGCAGTGATTTGAGAAATGCCAGGCGGTCCACGTCGCGCCGGAAGTCAAAGGTCAGATGCATCGTCATCAGCGTCGTCATGACTACCATCGGAAGCAGCATCAACAGCGTGGCCCAGAAACCAAAGCCGTCCGCTGGTTCAGGCCTGATGCTTGACATCATGCTCATCGGGAGCAAGAACAGGGCCATCATGAATCCCAGCATGAGAATGGGCTTCGGATGCCGTGTGACCTCGGTGAGCTGACGCCATGCGAGTGCTCCAGCGCCTCCGAGGAACGGTAGGTGAGGAAGGGAGAACCGGGCTTTGGATGGTCCGCTGACTGACATGGCACCCCCGCCTCCGCGGGCGCGCTCGAGCATCTTCTGGAACTTGCGACTCGTGGCGACAGCACCCTCGAGATAGGCGAGGTCGAGGGCCATCATGATCGCTACCAGGATGGCAAGGACCCCGATCGAGGCCGCGCTCCAGAGGAGCATTCGGGACACGTCTGGACTGCCGAGGACCTCGATGAAGGGGCGCGTGATCCAGGCGACCTGCTGGATCCCCGGAGTCTCCCTCACAGACTCGAGACCCGCGAGGATCTGGCTGAACTCGGTCATCGCGCCGAAACCCGTGTGGCGAGAGACCAGCAACGCGACGGCGCAGAGGATGGCGATCGCGCCGAAGCGCTTCACTGGCCTGGCCAACCGGTCGCCAACGGTTGCGAAAAAGAGGCCACCCAGCTGGGAGCTCAGCTGCATGAATATCAGAAACAGCACGCACGCCGCGACGCCGCCGTACCAGTGTGTTGCCCAGCGGGCCAAGAAGATCGAAACGAGCAGCCCGGAGAGTATCTGAACTTTCATCCGGCAAAGGATGTTGTAGAGCAGTAGATCGCGGCGCGAGATCGGGGCGGGAAAGAGATGAGTCACCTCAGCAGGACTGAAGTACAGCCCACCACTGCTCACGCTCGTCATGATCGCCATCAGCAGCAGGGCATGGGGTCCCCACTCATCCAACAGCCCCTGGAAACTGACGTCAGTGGCAGCGAGCTGCGGGTTCATGAAGACCAAGATCTGAGGTCCGATCATGAGGGTAGCAGCAAGGGCGACGCCGATGAACAGGGCAATACCTTTGGGGCCTTTGAACCTCCGACGAGCCTTGCGCAGTGTCCCGAGTGTCTGCTTGGTTAGCAGATAAAGCAGCCCAGGGTTCAAGATGCGTCCGTCTCGTCACCGACGTCCGTGGCATGAAAGAAAATGTCCTCGAGCGAAGCATCGTCCGGCAGCGCGTCGAGCTGGCTGCGGATCTCGTCGATCGTTCCTGCCTGCAGGGCGCGTCCGTTCTTGATGATCAGGAAGCGTGAGCACAGTGAACTGATCTGACCGAGGAGATGAGAACTGACAATGACTGCGGTGCCTTCTTTGGCCTGTCGCTCGAGCGCAGCGTAGAGATTCCGGATAGCGTGCGGGTCGAGCCCGGTCAGCGGCTCATCGAGCAGGAGCACAGCAGGTTCGTGCAAGAACGCGGCGCAGATTGCGACTTTCTGGCGCATGCCGCGGGAGAGTTCGTCGGCGAGCGACTGGCGCCGATCGGTGATCTCGAACTCTTCGAGGAGTCCCTCAGCCCGCGCCTGCCAGTCCTGCAGGCCGAACACCTGGGCTGAGAATTCCAGGTGTTCCCATACGGTGAGGCTTTCGAACAGGTTCGGATCGTCAGCGACGATGGCGAGGTTGCGCTTGGCGGCGATGGGATCCTTCACCACGTCATGCCCGAGTAGCAGCACGCTGCCACTCGTCGGGGGCAAGATTCCGCTGATGCATCTCAACGTGGTTGTCTTGCCGGAGCCGTTGGGCCCGACGAGGCCCAGGATCTCGCCTCGCTGAACGTCGAAGCTGAGCCGGTCGACGGCGGTTCGCTGATCGTAGACCTTTGTGAAGTTGTCGACGCGGACGGCGACGGTGTCAGGGTCCATACCTACTCCTACATCAGCGCGCATGGCGCGTCCAAGCAGTGAATCACATTTTCTGATCCAGCAGCGTAGCCGAGGAGACAACCTTAATCCCGAACCCTTTCCGCCTCAAGAATGGATTGCATCTGCTTCTCCTGTTCCATTCGATTCCGCCAGATCGAATCCAGTCCGCGTACCCGTGCGATGTAGCAGGATCGCCTCCGTAGGTTCCGTAGCGGTTGAAGAACTCGACGATATACTCCAGGTCGCCCTCGCCATCCTCTCCGGAGACCCCCTCGACGCGAACCCAGAAACGCTTGCCAGTACGGACGTTGGCCTTGGGTCTGAACACAACCGAAGTCATGCCACCTCAATCGTATTTGTGAGCCCTTTAGCAGCAACTGGAGTTCCTATGCCGAAACTGGCTGTCGCTGCCCTCATCACCGCCAGGGGAGGACAGGTCGACGTCGCAGAGCCATCGAACAGTGCCAGAACATCGTGATCTGCGGAGGGCTAGAGAGTAGCATGGAACTTCATCCGTTGGTCGTCGATGACCATCTAGATCGAAGGAGCAGCAGTCATGGCCAATAAGGGCAACAAGGACAAGAAGCGCGAGACACAGAAGAAGTCCGCTCTGACTCTGAAGGAGAAAAGGAAACTGAAGAAGGAAAAAAAGCTGAAGTAGCAGCCCTCATGAACGACCTTCCGTCGAGACGTTCATTCATCTACTCCGTGGGCCTCGGGTTCACCGCACTGGGGCTGACCGGAACGACTCTCGGTCAAGAGAAACCGATCCAGGACTTCGATGACACTGCGGCCCAAGCCGACTTATCGAGAGAGTGGAAGCCTGTTTCCGACCGCAAGATCCGGATCGGCATCGTCGGATATGGCACCCACCGCACGCCATGCCAGGGGTGGTTGTTTCTGCTCCTTTTTTTTGGCCTCCTCGGTTGTGCGAGTCCCGATCGAATCCGATGGGAATCGCTCGATGTAAAGACCGAGGGGCCCCACGTGGGGTCGGCGATGGTCTGGGAGCCGACGCGGGGCGTCTTGCTTCTCCATGGGGGGCAAAATCGAAACTGGCAGATGCTGCCGGAGACCTGGGAATGGTTTCCGGGGTCCGATGCGTGGCGCTTGGTCACCGATGCATCCCAGTTGAATCCAGGTGCTCGCACCTCGCACACGATGGTTTGGGATTCGGCTCGGGAAAGGACGCTTCTATTCGGCGGAACAGACCTCCATCGCGACTTCGCCGACACCTGGGCCTTTGACGGTTCCACTTCCCGGTGGGTACGTTTGGATACGTCGGGGAACCCACCGCCTCGGTCTCACCACGGCATGATTTATGACCCGGTCACCGACCAGGTGATCATTTTCGGCGGACGAGGGATGGACCAGAAGCACCTCCACGACACCTGGCTGCTGAACCTGAACACACTGGAATGGATCCAGCCTGCCTCAACCAAAGCTGCCCCTCATCCTCAAGCACGCGACCACGTTCAGATGGCTCGCGACTCCCTCTCCGGCATCATCGTGATGCGTGGATCTTCCCTGGGACCGGGGCTCCCCGATGAGACCTGGCACTTCGACGCCCAAGCCAGAAGTTGGAGCCTCGCGCAGACCAACCAAGAGCCTCAGGAAATGGGCCATGGCTTCCTGCGCTCGGTTGAGCGGTTGGGCGGTCTTGTGTTGTTCGGGTTCCACGCCTCGTGGTCGACGTCAGGAGGGTATTCACCGCAGACCTGGGTGTACCGGCCACAAGCGGAGGCCTGGACCCTTTTGCAAGCCAGAGGAGTGCAGCCGGAGAGTCCGATGGATCACGGTCAGGCAGCCTCGGACGGTCAGCACCTTTTTCTCCTGGGAGGATTTGGCGGCGATGATGTGCCGCCAGATGCCGGTCTGACTCCTCGAGGGGCGATGTGGAAGTTGTAGATGTGCTCCGGAGGACCTCCAACCACGTCCGAAGCGATCAGGGTCACTGGGCTCGAAGGCTGCGGATGATTGCGTTGCCACCGATGAGTAGACAGATCGGTCCGATGATCCAGGCGGGCCCCCACAGGAAGCCCGGCACATCGTTTCGCATCGCTAGAACCGCGTAAACAATCGCCAGCGCCCCGACCGAGAAAAAAGCAGTCCCGTGAGTGCGTCCTTGCGCTGCCATCGCTCGTTGGATTCGTTCAAGAAAGACCCTCCGTTGCGTCCTGTGTCCGTCGCAGTGGCGGTGTTCGATCTCTCATTGTCCAGAGGCCGTGTCCACCACACGCGAAACAGCCGCAATCGATGCGCGGTTACAGGTGGACAATAGTGTCGCCTGCCCGCCTCTTCGCCTCAATCCAGAATCGTATCTCCTCGAATCTCGCGCGGCTCCAGTCGCCGTCACGCCAACCACGATCCCGGTGAGAGTGTGGTTCGGGACAACGACTCCGAAACCAGTGGCCACCGGGAAGGTTGATCCGGTTGTTCGGATCGGGCGATTATCGCTCGGACCGCTTGAGCCAACCGATGCCGCCGATGGTGAGCGAGTACAGGAATGGCACTCCGAAGGCCACCGCGATCCAGGGTGCGGTCACGGGCGTCAACCAGGCAACCAACAAGATGGCGTTGACCATGGCTACGCCGATCGTCGATGTCAGTTGGCTCCGGATCAAGTGCGGGAGTGGGTATGGCACCAACATCGACACCGCATTCAAAGCGAACACTGCGATCAAGAAGGGTGATGCACTCCAACCGAGGGTGTCCGTCGCGATGAGCACCAGGACGATGTGCCGCATCAGCTCGTTGGTGGGAGAGCCGCCACTCCGTTTCGGGCCCGGGACAACCCGTGAGGTGATACGGAGCAATATTGCCGCGATGGCCACGATGCAGAGGGCGGTGCAAGCAACATCATACCTGGTGCCCACGACAATGACGAAGATCACATGAGCCACGGCGTCACAGATGTTGTCGAGAGATGCTCCGAAGTCACTCTTGAGATCGAGTTTGACAGCGAGCTGGCCGTCGAGGTCGTCCATGAAGTTGTTGTAGATCATGAGGGGAATCAGGAACATCGCGCCGTCCTCCAGGGCGAGGAGTGCGAGAGGCAGGACGCCGAGCAAAGAAACGGCGTTGGGGAGATTCCTGTAAAACCACGGCTTGCGCTCTGGTGTCTTCATGCGGGCACCTGGAGGCCCTTGTGGGTCGACGTGTTGGTCGGCGTGCGAACTCTGAGCAGAAAAAAGTGGTTCGTTAGCTTCGGAAAGCGAACGACAAATGCTTCAGGCAGGCGAGCGATCCACGGAAATCCGAGGCGCAAGCCAGAGTAGTCCAGTGGTGCGCGCTGGTTCTTGACGAGTTCAGTACTGCCGGTGGTCATTGCACCGGTGCTCGTGGCGGTGGATTACGACGATCTTCACTGTAGACATCCGAGTAAGGTAGGGTAGGCATATCAATTGAACCGATTCGTGCGAACGTTTCATGTGCGCCCCGGAGATCATCAAGCGTGTCGATTTCGTACCAGCGATTCTCGTCAAACAACACACACTGGAGGTCCAAGCGACCTTCAGAAACCAGGTCCCTGAAGACCGCCTCGTAATAGTCGTTCACTCTGCCCATTGAGATGTATTGCTCAAGTCGCGCGACAATCGCACTCCATGACGACGCAGACAGGCTGCAGATATTGACTGTCTTGTACTCCGCAACGGCGGCGTTGGAGTTCTCGCCGAGCAAGAACTCCGTTACACGATGCCCGTCCGTGGTGACCATCGTACCGCGCATCCAGGGAAGCCTGTGAGAGACGGCGATTCGGTCGGGGTATGTGAGAGCACTCAGGAGTGGCGTTTCAAAGATCAGGTCGCTCTCGATCAAGAGAAAGGGTTCGTTTAACTTCTCACGAGCCAGCCATAAGGAGTAGATGTTATTCGTTGTCGCGAAGACTGGATTCGAGACGTAGTCGATTGTCAAATCAGCGGCATGAAATTCAAGGTAACTCCGAATGCTATCTTCAAGATGGCCAAGCACGAACACCAGACGCTTGAATCCTTGTTCGCGTAGGCTGGCGATCAATCGCCCCAGAAGCGGCTGTCCATGGACTTCGGTGAGGCACTTCGGCATCGACTCCGTCAGTGGGAAAAGCCGACTTCCGGTGCCCGCCGCAAGAATACAAGCGGTCTTGAGTCGAGTCTCTTGTCGATCGTATCTGTTCATCCAGAGCACCCTTCATGATTGCATGTACTCGATTCGGTGATCCGCCAGGAGCAGCGCAAGTTCCACGCTGGCACGAACGTCCACTTCTTGGTCCGCGAAATGATCACGATGCGATCCCGTCGAGAAGCACTTCTTGCTCTTCCGGTTTCAAGCCAACAAGTTCTGCGCAACGCTCGAACTTGAGCGCATCGATGACGCCTCGATGAACCGCCTCAACGGCCAGTGCCAGCAGCCTTGAGCGAAACGCATCGCGCTTGGGGACCTGCTTGAATGTCCGCAGATCCAGTACTTTCTTGGTACGCTCCACCGTTCCCCTGGCATCTTTGCTGGTCAGGGCAGCGACTTCATCGTCGCTCATGTAGCGCAGGTTGCGCAAACTGTGGCAGGTCAGGACAGGACTGACACCGAAGTAGCAAGCGATCTGCGTCAGGTCGCAAGCTCCGATGGGCGTGGCTCCCTTGCGGCCGCGGCCATCGACACGAATCGGTGGCTCGTCTGCACTCGGTCCGTCAGGTTCCGAAAACAGACTTTGAGTGGCGCCACTTGCGCGTCCCAGCGTATCTTTGCCGAGGCTGTGCAGATAACGACGAAGACCCGTCTCCGGGAGCAGGAACCTGCCGGCGAACGCGGTAGCACGAAGCTCTGAAAGTGAATGTCGTGCATCCGTACGGCATGCGAGCCAACGGTGACCATGGTCAAACAGTGCATGTGCGTAGCCGTGAACATATTGGAAGCGTCGCTCTTCCATCGACAGCGACTCGTTTACGACCACCAAGGTGCCCGTCTCCGGAGCCTGAAGGTAGAGGCTCGAGATGCCCTCGGGCAGACTGGCCTGAGTCGCGCGGACTCGCATCATGGCCAGTGTGTCGTCGACGTCCCGAACTGGGCTGTCACCGAGGTTCATCCGCCAGCGCTCTTCTTGAGCGGCCACGTATCCCTGGTGCGCACCTTCCCACCGAGTGCACGGCGCGCCGAATCCGTGGGAAGGGGGACCCGCTGAGTACCCCTCAAGTCCGAGCGCCTTCTCGAGCAGCGTCAGTTCTCGGGAGAGGAGGACCGCCTCTCGGAGTCCTTTGAATGCGGAGGGATCCATCGAGAACTCCGGCATCGATTGACCCAGATCATCGAGCAGTTCGTCTTCTTCTCGATCCTTGCGTGTCTCGGGAATCACAAGCAGGCTGGTTGGACTGCATCCGTAGATCTTGGCCAGGCGACCGAGTTCCTCCGCCTGCACTTTCCGATTTCCGAGTTCCATCTGAGCGATCGTGCTGCGCGAGGCACCGAACTCCTGGGCCACCTCGACCTGGCTCTTGCTATTGGCCAGCCTGAGCTCCCGGAGGCGCACACCGAACAACTGTGCAGGGCTTGGCACTCCAATGGTCCTCTCCTTGGGGGGAATCGAAACGGCGCGATTGGCAAGTGACACCGCACCACGACAACCTAACACCTAAGACGCTCAGCGTCAAGATAGTTTGATTTCCTAACGCTAGCGGATCGCTGATAAGACCAGAGGAAAGGTCATAATACCAGCGGAGAGGGCATTACACGGGAGGAGCGGTCATCGCGATCACTCCGCTGGCCCCCACGTTCACGTCGTCGATTCGTGTCAAAATGGCCGTCAATACTCGGTCGACCACTCTCACGAATCGCTGAGCATGTTGCGGTGCCATACCACTTGTTGCGGGAAGGGGATCTCGATGCCGGCGTCTTCGAACGCCTTCTTCAGGCGTCGGTTCATCTCCCGCTCGAGGCCCCACTGCGAGCCGGGCTGGGTCTTGGCCTGAGCGCGTATCACCACGGCCGAGTCGCCGAGATCGGTCACACCGATGAAAGTGGGTGCCTCCATCAGTTTGTCCTGCAACTCGGGATCGGCATACATCGCTGCTCCGACTTCGTTGCAGATGCGTTCGGCAAGGTCGATGTCGGTGTCGTAGCCCACACCCACGTGACAACGGAAACGGGACCAATCTCGGGTCATGTTCTCGACCGTATCGATGGTACCGTTGGGGATGATCTGCAGCACACCCTCCGAGCTACGCAAGCGCGTTGAGCGAATATTGATTTGCTCAACCGTGCCTTCGTGGCTACCGATTTTCACCCAGTCCCCGACCGCATACTGATTCTCCACAAGAATGAAGAAGCCGTTGACCAGATCCCGAACCAGGTTTTGCGAACCGAAGGAGAGAGCCAGACCAAGGATGGCCACACTACCGAGGAGCGGCCCGGTATCGATGCCAACCACATCAAAGGCGACCAGGGTACCCACAACGTAGATTGCGATCTTGCCGACACCTTTGAAAACGTCCGCGATCGTGTTTGCACGCTGCTCGACAGCACTGACGTTTTCGGTGTCGTCGTCGGCTACCACCTTCATCAGGGTGCGCGAAACGAGGCCCACCAGCCATAGCGCAAGTCGCCCGGCCACCAAGATCATTAGCAGCACGCCAAACACACGGGGCGCCCGTTGCCGTGCTGTCGCGAGCGCCGCCTCAAGCCAGCCGGAGAAAGCCTCCGCCTCCTGTCTCTCTCGCTCGATCTCCTCGTGCTTTTGATCCAGGTATTTCGTCTTCGACTCCGCGAGAGTCACCTCGAACTCGATCGAGTGCTGACGTAGCGCACTGAGATGCAACTCCTGCTCGACCTTCTCCGCCTTGGTGGAGGACGCGTTGACCATGGGAAGCCACCGATCCGACCAATCAGGGTCGGAACTGAGGACCTGCGCCTTGGCGAGGCGGTGCTCCTCGTGGGCCAGCTCAACGTCTCGTTCCAGAGCACCCTGGATGATCACGCTCGACTCGGCCTGCTGCTTGACCAGCTTCAACTCGAGACGGGCCACCGCGCTCCGCTCACTGTGGAACTCCTGGCGAAATCGCAATTCTTCAATGTGCGCAGTTCTCTCCTCGAAGGGCGTTGCGCCTCCGGAAGGCACCCGCGCAGCCTGCTTGGCCTGCCGCTGAGCAGCGGATCCCATCGTGCTTTCCAGCCGCTCCTCCACCGAGTCGCGCTCCGTCTTGATCGCGGTGAGGTAGGCGTCCTGGTTCGACACCTTGGCCTCGGCGAGGGCGGCCCAGTCTCTTGCAGCGGTCTGCTTGGCCGTCGCTTCCGCACGCTCTTCGGCCCCGGCAGCCGTCGTTGCCCACTCGCTGTAAAGGGGTTCCACCTCGGCGGCAGTCCGACGTTGCTTGATCCAGTGTTCTTGCCACTGTCGGTTGGAGATCACTTTTCGATCGAGCAGTTTCAACCGATCGCGGAGGATCGAGGTCAGTTGTGCACCGGCATTACTCAAATCCGGAAAATCACCCAGGCTCACGAGCACTGGCGGCGTGAGGATGGCTTCCAGCCAGTCCTGCTCAGCGGCCTCGATGCGTTGCATGAGGTCAGAAAGTGAGTCAGGAGTGTTCTGCGCCGAAGCGATCCCCGGCGCAAACAGCATCAGGATGACAAGTAGACCGCGAATGGAGATCATGGGCTCGAATCTACACGCAAGCGCATGTGGCTCGCCTGAATCCGGAGTTCCTGAAGAGGTCCAGCGATTCCTTGGGCCTCCCGCACCGAGGCCAGCATACCAAAGTCTTCATCACTTATGATGCAATTTGAGCCTAAACTTGTGAGGTGTTCGAATGGGCACCGCTATATCCCTAATAACTCGCGGCCACATTCCACGGTGATCTTGTAGATTTTTGGGCGGGAACTGAAGGCTACGACGACATCCAGAACCACCACCATGAAACGCTCCTCCGGGTCTGGTGTGATGGCGACAACATGATCAAGGTTGACCCAGGTCTCATCCGCCTTCTCAGACTCGTGCAGTACCAGCCTCTTGAATCTGTTCTTCAATTGTTTTCTCCCGGTTCGTTAGTTCATTCCTCGCAAGCACTCGCGTGTGATGCTGCCCCTGGCTCACTTCCCCAACGGCGGGATCTTCGCCTCTTCCATCCACAGCGAAAGATGCCCGCTCTGAGGGATGAGTCCCCTCGGGTTGTTGTATCTCAGGAAACTGGTGGCTGCGATGGTCACCTTGCCACCCTGGAATTCGTCGCGAAAGTCAGCGTATACATGGCCGCCGCGTGGCTGTCCGCCCTGGCGCTTTCCGACACCGGCGGATGACTGGGCTAACAGCTCGCCGTTGACGTAGATCTCAAATCCTTCGCCGGCATTGACGTGGGCGCTGCCGCCAATAACGATCCGGTAGCGGTGGCCCTCTTTGAGCGGGGGGATTTCGAAGGTGCCGCGCACCAGCAGAACTTCCTTCTGCCACAGCGTCTTCGGTTTCTCACCGCACCCGCAGAAGGACGAGGTGCACGAATCTCTCAGCGGCGCCAGTTTGCCATCCAACTGACCGAAGGGCGGTAGTCCGCTGTTCCAGCCTGCGCTGGCGCCATCAAAATCGGGCGCGGACCAGTTGGCCATCTTTTCGGGATAGGTCACCTTGCGGAAGCGGTTGCCCTTCTCCCTGGGCATCGTCTCTTTCGGATCAAAGCTGTGGTATTCCCACATCGCATCCCGGAGATCGGGCCCGAATACGTGCCAGTCATAGTCCTGCACGCCGGCTGCGAGATGGCACTGGTTCAATCCGAACATCGCGCCGCGCAGGAACTGTGATACCCGATCCGGCCTCTCACCGCTGGCCTCACTCAAGAGCGCCGCGTTGTTCCTGGGGTTGGCGACATAGCCCTCGGCCATGCCCCCCATGATCACCGGGGCCAGCGCCGCCTTCGCCGACGCAGCGACCCACAGCGCCGGTTCTGGATTTGCCTGCTGTGTGGTGGATCCCGGCCTGGCAGCTTGCGGAAGAGGTTCTGCTGTTCCGCCGAGGAGTTGGACCATCGCCCGGCCCAGGGCATCGCCCACCAGCAAGTAGGTCTCGGCATTGCGATTGTAGTGGTAGTCCTGACTGGTGGGAGAATCATCGATCTCTCTCCAGAAATCGCGGGTGTCTACCGAGCGCACGGTGCCGGCAAACTCGGGATGTTTCCTCGAATCACCCACCGCCATCTGCGCCTGCAGAATCGGTAGATACTTATCGCTCATGTTGTGACCGCCGAAACCCACCGTAGCCACGACAGCAAGCATCTTGGGCGCCTTGAATTCCGCGCGCACATCTTGGATCAGGTGGACCAGATTCTGCTCGTACTCCTCAACCAACTCGGGCGTGAAGCCATCCTTGTGCCCCTGCCACCAGGCAAAGCCGGCCATCTCGTAGCCCTGGCCGTTGTAGCCCGGCACGATCGTAGCCATCTGGTCCAGGGTCTTGCGGACACCTTCGACCATCAGGCGGTATTCCAGCCCTTCCCACTTGCTGTCGGGATCGTTTCGACCACTCGAGGGCGGGCGGAAATCATAGCCCAGTGCGCGGTTCCCCATCGCGGTCTTGATCAACAGAACCTGTTCGTCGTGGTAGGTGCCCATGACATGGCCAAAACCCAGCTCCGGGCCGATGGTCCGCCCATTCGAGGTCGGGCTGAGGGGGCTGCCACTGAAGCCAATCCTGGCCTCCTGGTACCAGACGTCATTGCGCACGGTCCACTGGCCATCGTCGTCGACCAGGTTCGGGAATTTCTTTTCCCGCTTCGTCACGACTTCGAGATCACCCTTGCCCAGCAGGTCCTGCTGGCTCATCCACAGCGCCGTCGATCCACTCTTGAAGTAGGTGATCTGGATGGGATAGCGCTTGCCTGCTTCCAGTGCGATCACCTGCTGGACGGCCTGATCGCCGACGTCCCTTCGGTAGACTTCTTTTCCAGCCAGTTCCATGACGTTGTATGCGCTGTCGCCATATCCAGGATGGATGGTGTAGTTGCCCGACACAGGCACGTCACAAAAGCCTCTGACCACCACCGTATGCGGGCCTGCAATCGTCGGAAGCGATCCCTCCACGACCCCTAGCGCCACCGTGTCGGTCTTCGCCGGTTTCGCCCTGTCATAGTCGGTGGCCCGGTCGTAGGCGCCGTTGTAGATGGAAGCGGTCGCCCCGTGGCCCGCCTTCGGATCGGCTGACAGGTAAACAGCGTGGCCATCGATCTTGTAGGTCCCGGCCCGATAGACTCCCATGACGCCGCGGGGCGCTGCCGGATCACCGGTCAGGTAGATGCCCGTATAGCGACATTTGGCACCGCTGATCGTGCCCATCCCCACCATGTTCGACTGCCCGGCCAGGATGTATACCTTGACCGGTTTGGTGTTGTCTGGTGCCTTGCCATCGGGATCGGGCAGTTGTGTAGGAATGTCCATCGCAGCAACATTGAGGACGAATCCTGTCAGCATCAGTGCTGTGAGGACCCCCATGGTTCTGACTCGGTGACTCATCTTGTCTCACTTGTCCTTTCCTGGATGCATCGACTGGCGCGACCAACGACAACTTCTCGTTCCGGGGTTTTCGAATGCTGAACCCGCCCGCATGGCGGATCAGGCGCTCGTCAGGATCACGATCTCCTCCTCATCGCGCGTCCCCTGAGATCGAGTTCTCTTCAACTCACGATGGCGTGTTGCAGCGCTATCGTTTAGCTGCCGCGCTGCGAACATAGTCTCTCGGCGCGGAAACTGATTTCTCGATGTTTGCGAGCTCTTCTGCAGCGAGAGCGGCCGCTTTCCCGTAGATGGAATCGGGATTTTTTTCGGTGATCCTCGCCAGGGACTTCTGGATCGATTTCACCGAGCGATCGTCACGCGGCTGCTTCGATTTCGCCTCGATCTTCCGTAGATTCGCGATGTATCGATAGAACTTCTTGCCCGCTGAGATTTCCTTTCTGGTCACCGTGGACTTGAGCTGCTGAGCCAGATCGCCCGCTGCCAGGTCGTAGATATCGATTCCAGCGTACTTCTTGTGTAGATCAGGAATGATGAGACTCAGTGCATACACATCCCCGACCTTCTTCAGCGCAGTGACATCGGTGACCGCAGAGCTCAGGTCGCCCATCAACTCGCCATCGATGACGCCAAACACCAGTGCTCGGTTCTCGGCGATCTCGCTGCCGGCCTCGGTGGTATCGTCCTCGGCGAGCAGTTTCTCGAGTTGCTGGAGACAGTGGTAGGCTTCCACGTAGTCCTTTTTCTTGAACGCTTGATAAGCCGGTGTCGTGACATCGTCCAGATAGGGCTTGAGCTTCTTGAAGGAGACACTCTTGGTGCCCAACAGTCCGGCCATCGCCTGACCCATCGCCTCACCGATGTCCATGTAGGTCTCGGCGTTACCACCGTAGTGACCGTTGGAGGCGCCGCCATGACAGAATGGCTTGCTGTAAACGGAGGCGACGTTGCCCTTGAACTGCCGGTACTTGCCGCTTCTTCCGTCGACCGCAAGCTGGGCATCGAGGATCTGCCCCTCGGCGCCACCGGCGCCCTTGCTGGTCTGACCGAGCGTGGCACAGACAAACTTCGCGTTCGGTGCGTTGAATTCTATACGCAGCTGTTCGATCAACCGCACCAGGTTCAGCTCGTAGCGGCTGGCATGCATGGCGCTGTAGCGATCCTTATCGCCCTGCCACCAGAAGAATCCCGCGACCTCGTAGCGCTTGGCCCCCGGGTAATACTTGTCGAGCTCAGCCAGTACCCTCTTGGCGTTGGCGATATCGCCGTCGTACTGCATACCGGCGTACCAGCCACCCGACTTGGGAGTTTCGCCCTTCTTCCACTTATCAGACGAATCCTTGTACCCTGCGTAGATCATGCCGTCTTTTTCGAAGCGTTTGGAGCCCGGCGGCAGCAGATCCCAGCCGAGACTGCGGTTGCCGATGCAACTCTTGAGGATCATCACCGGCTCGTCGGTGACCTGCCCGACATGATGCCCGATGCCGATCTCGGGGCCGATGTTGCTGTTGGTGATGGTCATCCACTCGTTGTTGAAGACCCTCATATTGCCGGTGCCGCTCGACATGACGCGCGCATTGCGAACGTCCTTACGCACGGTCCAGTTGCCAGCGTCGTCGACAAGGTAGGGGTACTTGCCCTTCTCCTTGACCGCGTGCGTCAGGGAACCCGCCTTGTCGGCGGAGCCGATCTTTCCAAAACCCAGCATGTTGGACTGCCCCAGCAGTATGAACACCTGGACCGGTTTGGACATGTTGGCGGGCCTGCCATCGGGATCGGGCAGTGGCTTCGGCGTGTCCGCGTCCAGAAAGGGAAGTGCGAACAGTGCCATCAGAACAGCGGCAAAGGTTGGTACGATCTGAGTACGAGTTCTGATATCCATGTTTCGCTCCTTACTGAGTGATGAGAGTTTTAATTGTCGCCTGTCTGCGCCACGTCGACTCAAAGCCGGACCCGCCTTCTGACTGGCCGGACGGCTTTCCTCAATGCTGATCTCCCGCCGACGATCGGCAGTTCGAGCGAAGTCGCATCGAGATCGATGTTCAACTCGGTACCCGCTTCGGGCCACAGCGTGAAATCGCGATCACTGGAGAAGATCATCAATCCGAGGCGTTGCCCCACCGGGATGATCTGATCATCGGGCTGCAAATCAAAGCTCAACGAATAAAACTTGCCCGGTTCGAGCGGTTCGCTGTCGGTCAACGACTGATGATTTTGCGGATCTGCCCAGCCCCGGGTGACGATGTTGCTCGTGATCTTCTTGCTCGAGGCATCCCACGGCAGCGAGACCAACCAGACCGAGAGGTTTGCCGCGGGTTTGCTGCAGGCAAGCTTGATATTGAGGCGAGCGTTTCCTGAAAGATGCAGCGGAGCAGTCAATTCGGGAGTTGTAAACAACAGCCGGCTCTCCGACTGTTCAGCCCGAGCGAGTTTTTCGCCACTGAGGGAAACATCATCGATGATTGTCGCGAGACCCTGTTTGCCGCGACCTGAAAGAACCAACGTGCCACGACCATCCTCGCGCGGTCGCGGATGGAGTGTCACCTTTCGCGCCCTTGGATTCGGAAAATCGGCATAAGGAGTGGGCTCGTTGCGCTTGTCATCTTCACGAACAATCCACGCCTTGGGACCCTTCGGGACCCCATTCTTCACGCCGTAAAGATAGTGGCTGAACCAACGGTTCATCATCTCCATCGGCGGCTGGCCGCCATGGCCCCCCTGGTGGTAGTAAATCTGCGCAGGAAGGCCCTTGGCACGGACCGCCTGGTAGATTCTCCAGCTATGCTCCGGCATCACATTCCAGTCATTGAAGCCATGCGCCATCAACATCGCGGCTCGCATCGGTCCCAGGTCGTGGATGTAATCGCGTCCAGCCCAGAACTCGTTGTAATCGCCGGTGACCCGATCGAAGCCTTCCAGCATCTCCTGATCTCGCACATTGCAATCGCAGTACTCCCGTCGCTCGGGCTCACCGCTATTGATCCAGTCGTACAGAACATCGATGTCCTCACCGATGTAGCCCCCCGGATGCCGAACCAGACCATGGGAACGGTAGTAGTGGTAATAAGAGGTGTTGGGTGCGATGGGGATGATCACCTCGAGCCCCTTGACACCGGTGGTCGCAGCAGCGAGCGGGATGGTACCGTCGTAGGAAGTGCCGGTCATTCCGACCCTCCCGGTACACCAGGAAGCGACCACTTCTTCGGTGCCGTACGGTGTTGTGAAGCCCTTGGCACGGCCATTGAGCCAATCGATGACCGCCTTGGGTCCCAACGACTCGTTGTCTCCTCCGACTGTCGGGCAGCCTTGTGAGAGACCGGTCCCTGGAGACGCCGAATGAACCACGGCGAAGCCTCGCGGAACCCAGCGCTCGATCTGACGACTCGACATCAGGGGTCGCTTGCTCTGATACTCCATCGGAGGTGGTGACTCGTGCCTCGGCGGCTTCTCCCCCACCTCATGACTGGGGTCCCAGGAATATTTCTTATCATTGGACCCGGTACCGGAGAAGTAAGGGCTCGATTCGTAGATCACCGGGACCTGGAGAGCTTCCGTCTCCGTCTGACGCTGTCTCGTGACATCGACATGCATACGGTCCAGTTTTCCATCGCCGTCGGTATCGAAAGTAGTTTCCACCCACAGATCGTGCTGGATCCACTGCTCGGGGTCCTTGAATCCGTCGACCACCTGGGCCTGGCCATCGACAAACAGCGGCTTCGCCAGTGCCACTTCATCCGCAACAGGGCTGCCTTGAATCATCGATCCGGCGGTGAACGGACCTGCCAGGAGAAGGACGCTGCAGATGGAGACCCAGATGCAGTTACAGTTTGATTTCATCGGACGAACTCCCTGACCCAAGTGTGAAAGGCATGATGACTCAACGTCGAGCGGCCATCCATCATCAACTGTCGGACCATCGATCTCATCGGGAAATACGCTGGTTTTGTCGATCGATCCGCGACTGCTGGAGGGAAACCAGATGGCCGGTCAGATTGGCCGCTGCCAGACTGACACCCGCCAGATTTGCACCACTGGGAAGCCGCGGCAGATCCCTTGGCCGGGGAGATGCGTACCAGAAGCTGCGGTCGCCGTGGGATCTCTGCTGTGGCTGGTTCCTCGCCAGGGACGGATCTGCAATCACGCCATGGCAACCGGGTAACGCCCCTGGATAGCAGGGCAACTCTCCGATCGCCGCAGGGGCCACGATCGAGATGCCAGCGGCACTGGCCCTGGCGACCACCGCCTCCAGTTCCTCGCAGCAAGATGGTCGGGTGGTTCCGAGGCTCAGGTTGATCCAGTGGACATCGCTATCGATGGCGTACTCGATGGTCGCCAGCAATCGCTCGAAGGAGCATCGCGGCTGCTGATGAAAGATCTTCAGCGACAGGATGGTACTGCCCGGCGCCAGATCGAGGATTGCGGCTGCCGCACAGGTTCCGTGCCCGAGAAGATCCCCCGGCTGAGGATCGTCGACCCAATTGCCCCCATCGTCGAGCACCGGACCATCGATCACCTGACCGCGGTCGCGGATGTGCGGGTGACTCTCGTGGACCCCACTATCGAGGAGTGCGATCAACGCAGTCATTGCCAGCTACGATGCAGCCTACCCTCGAGTTCGCCCTCGAGTTCGACCGTCTGGATGTACTGATGAGTCCCATCGTAGATCACCAACTCATGTCCACGGCCGACCAGATAGAGTTTTCCTCCATCGGGGGAGATCCCCGCCAGACGGAGGCCATTTCGGCTCGGAACACGAGTCTCGAGTTGCTTGGATCCATCTTCGAGGCTGTAGTTGACGAAGGTGATGATGGGGTCGACGCCACTCTCCTGTCCGCCCCCACCGCCACGCCAACCTCTGCCGCCGGTTCCGACCGCCCGTTTTCCATCCCAGGTGATGTAGCCCGGGCTCACCGGGGGGCCCCACTCCTGGCGCTTCTCCACCTTCATCGCTTCGAGATCGAGTTCCAGCACGCCACCGATACGCCGGTTGTCGTGGACCGGATCCGTCATCGTATAGAAGAGTCGGTAGCGCGTCTGGTCCTGACCGTGGAGCAGATCGGTGCGACCACTGACCTGAAAACGACCCATGCCGCTGTAGATCGGCGTCGACAGATCGATCTTGGCCACTTCCTTGTGAGTCTCGGGATCGATCACCAGAAAATCCTCGCCGAAGACGTGCCAGAACTGGCCATCGGGGCTGATTTGAGCGCCACGACGGATCACCTTCGGTAACTCCTCCATCCGCTCGATCACCTTCTTCTCGAGCGGATCGTAGAGCAGCCACTGCGACTTCTCGATCTTGTAGTGGTCCGGTTCCACCTTGACCCGGTCGACCTGCACGTACCAGTTCGAGCTTGCAGGGATCTCGCGCATACCATCGACTCGAATCAACCAGCCCGTTTCGGTGAAGTCATGTTCTTCGATCACCTTTCCCGCGATCAGATCGACCACTTCGATCTTCGATTTCTTGCCGGTGATCATCCATGCGTACTTCTCGTCATGGCTATAGGTAGTGCCGTGACAGACACCATTCTTCGACTGGATGCTGGTCACCACCTCATCCTTCTCGATGTCGTACTGGACCAGAAAATCAGGCCACATGCGGATCCAGAAATAGGCTCGTTTTTCGCCACTGGAACGATTCGGTTCCTGGGTCTCTGATTCCTGTGCTGCGCAGACAGTGGTCAGCAGCAACAGGATCAACAGCATTGAAAAGTGTTTCATCGACGACCTCCTAGGGGAATACCAGGTCGATGGAAGACCAGTCCTGCACCGGAGCCCCGCAGGAGCGGGACCAGTCGGCAAAGTTGGTGAGAGCATCGGGAACCTGGGCGGGCCAGTAGCAGGAGTGGTAGCAATCGTAGAGATCACGCTCGATGGGAGTGCAGAGCCCATAGGTTCCCCCACCACTGTCAACCTCCCACCCCGGTGCCAGCTGGGTGCTACAGCCGAAGGGAATTCGCTCTGCCAGCGGACCCACTGAGTCCTCCGCTCCGGCAAAACGCTCCTCGATCAGTCGCGCTTTTTGATTGATGGCTCGGACGTGCTTCATCGATTCACCTCGTCCTTCTCGATGGCCGGCGCCGGTGCACCGGAAGCCGATTCGTAATTGCGAAGAAACTCAGGGTTGCCCTGGGCGATGGCAGCATAACTACGCAACCCGAGATCGGTCCACGCCCGGATCCAATCGCAGTAGTGCAAGTTTGGCGCGGCGGGATCCTTGTAGCGGACATAGGCCTCGTGATAGCAGCCACCACTGCAGTGCGGACGAGCAAAGCACTGGTGACAGGGAATCTTCTTCGAGATGTGAGTGGCATTGAGAAACGCGCTTCGTTTCTGCTCATCGATTCCGTCCTCGATGGTGCCGAGCCCGTGCTCCCCCGACTCGACGAATCGGTGGCACAATCCCAGTTCGCCCTCGGTGGAAACTCCCATCAAACCGAGCCCAGCGCCGCAGGGATGCGCCTTGTTGATGCCCTGGTGAATCTCCTGGATCAGGTCGTGCAAGTTAGAAAATCCGTGGCGCTTCCCTGCCAGGGCAGCCTCGACATATTGCTGAGACAAAATCTCGAAGTCGGAGAGGATCTGGCCCATGTGCCCATCGGCCAGAGCATACTCCCGATCCTCGGCACTGGTGACCGGAGCAAATCCGACCGAATCGAAGCCGATCTCGTCGATCAGGTGATGGTAGGTCTCCGGGACCGGCGCCATGCCGGCGGTCAGGGTCACCCGGGCTCCGACCGGTCGACCTTGCGGACGGTTCTTCTCGAGAAACTTGCGGATCCGGGGAACGATGATGTCGTAGCTCCCACGCCCGCTGGAGAAGGTGCGATGGCGATCTTGATCCCCTTTATTGCCATCGATGCTGATGTTGACGCCAAACTTGTGCTCGACGAGAAAGTCGATCACCTCATCGGTCAACATCGTCGCATTGGTGGTCAGGGCAAATGCCACCGGACGACCCAACTCCTGCCCACGAGCCACCGCATACTCCGTGGCCGTACGGATGGTGCCAAAGTTGAGCAAGGTTTCACCACCGAAGAAGGTGATGGAGACACCGTTACGTCCCTCTGAATTTTTCAGCAAGAAGTCGACCGACTTGCATGCGGTCTCTTCAGTCATCATCGGCAACCGTGGCGTCCCATCGGGTTTCTCCTGGTTGGAAACTCGATCCTCTCCATACTCGTAGCAATAGGTACAGGACAGGTTGCACTTGTTGGTGACATTGAGCACCAGCGTCGCCAGCGGATAGGGCATCGGAGGTTGTTGTTCTGGAGGCGCGGTAGGCGCCCCGACCGGACGCAGCATGCCCATCGCCGCCAGTTCGTCAAAGGCCTCGCGCGCCTGTGGCTGTCGATCCACCTCGAGAGTCTCCAACCAGGGCCCCGGTTCGGCCCCTTCGCCATCGGAGAAGTTATCGATGATCTCCGAGGTCATCTCATCGAGTTGGACCACCGCAGCGGTGGGTGTGACGTACGCGAACGGAACCCCGTCGCTTTCAAACCTGTGAAACAAGGTGGTGTGAAATTTCATCGCTGATTCCATTTGTTTTGATCCCACTGAACATAAATCGGAACGGTGACCAGCAGGTGCCCCCGTGCACGAAACTCTCGCTCGATCATCTTTGGCGGGGAGTCCGCTGCGGCGATCGGCTTGTTCGCAGCATCTGCGGATTCCTGATCGGTGCTCTCCTCGGCTCCGGCAACTTCGCCGGTCGCATCCTCACCATCGTCTCCCGACTGTTCCTCGTCGTCGGGGACCTTCTTCACTTCCAATCGCTCAGGAACGGTCATGGTGCAGGTCGCCACGACATACACGTCGCCGATATTGTTGGCACTGAATCGACGCTCTGGATTGGGACCGTCGATGGCCGGGGTGAAGACTCCGGTTTCGGAATCGAGTTCTCCAACGAACTGGAGATCGTCATCGCCGGGACGAATCGGGAACTCCTCCAGACTCCACTTCACCGGCACCGTCATCAACTCGACATCATCTTCGTTGTAGGGCACTCCATCCGGTCCACGAGTGAATGCAACCGCCTCGAAGCGCTCCAGTTGCTTCGGTCGCATCTTGCCTCCGACTCGAGAGAATCCCGGGTTGGGACGGATCCGGATGCCATCGATGGTGTCGTAGAGGGTGATGGCCCGCGGCCCCTGGTGAATCCTGAAATCGATGGCACGGCGTCCGAGGGGAACGCCCGAGTCGACGGAGACCAGCAAGTTGACTCGAGATTCGTCGTGGCGCTCGGCGCCGAGCACGGTGATGCCCGCTCCCAGGTGGAAGTCACCAGCAACGATCTTCTCCGGGAAGCCGCTCCCGATCACTTCGATCCGATTGCCGATGGAGGGCACCGCCATCTCTCCCCCCAGCACTCCGAGGATGGTCGGAGTCTCGCTGGCACGCAGCAGCTCGACCTCGATACCCAGTTCATTGTATTCGCCGGTGAAGAGTCTTCCTTCCATCCGGGTCCAGGACTCATCGAGAAGCAGTACTTCCTTGAGTGACTCCAGTTCACCGGGAGCGGTGCTGGTCGATCGTCCTCGCCAGGAGTGACCGGCGTAAAAGAGCCCGGTGCCCTGACGAACCACGGTACGACCATTGGCTCGTAGCCAGGTCCACTTTGATTGGTACTCACCACTGGCCACCCGCTGCAGATCGAGGGTTCCGCGGATCGGACCGCGCCCCACCTCGTGCCCCAGCACGATCCAGCGACCTTCGAGCGGCACTTCTCGTTTCTCCTGGTTCCAGTCTCGCCACTCATCACTGAACAACCCCTGTTCGCTGGTCAGGGTCGCCAGCACCCGGTCCGCCCGGTCCTGACTGCGACCTCGCCCAGAAGTCCCCGCCGTCTCAGACGGGGGGGTTCCACGACCGCCACCGGCATTGCCACTGGTCGCGCCACTGGTAGTGCCGCGACCACCTCCACCTCGACTGCTGCGGCCCTGGAACGACTGAAAATCCACCAGTGGATAGAGGGCCAGGTGGGTCGCCTTGAGTAACTTCCACTCCTGTTGGTCGCGGCGCTCGGAGAGCACCCGGCCGAGGGTGTGACACTCGGCACAGGTCTCGCGCAGGTCCTTGTCTCGATCCTCCTCGGACCAATGCACACGCCGTTCGCTCTCGTACATCGCCGCTCGCGCTTCTTGCCGCGACAGGCCATGCTCCTCGGCCAGATATCTCACCACCTCCTTGGCCTCTTCCGGCGAAAGAGAGACGAAGTAGAGACGCACCATCCTCTTGATCGAGATTTCCCACGCTTCCGGCGTCTTCCTCATGTACGAGATGCGAGTCATCTTGCCCTCGTCATCGCGTGCATGACATACCACACAGCGCTCCTCGATCAGCGGGTGCTGCACCGGAATCCCTTCCCTCGGCACCTTCTTACGCCGCGCTCCAGATTCCTCATCCGAATCGCCGCGTCTCGATCGATCGCCACGAGCCGATCCGGACTCCCCATCCTGCGCAGTCTCGTGGCCGGTTTCGTCGGCTGCGTCGGCTGACTGCCCCTCGGGATCGGTGGCCGGAGCGGTTCGATCCTGGCGACCTCCCTGGCGACCGCCCCGGCGGCGGCGTTGAGTATCCCCCTGAGATGAGCGGCGTGAACGCCCCTCGGTGGGCGCCGGAGGATCGGCATCTTCCACGGCCGGATCTCCAGCCGGATCTAGCGGAACCGGACTCACCGGATCTGGATCTTGCGGATCTGGATCTTGCGGATCTTGATCTTGCGGATCTGGATCTGGATCTGGATCTGGATCTGGATCTTGAATCGATGGATCTTGAATCGATGAATCTGCA
>DUAN01000074.1 GCA_012960845.1 Planctomycetota bacterium | reverse complement strand
GCTTCCAAGCCAGAGATCAAGAGTCAAAGTAATGATGCGGAACCAAAACAAGGGATCACCAAGCATAGTTATGCTGCGACTTTTGAGAACAGACCTCTGCGCGAGCAGATCACCTTCTTGGCTCATATTCAGACGCGTGCACCTCACCTTGGATTCGAAAAGGTGAAGCTCACCAACAGAACCAAGAAAGATTCCGAGGCGGAGTTATGGGAGCTCTATCTGGTGCTGGTGAATTACAGTGGCGAATCGGCCACTCGGTAGTAATCCAGACGAGGTAATCCAAACGCAGTTTGGCGAGGGCGGCGGATCAGTTTCCTGACGTGAACAGTAGCGCTCGACTGGTTCGGCTCTCCGGCGATGCGGCCACGATCAGCGCCCCACCCCACAAAGCGACCGCCCGCGGCGCCAGCAGTAACTCATCGCCACCGGCGGATGCCCTGCTGAGAGGCTTGCACACCCGCTCCACGACTCCTGAGAAGGGGTCGTAGATCGCCGCTTCCGCTGTCGGAAGTCCACCACGGTCAAAGCCACCTGCGATGAGGATCCTACCACCGGGAAGTTCCACGATGCTGGGCTGATAGAGTTCGACGGGAAGTCTTCCTGCTGGGATCCAGCGCAACTGGATGCGCCCGAATCTCGTATCCTGTTGCTCGAGCAGGAAACTGGTCCTGCATTCCGTCGGCTGGAAGGGGGTCAATGCATCCGGGTTCGGTTCACGGCGGGTTCCGGCGACCAGCAAGGCTCGATTTCCCTGGGCAGTACTATCTCCGATCGATTGCAGTCGCAATCCGCGACGGGGTCCGGGTAAGTTCGACCCCGGTTTATCGATCAGCAATGTCCGGCTGCTCCTCGATCCTGCACGGATCCTGAATGCTTCCGGATGATCCAGTACTCGGCAGTGCTCGGTGTCGAACGGGACGTGAGGAGTGCCCAGTGACCCCCCATAGCCACCATAGAGCAGCAACAGCGGTTGCTCAGAATCCTCGAACAGGATCGAGCCGTGCTGGTGCCTCGGATGACGCAACTCACCGATCTGGTAGGTCGTGCTGATCGCTTTCGGTCCATTATCCCCGTCGAGGATCTCGATCTCGATCTGTTCGATGAGCCCGTTCAGATTTCCATCGAGACGACCCGCCACCACGATCACTGTGTTTCTCTGGGCAATCGGATGGGCGGAATGCTCGAATCTAGCACTGGATGGCGACTCGCTCTCGACCGGAATGAAGCGGCTCATTTCAGCGGATAGAATCAGCACCTCGGCATCGTTACGGGCTCGGGAGCCATCCCAGCCCCCAGTGATCAGGACCAGGTCGTCTTCGGTTTCGAGCAAGCCGTCGACTCCGGGGAGGAGCGTCGCGCAGTGATCGGCACGGGCCGCTTGCATCGGAATCGGGCCCTGGTGATTTCCCATCGGGTCGATGATCCAAGCGCTGGAGAGAACCCTTCCAGAAGATCCGACCATCATCGTCCGGCCACCCGCGATCAGCACCTTCCCCCCCGGCAATCGGGTCAGGGAGTGACCCGCAAGGGCGGGCAACCCCGGAGGTAGCTCGAGATCTTGCCAGGGGGCACAATCTCCTTCCAGGTCGACCACCAGCGGCGATGCCACACCGCCGCCCTGATCGGTGATCAGCTCCTGTGAGGGCAAGATGGTGGTGCCGGCCACAGCGATGCCACTGGGGGACCCTTCAAATCGTGATCGGCTGTGCTCATGCATCCCATCGATGGTGAGGAAGGGGAGTTCTCCCAGGAGGATGCTGGTTTCGCGCGAGGGAGGACCATCGAGAAACCGCGCGGGAACCCTGCTGGAACCGAGTTGATCCCCTTTCACCGAGAGCCGGATCAGGCTCGATGAAATCTGCAGTCTTCGATCGAGAAGGATCTGCGAGAAGTGGACCGGTCGATCCCAGCGAAGCACCACCAGGTCTTCCCGATTGACGGTGGAACTGCGATCTGAATCGACCCATCGGGCATCCTCGAGAATCGCCGGTTCAGGCGCCGGAAGTTCCAACATCACCGGTCCCACCACACCCTCGATCGGCTGACCCAGGTCATCCTTGAGACCCATCAATCCCAGGTCGAGGGAAACCAGAACCGAGCGCCCGGAATCGATCTGGTCGAGATGGTCAAATCCCGATTCTAGTTCAGCGATGAGCACATTGAGATGCTCAGTACGTTGGAATGCGTACTGTTCCTCACCCGTGGCGCCCTCGATCATCAGGCCGACGCGAGGGTTCGAGGGCAGTTCCAGCGATGCATCGAGGACCAAGATGATCTGATCGCCCTCGCCCAGCCCATCTTCAAGGAGGCCTTCGATCCGGGCAGATATCAATTGCGGGTGAGTCGTCGGCTGGCAGCCGATGCATCCGAGCAGCAGCATCAGTAGGAGCAACAGTCCCGATCGAGACGGAGATGATTGTGGCTGCTGAACTGGCCAGATCATCGAGCCTCTTCCTCTATCTTCTGTGGATGGGATCCTGTACCGAAGGCAATGCTGTACTGCCCTGAGATAGATCGTGACATCGCGGAGGCCCACTCTCAAGCGGGCCGCGGAACAGTTAGCCGGAGATTCCCAGCGAATCGAGTGCTCGGATCACTTCTTCGCGAACCCTTTGTGGCTGAGAACTGTCATCGCGGGCTGTCCTCAAGGCATCCACCACTGCATCGCCTTCGATACGGAGCAATGCCCTCACTGCAGAGATTCGTGTGGCCAGAACCGCGTCTTCTTGCAGGATGCGGGTGACCAGGGGAACCGAGCGTACATCGCGGATGCCGCCCAGGGCCCCGAGGATCGACTGGCGTACATATGGATTCCTCTCCTCAACGAGAGCGGATTCCACCGGCTGAGCCTGTGCGATTCCTCCCGAGAGTTTCATCCCGTATGCCGCCCGCTGGCGAACCCTGAAGTGTGAGTTGTCGGTGAGCAATTCCGAGTAAATCCCCAGCGCATCGGCGGATCTCGAATGCTGCGTGAGAGCCCCGACAAAGCGATAGCGATGAGTTTGGGTGTCTTCTGCGAGGGCACATTCGCTCAAGATCTGGAACGATCGGTCATTGTCGGCTGCCGCGAGGGCCGCCACGGTGTGCTTCACTTCGCTTTCCTTGGAGTTTCCGGCAGCCCAGTCGTAATGATCGAGCAGTCCTGCGAGAGCTTCATCACTTCCGATCGTTCCGAGTGCTCGAAGGAGGAAGCGGCGGTTGATGAAATCGGGTTCCTCCGCCAGCAAGCCCAGCAGCAGCGGGACATGTTCCTCTCCCAGGGAGTCGAGATAGGCTTCGAGGTCTTGACGAGCACGGTCGACCCGGTGAGCGGTGGAAGCGTCGAGCGCTTGATCCCATTGTGTTTTGAGCAACAGACTGTCCAGCTGCTCGCGAATGGCTCTCATCTGTGGCGTCAGGGAGTCGAGTGGGGAGACCGATGCCGAAGCGGTGGCTTCGCCAGTGCTAGTGGGCGGTGGTCCCGATCGATTTTCGTCGATCTGTGCAGCCACTCTCGTCGGGGGACTTTCGGTTTCCGGCGAGCGGGTCGGGATCCACAGGTATGCCATCACCCAGCCGAGGGCCACCAGAGCGATCACCGTGGGGATGGCACTATGGATGCGACCAGATGGATTGCACTCTAGAATCCACCCCGTGGAGATCGTCTGCATGCGACGAAGTATAGAGTCCAACAGGTTCGAATTACGGAGCATTGGTTCCTGGCAGCATGATGACTTCGCAACTGATGGTGGTAGGCTCATCGCCAAACTCCGGGAAGTATTTGGCTCCACCGCCGAGCGACACGACCCGGTCATCGACAGTGTTGAGCACACCATCTTCACCCGGAACAACGCTCAAGGTGTGAAGCACCTTTTCCTGTGACAGGGCCACCAGGACGCTACCTTCGGCAAATCCTTCGAGGGTGTCATCGGCGATCAATCCGTCGACATTGATGAAGGTGCCGAAGATTCCGGTCGGGTGAGTGATCGGATTGATGTTGCCGGTGGGATCCCAGGGGGGGTCATTCGCCGCATTGTAGAACGGATCGTAGATGGTCACGCCGATGATATCATTGAGACAGATGCCGTTCAACGTAAACACACAGCCAGCGGCCGTAGGGAAATAGTAGCCTCCTCCTGCGGTGACTCCAACGGTCGTGGCGATCGTCACTCCGTTGTAAGTCCGACGAGTTTTCACTTGAATCAGGTCTGCCTCACTACGAGAAAAGAAGCACAAGGGGTCAATAGCGGCGAACTCGGCGCTGTTGGTGAGTGTCGCCTCATTTCCAAAGAGGGAGAAAGACAGTCCGTTGGAAGGCCCGAAACTGCTGAAGGTAGCGACCAGTAAATCGTTGGATCCACTACCAGTGGGGCATGCAGGATCGTCATTGTCACCATTTGCAATCAGCAGGATATTGTTCAGGCCAGGGACCGAGGGGATGTCGATGATCCCATCTGTGGGATCAAAATCGAACTCCAGGGTCGAACGGCGATGGACGCCCAGGTTGATGATCTGTGGCTCGTTGACACGTTCATCTGCGACGATGCCCGCGGTGATCCGGTTCTCTCCCGTGGTGGTATCGAAGTACTCGAAGTTGGTCGAGTTACTGGTGTCCTGCTGCCATGGCATCTTGAACTGTGGCGCGAAGATGGTCGAGAGTGTCTGGAATCCTCCGGCGCTGACGAGGAGGTCATCGGTGGTTCCCAGAAACCCATCAGGTCCAGCCATCCCTAGCATGCTGTGTCCCGCTCGACCGCGCGCACTGAGGTACTCCGCATCGGCTCCGCTGGTCGAGATGGCGGGGATGAAGGCGAGGGCTCCGGGATCAAAGATCTCCATCGACTTGAGAGAAGGAAAGACGTTGATGTCGACCTGGAAACCGGGCTGTCCCGGTGCGAAATTTGGATCGATGATCGTCTCTGACCGCGATTCCTGGCCACCCGCGATCAGCACCCGTCCGTTGGGCAGAAGTGTGGCGCTGTGGCGGAATCGCGGAGTGGTCATCTCCTCGTTCAACTGCAGGAAATCCGGGGCAAACTCACGACTGCTGATGTCGTAGATCTCGGACACTTCCGTCGCCTGGGCAAACAGGACATCGCCGGCTCCACCGCAGATGAGAACATTTCCGTTGGGTAACAGGGTGGCGGTATGGAAGACTCGGCCGCCCTGGGTGAGCAACATCAGATTGCCCTCGACATCGGTATCGATGAAATCTCCGGAAACCGTGTCGGGAATCGGTTCGTTGAGACCGACACTCGCTCCTTGGTCGAAGATCTCCGAAGCATCGAGGGAGGTGAGGAATCTCTCATCGCTGCCACCGACCACCAGTACGGTGCCGTCTTCAAGGGTGGTGGCGGTATGTCCATAACGCGGAGTAATCATCGAAGGGCCGATGTAGGTCGCATTATCTTCGAGAAACGCAGCAGCATTGTTGATGTTAGGGATCCCACTGATGTCGCCGTGACATCCAACAAATCCCAGAAGAAATGGGAGGCCGATGATGAGAAGGCCCATACACCTGAAGAGGGAGGATGAGAGATCTATCAATCGGTGAAACTCTGGCTGAGAATTGCAGTGGGGGCTCATTCGTTTCTGCTCTTTCCAAGCGGCGACTGAAAGTGCAATTGACAGTCTCCAGGCTCTATTCGAAGTGGAACTACAGCTGGCACCATCTTTTTCGATGCACACCAACCAGAGCGAAGTTTCTGATTCCGTCCGGTCCTGCGCATCGCCGCCAAAAATCTCTGGCAACGAGAGGGGCAGGAACCCCGCAGACGTAAATCAGACCAGTCATCCAGGAACTTGCCGGGGCTGTGAGCGCGGGGCCTGAGGGGCCGAGGCGCACGGATTCCAGAAGCACCTATTGCTCAAGTGGCGGATTGTAGATCGCCGATGGAACTCTGTCCAGCAACGCCACTCACTCCAGGAAAGTGGCCTGAAGTTGATTTCCAAACCGATCTCCCTGGATGTTCACTCCAGTATAGAGTGCATCATCAGTGCCAAAAGAGGGGCGCT
>DUAN01000073.1:1811-35132 GCA_012960845.1 Planctomycetota bacterium | reverse complement strand
GACCGGCGGATCGGGAGGCATCGTCACCTCGGCATCGTGATGAATAGAACTACTCTGATGAATCGCGTGGATCGGATCGGACTCGAAATCTGGCGGAGCCTTCGATCGACTCGACCGCTTGACCGCTGCCACCAATCCGTCCGCCGCAGTCGAAACATCATCTGCGCGACGAAGCGGGACCCCGACCAGCACACCTTCCTCTGCTGGATCGAGAAACAGCAGTTTCTGCAGAGCCGCATCCTCGAACCCCGCCAGCGGAACCGCCTGGAGCCCCTCCTGCTGTGCTGCGTGAACCAGATTCCCCAGTACATGGCCAGTATCCAGCAGGATTCGCCGATATGCGCGATCGTGGTAGCGCCAACGGGATCTTTGCCAGACCCCGCTGAGCAATACCACCGCCTGGACCCCGTCGAAAGCCGGATGAAGCCAGAAGGAGGAGGCGATTCCAGGCAGGAAATCCCCCTCCAGCACCGAAACCAGCTGGTGATTCGGTACCGAGTAGGCATAGAGTCCATCCTCGATGCCACGAATCCCCCGCAGCGCCAGCGTGATGTCGGTGGGATAGAGTGCTCCCGCCGAAGGGGCCGCACGAAAGAGCCAGGACTCGTCGGAATCTTGCTGGATCCCCGTCACTCCGCCGGTGAAGTAGAGGATTCTCGAGAGAGCACCGACGAATTCGGACAGTAGCGCCGGATCCAAAGGCCGCTGATCTTCCGAGGGCCCCAGTGGAAAGCCAGGAAAGGGCAGGTAGGGCACCAGATCGATCGGTTCCGACGCGTGCCACTCCTTGTATGGAGTGGGCCGACTGTCCAGATCTGGACGAGGAAGCAGGCCCATCGATCGGGGCGAATACTTGGTTTCCTCATGAAACCACTCCGCAATCGAAGGGGTACGCCTGGGATCCACTGGTTAGACCTCGAGTACTTTCTCAGCGCGATTGAAGTTTCGGCAGCCGTCACCGGTCACCAGCACCACATCTTCGATCCTGCACCCACCATGCCCCGGGTAATACAGTCCCGGTTCCACCGTCACGACCAGGCCCTCCTGCAGCTCGGGGCCGATGGCGGAGATGCGCGGGGGTTCGTGAATGTCGAGGCCGAGACCATGCCCGGTGCCATGGAAGAACCCTACCCAGGTCCCGTCGCGCTGCTCGGTCGGGAAACCGGCCTGCTCGAAGATCTGCTGGACTCGCCGGTGGATCTTTTGACCGCTGGCTCCAGGTCGGATCATCTCGATGGCTGCCTCCTGTGCCAGTTTCACCGCAGCATACATCTTCTTCTGCACCTCGCTGGCCTCTCCACGAACCACCGTACGAGTCATGTCTCCCCAGTAGCGATGAGTCATATGCTGCGGATAGATGTCGATGATGATCATCTCGCCGGCATGAAGTGGACCGCTTCCCACATCGTGGGGATCACAACCTTGATCACCCGGTGCGATGATGAAGGGACCGATCTGCAGTCCCCGCTCGAGCAAGAAAGCCCGTACCATCCCCTTGAGGCGTTCCGAGGTGAGAGGCTCCCGGTCGAGTTGGAGCACCCCATCCGCACCAGGATCACTGCTCCGCACCACATCGATCGCCATCAACATCGCGGCCTCGGTGGCTGCCTGAGACTCCTCGAGACAGACGATCTCATCGGCTCGCTTGATGGCTCTCTCGGGGAAGAAGGGGTCGGGTCGAGAAACCACCTCGATGCCACCTTCTCGCAAGGCATCTGCAATCCGCAAGGGGAATCGCGCCGGGACCTCGACTCGCTCGATTTCTCGCTGTCGGAGCAGGTGCAGCACGACCCCCTCGAACGCCACCGGTTTGCCATCGGCCTGACGAGCGCCCTGTTCCATCTGGGAGTACGAGACCACTTCATCGACCCGTGATTCCTTTTTTCCCCGACCGAACTCGAGATCGGTCAGCATCACGGCAGAGCCTCGTTGGTCCTTCAGCCAGGTGAAGGGATCTCCCGCTCGAAAGGAGGACACCCACAGCAGGTCTGATTCCCTCTCGCTATCGTCGATAATGAGTTGTGCCTCTCGCGGTCGATTCATGGGTCTCCTCCCGGCTATGGACCGTATGAGCGATGATCCTACTCACCCCGACATGGACTGGGCAAGGAGTCGAGTCGACGCTTCCGGCCAGAGCGTCGTATTCTTTCCTGAAGGCGGAGCCCTGGCCCGGGCTCCGAAGTGGCGGGATGCTCCAGGGAGACGTCAAAAACCTACCGCTCTCTGCCCTGCTCCAGGGTCTAGATGCGAACCGTAACAGCGGGATCCTCTCCATCGAGAGCGGTGATCTCGCGATGCGTCTGGGCATCGATGGCCGCGGAGTGGAACTTCTGACCGATTCAGACCATGGATCCTGCCCCCTCGGTGAAATCCTCCAGACCCTCGACATCCTCCAGCAAGAGCAACTCACCAACATCCTGGCCAATCAAGGCAACACCTCCCTCGGCGATGCACTGCTACGATTTCGGCTGATCGATACCGAGATGGCGACCGGACCGATCCGCACCCTGTTTCAGGAGAGAATCCTCGAGTTGTTCCGCTGGACCGATGCCAGGTACCGATTCGAAGTGTGCCCATGGCAGAAGGATAGACTCTTCACCGGAGAAGCGGTCGCCCCCTCCTTGCGCTTCTCCATCCCTTCATTGCTGCTCGAGGTCGCCCGTCGAGAAGATGAAGAACAACGCTTCCAGGATGGGTGTGTGCACCCGCAGGAGATCTACCTCACCACTGACGATACCGCGTCGCTGGAATCCGCCATCGAACAGGCCTTTCCCATCGAGCCGCTGCGCAGCAAGTTCGTCAGAGCACTGAAAGAATCTCGCCCGCTCCATGCGGCGTTGAAATCGAGTGGCTCCCCGAGGTTTCTGGCACTTCTATCGGTTCGAGTACTGCTCGAGCGTGGACTGCTGGAACCGATGCCCACTGCGGAAAAGAATGCACTGGTCGACCGACTCATCCACCAGAGGCTGACCCGGCGAGCGCTGGAAATCCTCCGAAGCACCTTTGCCCTCGGCGATGCCGATCACCCCTGTCTCGAAAAACTACATCCGCTGCTCCTGCAAGAAAAAGCGCCGGCGGAGGAACGCCAGCAACTTCTGGCAGCCCTGGCCAGCGCACGAAAAGAAGCAGGAGACCGTGCAGGGACCCGCAGCGCCTTGCGCCAGCGTCTCGATCTCTGTCCCAATGACCTCGAATCCCTGATGGCGCTGATCGAGGAACTCCCTCGTGGAAGAAGCCGCCGTGAGACCGACAAGTTACTGCAACGCCTGATCGACGCGGTCGAAGACTCTCAGCAGGCGCTGAGAGTCGCCGAAGTGATCGAATCGAGGCGCGGAGTTGATGCGAGCAATAACACTCACTGGCTCGAAAGTTGTGCGAGGTTACGGGTTCAGGGAGGAGATCTCGAAGGCGCCTCCCGCTGGATTCACTCGCTGCTGCGGGAATCTGTGCGCAAGAACAGAAAGGTAGCATCGGTCGAGGGGATCCTGGCCCTGCTCAATTCCATCGATGCAGACGCTCATCGTCGCTGGCAAGGACGCCTCGCTCGCCGCGGAAGTGTCGCCAGCCGCAGTGGCGGAGTCCTGCTCGCTTCGGCCCTCGCTTTCGGCCTGTTCCTGGCTCTTCAGAATTCTTCCCCCTCGTCGGCAGTCGCGGAAGTGGAGGTACTCCCACCCCCTCCACCGCTGTTGCCCACGGCTGCAGAAGCAGAACCACCGGCCAGTTCCACCGTCTTCAGACCCGGTGAACTGGAGCGGACCTTTTCCAGGGCCCTGCGACTTCGTACTGAAGGCCGCTATGCCGAAGCACTGGCAACGATGCAGGCACTGGATACCAGGGCTTTGCCACTCACGACTCGCAGGTCCATCGAGAAGACGCGGGAAGAACTGGCAAACTACCTCGATTCAGCCCGGACTCAGTTCTTCCGTGCGGAGCAGTTGGCTGCCGAGGGAAGAGAATCGCAAGCGCTCCAGCTGCAACTGCAACTGGTCCAGGAGTACCCTCATTCCCCACTCATCGACCAACTGATACTGAAGATCCCCACCGATTTGATGCCACCAGGCTCCAGGGTCCTGATCGACGGCCAGCCGATTTCCGTGACCCGCAACGAGGCCGGCGTCAAGATCCTCAGCCTTCCTGCAGCGAGATCGGTTCTGCTGACCGCCGTGAGCCCGGGCCACGAATCTCAGATGTTCTGGCACCAGCCGGGGCAGCACTCCTCGCTCTCGCTCAAGATGTCACGACTCCCGGATCAGATCATCTCCCCGGAGGTACCCTTCACTTCGATCATTCCTCAGCAGGGCGTGCCGCTGGTCGTGGTGGTCGATGACCACTCGAAGATCCACGCACTGTCGCTCGACGATGCCCGCCCTTCCTGGGATCTACCTCTACAAGGATCGGGTGACCTGCTCGGCGGTGCACTGGTGATAAATGAGTGCTTGATCCTGACCACCACCACCGGGCGCCTGATGCGCATCGATTCAAGAACCGGGGCGATCTTGTCGGAAACAAAAGTCGACACCGACGGTGGGATCTTACGAGACACCCCGGTGTCGATCGATTCGATGGTCGCCGTCATCACATCCCGAGGCATGGTGCACGCCTACGATTCGGAAACACTGGCCCCTCTCTGGAAGAGTCATTTTGAAAGCCTTCGAAGGGGCGCACTGCAAGCCACTTCAGAATCCCTGGTGGTCACCTCCCCCGATCAGTTGATCGGCATCGATCCCAACGACGGGTCCACTCGCTGGCACGCTTCTCTCTCACGCAGACCGCTGAGTTTCATCGCCACTGGAACATCTATCTTCGTCGCCACCGATCAATCGGTGGAAGGATTCAATGGGACTTCAGGAGAACCGCTCTGGAGCCTACCCGTGAAAGATACGACCGCATCTTTGCACGCCACCGACGACCTACTGATCCGGATCTCATCCGATGGCTCGGTCGATCGTATCGAACCCCACACCGGCAGCATCGAGTGGTCGATCGCCGGCGACTCACCTCACCTCTCCACCGCATTGGGCGAGGATTTACTGGCGATCGGGGATACCGAGAAAAACATGCAGGTATTTGACCTGGCCACCGGGGAAACGCTGTGGGCCCACAAGGGCGATACAAACCTGAACTCGGTCGTGTTTCAGGGTGGCCAGCTGGTGATCTGCGACGATCAAGGGACCCTGAGGATCTTCAGACAAGGTGCGCAGGGCGACGATTTGCCCGCAGTGGCGGGACCATCGTAGTCTTGAATACAGACCATGGACAGTTTTAGAAATCCAACAAGAAGTTCCGGAGGATCCTTGGGAATCATCGAATCCTGGATGAGAAGACCTCGTCAAGATGAAGAGAAGCAGATGGACCTGTTTGCTGCCGGGGCAGAATCCCGGTTGTTGCAGGCTGCAATTCGCTTCGATGATCGAGGCCAGCGCCTCGCCGCCGCTCGCTTGCTCCGTGCAGGAACGGTTCGCTTCCACCCCTGGCCAGATGGCGAGTTGGCACTCGATCAACTGGAGCGAACCCTGGCTCGCGAATCCCTCCACACACTTCAAGCTGCGGTTGAATCTCGTTACTCCGCAGCCGATGCCGCTCGGCTATCATCCGCACTCGAACGACTCGGGGACTCGAGCGGCGCTCTCGGATGGGCTCACGCAGCCATCGAAGAGGATCCATGCAACCCTGAGGGATACCTCGCCATCGCCCGCGGCTACCTGCGGCGATTCCGTCGTGACGAGGACGCAGTGGCTGGCCTCCAGGCACTGAGATACCTGACCAAGGCTTGCCAGTTGCACGCAGGCCACGGCGACTGCTTGAGATCCCTGGCGATGTTGTTGCTCCTGTTACGAGCTCCTTCTGCCGCGGCAAAGGTGCTGCGACCGATCTCCAGGGCCACTCCCTCCGATCCGATGGTGCTGGCGCTAGAGGCACTCTCTACCGAGATCCCCGCCGAGAACACATCCAATGTCCAGGAGTTGTTCCTACGGTGGGAAACCGGAACCTCTCCGGTCCACAGTGAAGAAACCACTGCGGTGATCCCTGCTCCCGATGAATTCTCGGTGTGGGAACTGGACGGAACACGGGCCCTGGCCGCCTGTAGCGCTTGCGCCGATCAACGACAGGAACTGACAGAAAACCTCTCGGTTCTGGCGGGGTCGCTGACCCAGGCCACGACTCGAATGGGGCTGGGTCAGATCGCCCGTGTCACCGCCAGAAGCGCTGACGGTGTGCTGATCGGCCTCGCTGAAGCGGGAGGAGTCGTCTTCTCCCACACCGACCGACCATCACTGGAAAATTCGCTGAGCCGCTGGCTCGAGAGCGATCGTGGAAGGGAGCGGAGCCGATGAAGCGACTCCTCGAACAACTGAACACCACACCAGGGGTGATGGGCAGCATGGTGATGACCGACGATGGCATTCCCGTGGTCTCGCTACTGGGCACCGAGATGGATGAGGAGTGCGTCGCTGCATTTTCCTCTACGGTGCGGCTGGCTGCGAATCGTACTGCAGCCCAGCTCGACAATCAGCACCCAGACGAGGTCATCATCGAAGCAGAGCAGGGAAACTTGCTGCTGATCAACCTCGACGGGGCATTACTCGCGGTGATGACTCACGCGGGGCTTGAATTGAATACTGGTCTTTTAGAAATCCGTAGCGTCGCAAGACGGCTACGAGAAATCCTCACGATCCGGACCCCCTGAACCAACAGGATTCGGACGATCATGGAGAGAGTAACATGGTACAAATCAACTTCGCGCTGAAGGAAGTCAACTGCAAGATCGTGTATTACGGTCCGGGGCTCAGTGGTAAGACCACGAACCTCGAAGTAGTGCATCAGAAAGCACCCGGCCCCAGTGTCGGTGACCTCACCAGCATCGCAACAGAGGGTGATAGAACCCTCTTCTTCGATTTTCTCCCCCTGAACCTGGGACAGGTTGCAGGGATGAAAACCAAATTCCAGATCTACACCGTCCCAGGACAGGTGTACTACAACTCGACCCGCAAGTTGGTTCTACAAGGAGCCGACGGTGTCGTGTTCGTTGCAGACTCCAAGCGCGGAAAGATGGACGAGAACATCGAGAGCCTGAAAAATCTTGGGGAAAACCTCAAGGAGCACGGTCTCGACATTTCGAACACTCCCATCGTTTTGCAGTACAACAAAAGAGACCTTCCAGATGTGTACAGCACCGAGGAGATGGAACAGGCTCTCAACAGCTGGAATGCTCCCTACTTCGAGGCGGTCGCACGGGATGGACACGGCGTCTTCCCCACCCTGAAGAGGCTGGCAGGCTTGGTTCTGGAAACGCTCAACGAGAATCACGCTCCTCGTAGATCCCCCTCGGTTGTTTCCCCCAAGGGGTCGGTCAACACGGGTGGAGGCTCGACCGCCACCACCGCAGTAGCGACTCGTCCCACGGAAACCCTCAACGCCACCGCCACTTCATCCCCAGGGAAATCCACCACGAGAGTTCGCACCACCGTCAGTGCCGTAAGGACCAGCGCTCAGGCGCCCACGGTCCGGACACAGACTTCCGGAACCCGGCCCACTCTCATCACTTCCCCGCGGCGCAGGAAGCGTCAGACGGGAATGTGGATGGGATTCATCGTGGCCTCAACCGTTGCAGCAACTGTGCTGCTTCATCTCGCCGGCATCATAAAGATCTGGTCCTGAGAATTTCGGGAGGAATTAATACAGTGGTTACCGATAGCGATCACCTGCGCAATCAGCGCATCGTCTTCTACAGTGAAGACATCGAACGGATTGATGCGATCCTCTCCGAGTTCCTGAAACTCAGTGGAAGCAAGTGCAACCTCCTTATCGATAAAGAAGGTCACATGGTGACCAGCTGTGGAGACACCGACTCCATCGATGAGCAATCGGTCGCCGCGCTGGTTGCCGGCTCCTATGCCGCAACCCGGGAGATGGCCAAGTTACTCGGCGAGGACGAATTCTCGGTTCTTTTCCACCAGGGCAAGCGAGACAGCATTCAGCTCTCGATGGTCGGAGACAGGACCATCTTGGCCACCGTCTTCGATGACCAGACCACCGTCGGAATGGTGCGCCTCTACGCTCGTACCGCCTGCGAAAAGATGGAAGAGATCTTCGAGGAGATTGCCCGCAAGCCGAAGCGTAGTGGAACTCTGGATGCAGAGTTTGGCAGTTCCGCCAAGGGCGCACTCGACTTCTTCTTCACCGAGTAGCACCTCTGGGGTGAACGCAGCAGTGGAGTGAGAGCAATGGAGTAAGAGCAATGAGAGCGAGAGCAATGAGAGCGAGAATCGCGATCAGCGATTCTCGCTCTCCTTCTGTCGATCCTGCTCCTCACAGAGATCGAGCAACAAGGCTCGAATATCCCATTGGCGGTCCGCCATCTCCGCCATCGAGTGACTCGCCTCGGAGAGAAACTTGACCACCGAGAAGCCAAAGATCCCCATCAAGACCAATGCCAGGCCCATCAGAGGGGCATCGCCGTCGCGGATACTGACGATGGCAAACAAGGCCAACACCAACGAGCCACTGAGAATGGTCCAGGCGATCACCATCAGCATGTTACCCAGTAACCTCAGGCGCCGGTTTCGGGTACCCACCCGCGGCTGAAAGTTACGGACCACCGCCTCGATCCCACCTCGCATACTGTCACCCCGGTCACGCTCTTCCAGATCCTTGAGCAACGATAACCTCTTCTGATACTCCTGCTGGCGCCGCTCTTCCTGATGAAACTTCTCTTCGATCTCTTTCGCTCCGACCTGATCGTGAACCTTGGTCTTCTTGCCACAGGTAGGACAGGTAACACCGCTGCCGAGACTCGCATCTGGAGCGGAAAATCCTGAACCACAATGTTCACAGATCGAAGCGATCGCCATCGCGCCTCCCTATCCAGACATCTACCTCTGCCACGACTCGCAACTTGCCTTCGGGCTCACCACTATCGTGCAGGGCGTACCGATGGAGAACCAGTAGGCTCCAGCAAGAAAAGGGCTGTTGGAGTGGACTGTTGAATTGAAACGTTGGATTGAAGCGTTGGATTGAAACGTTGAATTGAAACGAGGGTGGATCGGAATACCGATCCACCCCCGTTCCCATTTCTCTCGAAGTCGTTCTCCGTTACTGGCGGAACACCGCCGGCTGGATGCCGATCTTTCCCATCGTGAGTGAAGCGGCCTCGATGAGGTCGACCTCGTCACTCGCCAGCGCGCTCTTGACCGCACGCAGCACCGCATCTTCAACGGTCCCGCTTCCACGGTGGATGTTTCCAAGCGCAGCCAATGCCGAGACTCTCAGATTGACACTGGCGTCGTCACCCTCCTCGACCACCCGCACCAGCGCAAGACTGGCAGCCGCAGGGGACAACCAGGCCAGCGAGTAACAGGTCGGGATCCGCACTTCATCCGCAGGGACATCGAGTGCGCTGATCAAGGCATCGGTGGTCGATGACAGGTCGAACTGGGTCTCACTCCTGGCCATCCAGTTGATGGCTTTGGCGGCCTGGGTGGCGACCGAATCTCCCCGTGAACTACTCGAATCGGAAAGAAGGCCGACCAGCAGGTCATTCCTCAGTCTCAGCGCATCGATGGAGCGGTTGACGACAAATACGCCCGATTCCTCGTCTCCATAGGTCGATTGCGCCTGGCTGAAACTCTCATCCTCAGCCACCACGATGATCGGCGTGCGACGGGTGCGGTAATCCCCCCTCAGCCTGCGGATCACATCCGCAGCCGGCAACGCACCGGTGTTGCTGGAGATCACGATCAGATCCTTGGGGAAGGAGATGGCTCGCTCGAGTCCGCGCAGTGCATCGGCGTCATTGAACGGCTCAACATTGGCACGGCGCAGCAGGTCTCCGACCCGTAAAGCATCGTCTTGCTCGGGGAAGATGGTCAGCGCCACCTTGCGACTCGCCTCGGAGAGTCCTTCGGCGAGGGCTCCGACCACCGTATCCGATCCATTGAAGGATCCGCTCGGGTTGTGATAAGCCACACATCGTGCGGCGGCGAATCTCACTCCACGGTGATCGTTGGCCAGAGCAGACTGAATCGAGGATGGCACCTCGATGTCGCTCATTCCCCAGTAGTAGAGGCGCAAAGCGGTCAACAAATCGATGGCCGCTTGTGGGCGACGATCGGCCAGTGCCAGATCGAGTGCTGAGTTGAGTACATCCACAGGCATCGAGTAGGCCGCACAGCGCACACGTTCCATGTCGAGTTTTCTGGCGCGAAGGCTGGCCATTTGTGACTCGTCGGCATCGCCGGCATCGACTTGATTCGAGATGACGGCACTGACATCGCGATACTCACTCCAGCGCGCCATCAGGTTGCAGGCACTGAGAGCGAGAGCGGACGCGCCATCGGCCTCGATGCTCAAAGCATCGGCAATCAGTTGCTCCGCACGGAGTTCATTCAGTTCCCAGCCCTCCACCACCCGGTAGGTGAGAGCTCCATTGGAGACATCCCACAGAACTGGGTCGTGGTAACTGCGAACCATCAATCCCGAATCATTGCTGAATATGTGGGCCAACCTGGTCAACTGCTGATAGGCAGACGTCTTGCCAAGTCCGGGCAGGATCGATTCGGCAGCAGCGGCCGCTGCAGCCTGGATCAACGGATCCTGACTGGTTTCAGCGAGCCACCAGAGGCTCGGAACCGACGCGGGATTGCCGATCTTTTGCAACGAGGCGATGGCCCCGTTGATCACACCCTGCTCGGAAGAATGCAAACTGCGGCACAGCGGCATCACAGCGTCGTCTGAAAGGCGGATGATGGCTTGAATCGCCAGCACCCTGGCGCCTTGCTCCGGCTGCCCCAATCGCTCGACCAGTCCTGGCATCAGGTAGACACCATGGTCGCTGATCGCCGAGTAGAGCCCCTTGGTCCGCTCGAGCAGATCTCCATCGGAAAAGTAAGAATCCAGGGTAGAAGCGATCGCTGCGGAATCCATCGAGCGACGCTTCGTCTCGAGAGATGTCAGTCGCAACAAAGAACCCATCTGGGCACCCAGGGTGTCATCCCCGGCACGAATCACCTGGATCAACTGGCTGTACCCAACCTGATCCACCCACTCGAGTGCCTCCTGAGAGGTCACATCCAGCAGCAGCGCACGTTCGAAACTCTGTTGAGATTCGGACAGCTTTCCCTGCTGAAAGAGGTTAATTCCTTCATCGAGAAGTTTCTGCACATCTGGCCGAACCTGGGCCGAAAGGGATCCCGAACTCACCACGGTCAAAATCACCGTCGCAACGATCGCGATTACCACTTGGAGGCCTCGACGGCGATGCGTCCTGCGCTCCATGACCACCTCTTTCATGCTCTTCATCCCCTTCTGTATCACTCCCACGACAAGGCTCTCCAGGTGCTGTGGTGCACTCACCACTGCTCGACACTCACGAGACTCATCGATGCGGAGATCTCTTCTCAATAGGTGTATTGAAAAAGTAATCTGTTCAGTGATTGCGAGAGGTGCCGCAATGGATATCGACGATTCAGGATGATCCCGAATCGAAGAGGCCCGTAACGGTATCTTCCCCTCCCACACATTTCTTTCCAAACCTCAAAACCCCGCCATCGCCACCGGTCAAATTCCGGTGACGATCACGGATCCCCGAGGTCCGTCCTGGAGCCGCAACGACCCTCGTGGAGATCCTGGAAGAACCTCCGGTCAGGCACGAGACGGTCCCGTGACGAGCCCATGTTGTCTCACAGGACCCCCCCCCTGTCGAGCCTTCGCCGACAACTCCTCCCACGTCTTCGTTGGGGAACGGAGGCCTCGTCAGTCTGCCAGATTACCGGTTGCATCGATCGCCCCCCCCCTTTAGCACAGAGGTGAGGATCGCCTCACCCCAGAGAGAAAGTCATAAGTCTGCTAAAATGAATAACTTAAAGTTTCCAGGCCAGCCTATCCTGTTCATCGACGCCTCTCACGGTGTGGCTGGAGACATGTTACTGGCCGCGCTGGTCGACCTGGGAGTGCCGCAGGCCACCCTGATCGACCCCCTCTGTGCGGCGCTGCCACAACACCGGCTCCACTTCTCGCCGGAGACCCGACGCGGGATTGTCGGCTGCAAGGCCACCGTCGAAGCCCTCGAAAAGTCCCCTCCCCATCGCCATCTGTCCGATCTGATCGGCGCTCTCGACCATCCGCAGATTCCCGATCCGGTTCGCCAGCAGGCGACCGAGGTTTACCAGCGTCTGGCCCGGGCAGAAGCTCACGTTCACGGCTCGACCCCGGAACAGGTTCACTTCCACGAGGTCGGAGCCATCGATGCCCAGGTCGACATTCTCGGCACCTTGCTGGCGATCCACTGGCTCCAACCGGCCGAGATCATCGTCACTCCGATGGCCCTCGGCAGCGGGGTGGTGAAGGCGGCACACGGGATCATCCCGATTCCAGCTCCGGCGGTGGTGGAACTACTGCGAGACGTCCCGGTCTGCGCAGGACCCGCAGGCCGCGAGTTGACGACACCGACCGGTGCCGCACTGTTGACCACTCTCGCCGATCGATATTGCCACTCCCCCGAGGGGATCCCCGCGGCCCAGGGCTGGGGTGCGGGAACACGGATTGCACCCGAATCGGATCCGCCCAATCTGCTGCGCGCGATTCTCCTCAAGGGGAGCCCGCTCCGTCGCGAAACCATTGCAGTTCTGGAAACCCATCTCGACCATCTGTCCGGCGAGGAAGCCGGTGGAGTGGTCGACCAGTTGATGGATGCGGGAGCACTCGATGCGTTGCTGGTACCCGTCTGGATGAAAAAATCGAGACCTGGGCAGTGGCTCACAGTCATCTCCCGCCCCGAGGATCGAGAGCGGTTGATCGAACAGATTCACATCTTGACCGGCACCCTGGGAGTCCGCGAGCGGCTCCAGCAGCGCAGCGCATTGCGCCGAGAATCGAGTCAGGTCGAGATCTCCGGGGTCTCGATCCGGATCAAGAAGGCGTGGCTCGGCGATCGATTGATCTCTCAGCGACCGGAACAGGACGACCTGAGGTCCGCAGCCCAGGTTCTCCAGATCTCACCGGCAGAAGTTCGCCGCCTGACCGAAATCGAGCTCGAGAAAGTGGGCCATTCCTTTGAATGAAACCCCGACTCCTGCGTCATCCCCCAGGCATTCCTCCGATGATGGTCGAGAAACCGACGATCATCCCGGGGAATCGACTGCCAGATCGTCAGGGAAATCCGTAGATGTGGAGAAGGATGATGAAGATCGCCGCCTGGTACACCGCCATCTTGCTGGAGACCCCTCCGGTTTCGAAGGTCTCTATCGCCGCCATCGCGAGCGCATCTTTGCCGTTCTGGTGCGGATGCTGCGCAACCGGGAAGACGCTCTCGAGGCGACCCAAGAGGTGTTCATTCGCATCCACCGCGGTCTCGACTCCTTCGATGCATCCGGGCGCTTCCTCACCTGGGCCTATCGCATCGCCACCAACCATGCCATCGACCGGATCCGCCGGCGCAAGGTTCGCAAGGAAACGGCCATCGTCGAGGAGGTGGTCACTCCCACCTCGGACCTTCGCACCGGCCGCAGCCAGCCACCGGGGGGGGCGGAGCGACTCGAGCGGGAAGAGGTCGCTGCAGCCATCCAGCAAGCGGTGGATCGACTGGCCGATACCCACCGCATCGTCTTCACCCTGCACTGCTACGAGAAACTCTCCTATGGCGAGATCGCTGCAGTGCTGGGGATTCCGATCGGCACCGTGATGTCGAGGCTCTATCATGCACGGCGAAAGGTCAGAGATGCTCTTCCTCGCGATTGGGATCCGGGCGGCCCCCGCCGTAGCCACAGAAAGGATGAGCAATGAACTCACTCTCCGACCTGCAACGATTCCAGCAGCTGGTGGAAGCGTCGGCGCACCGCGAATTGACCGATGTGGAAACCGCCTTCATCGGTCGCAGCGGCTTTCGTTCGGCGGAGTGCCGCCAGTGGCTCGAAACCGATGCCGAAGCGGTGGCCGCGGCCATCGAAGCGGACCCCTTGGGCGAAGTCCCCGCCGCCACGCCACTCGACTGGGCTCGCGTCGATGCGGGTCTTCGCAGGGCTGGCGCGCTGGCCGATTCAAAATCTCCAGCGAGGACCAGATGGCCACTACTGCCCGCTGCAGCGGCGTTAATCCTCTGCATCGGGGTCATCTATGCCATCCAGCGCGATGGCCTCTCGACCACCCTTCACTCGGCGCCAGAGATGGTCGCAGAAGTTCTCGACTTGCCTGACGGCGATGGAAGCCTCATCCTCCACGAAGGAGATGATGAAGGCGTCTTGATGATCATCCTCTCGAACGGTTAGGGAACCGCATGAAAGCCACGATCACTGCGTTTGGATTCCTTCTTCTGCTCACGACCATCGGGCATGGCGCAGTGGAACCGACCGTATCCTCGAGTTCATCGAATCCATCGAGCCCATCGAGTCCATCGAGTCCAGCACCCTGGCTGAACCGATCCGCCTCGATTCCCCGGGAGATCTCGCTCGATGTGGTCCACACCGTCGGTGTCACCAGCGGAGGAATTCCCGACACCCTGACCCGCTACGGCAAGTATCTGCGGCGGGCGGGCTCCCAGCACTGGAAGTTGAACGCCAAGAAACGGGAGCGATTGAGCCCCGGGGCCGAAAAACTGATCCCACTTCCAGGAAAACTGGGGAAGGCCAGGGTGTCGATCGATGCGAAGGGAGTGGCCACCGTCAAGATCGTGGACATGAAGGGCAAAAGCCTGGGTACCTATCGTTCTAGCCGCTTTCCGCTGGTGATCGCCAACAATCGACTGCGCATCGGTGGCCAACCGTATGTCTTCATCCTGGACCGCCCCGCAAAAAAATAATCGCACTCTTCAGGAATCCATTGCAGCGATACCCCTCCAGGTCCGATCTTTCATGATATGGAGAGTTACCGCATCGCACTACTAGGACTGGGGACCGTCGGAGGAGCCGTCGTCGAACTGCTCGCAGCGACTCGTAAGGAGTGCGCCGAACGAGCGGGTCGACCGATCGAAGTCTCTCGCATCGTCGTGCGCGATCCTTCCAAAAATCGGACTGTGCCTGCCGATCTACCCGGCCACCCCACCATCCGCGGCGATGCCATCGAAGCGATCGAGGATCCCAATATCGATGCCATCGTTGAACTTGCCGGTGGCACCGAAGCTCCTCGGGAGTGGATCCGACTCGCCATCGAACAGGGCAAGGATGTGATCACTGCAAACAAAGCGGTGCTGGCCATTCATGGCGATGAGCTGTTCGACCTCGCCAAGGAACATGGACGCTCTCTCTACTACGAAGCTTCGGTGGCTGCTGCAGTGCCGATCTTGCAGGTGATCCAGCAAGGGATCCCCGCCGGCCCTGTCGATCGCCTGACGGGGATTCTCAACGGCACCTGTAACTTCATCCTGGGGCGCCTCGAGGAACTCTCCTTCGAAGAGTCGGTCAAATCTGCTCAACAAGCAGGACTCGCCGAAGCGGATCCCACTCTGGATATCAGCGGCATCGACTCCGCACACAAGTTGGCACTACTGGCGAGAATCTTGCTCGGCTGCAGTGTTCCCATCGAAAAACTTCGCGTCGAAGGAATCGAGGGACTTTCCCCTCATGACATCGAGTTCGGCTGGGAACACGATCTCAGCCTCAAATTACTCGGCATGATGAGAAGAAATGGTGACGGAACCGCACTCGGTGTGATGCCTTGCTTCCTGCCCTCTTCCCATCCACTGGCATCGGTTCGCGATGAAGACAATGCAGTACTGCTCGAGGCGGCTCCCTTCGGATCGCTGGTTCTGCAGGGCAAGGGGGCCGGCGGCATGCCGACCGCCGGCAGCGTGGTCGCCGATATCTTGCGCGCCGCCCGCGGCGACGCCATCTCCTACCCGGCCTCAGGTACGGTCGAAAAGATCACCGACCCCGGCGCCACACCGGTTCGCCACTACCTGCGCCTTGAGGTTCCCGACCGCCATGGAGTGCTGGCCCGTGTTGCGGGCGCACTGGCATCGGAGCAGGTCGGGATTGCGGCACTCGACCAACCAGAAAACCTACTCGACTTTGCCGGCGTAGTGCCGATTCGAATCCTCACTCATCCGGTTGAAACTACACGACTCGACCTCGCTCTTTCTCACCTGGACGAAGACCTTCAATCCATCACCAGACCTGTCCGCATCCGGATCGAGGAGTAACCATGGCTGGCCTCATCGAACGCTTTTCCCACCGCCTTCCAGTCTCCCCCGAGACGCCAGTGATCAGTCTCGAGGAGGGCTCGACTCCCTTGATCCCCGCTCCTGCCCTGAGTCAGACCATCGGAGAAGATCGCCAGGTGTACCTCAAGTTCGAGGGACTCAATCCGACCGGATCCTTCAAGGATCGAGGAATGACGGTGGCCGTCTCCAAGGCGATGGAGGAGGGTAGTCGCGGTTTGATCTGCGCATCGACAGGAAACACCTCTGCCTCGGCAGCGGCCTACGCAGCACGTGCTGGAGTCCCCTGCTGGGTCGTCTTGCCGGCAGGAAAGGTCGCCACTGGAAAACTGGCGCAAGCCATCATCCACGGTGCTCGAGTGATCCCCATTGATGGAAATTTCGACATCGCCCTGCAACGGGTCATCGAAATCTCCAATTCGGAAGGCATCACCCTGGTGAACTCGGTCAATCCTTATCGCATCGAGGGTCAAAAGACCGTGTCTTTTGAAATCATCGATGAACTCGGTCATGCACCGGACAGCCACTTCCTGCCGGTCGGTAATGCGGGAAACATCACCGCAGCCTGGCGTGGGTACAGTGAAGAACTGGAATCCAATCGGATTCCCATCCCACCCCGGATGATGGGCTGCCAGGCTGCAGGGTCAGCACCGATCGTCTCGGGTTCGGTGGTCGAAAACCCAGAAACGATCGCCACAGCCATCCGGATCGGCAACCCCGCTTCGTGGCAGGGCGCCCTCCAGGCCGTCGAACAATCGAACGGAACCATCCTTGCAGTGGAAGACGAGGAAATCCTCGCGGCATATCACCACCTCGCAAGTCGCGAAGGTGTGTTCTGCGAACCGGCCAGTGCAGCCAGCGTTGCCGGTCTACTGAAACGCTTCCACGCAGGCCTCGAGATCTGCCCAGCTGGCGGCACCATCGTCTGTACCCTCACCGGCAACGGACTCAAGGACCCCGATCTCGCCGTCGCCGGAACCATCTTACCCGATCCCGTCGATGCGGATCTCGACTCCCTGCGCAAAGCGATGGATCTGTCATGAGTCGCTGGAGAATTCACGCTCCGGCATCCACTGCCAACCTCGGACCCGGCTTCGATGTGCTGGGGATTGCGGTCAACCTGGGGATCACTGTCGAACTTCAGCACAACCCCACCGGTAGTTTTGCCATCGAGATTGAGGGCCCTGGAAGCGACACTCTTCCGCTCGATCGTACGCACCTCATCGCCCGGGTCGCACAAGCGATCGCAGGAGATACTCTCGACCACAGTTCCTTGAAGATCGTCAGTACCATTCCGATGGCTCGCGGTCTCGGTTCCAGTGCTGCAGCCCATGCCTGTGGCGTCGTCACAGGCATGGTCCTGCGCGACAACTGCTCCCCTGATCCAGCAGAGGTTTTTCAACGACTGTCCGATCTGGAGGGTCACCCAGATAATGCTGCGGCATGTATCACCGGTGGTTTTCAGGCGGGAGCAGGTGGCCAAGGTAGTTGGAGCCAAAGCCCCCTCTTCATCGAATCGGAGCCTCGATTACTGGCGCTGATTCCAGCGGTCCCACTGCCGACCCGACAAGCCCGGGAGGCACTGCCCGATCAGTACCCCCGAAGCGCAATCATCTCGAATCTCGGTGCGATGGCGACCCTCATCTCGGGGCTGGCGCGGGGGGACTGGAATGCGGTCGAGAAGGGTGCGCTCGATCAGTTGCACCAACCGTTCCGACTGCCCTTGATCCCCGGTCTCGCCGATGCGCTGGCGGCTCTTCAACAAGCGGATGGAGTTCGCGGCGCTTGGCTCTCCGGTGCCGGCCCGACGCTGGCGGGTTTCCTGCCAGACCCTCAGACCGGCACAGAGGTCGCCACTGCCGCGGCAAGGGCGTTGGAAGCCGCAGGCACTCGGTGTGAGGTGCGGATCCTCGAAGTGGATCGGGCTGGATTACAGGTGGAGAAGCTGGCATGACCCCCTCCGATCTGAGCCAACCAATCCTGGTCTTGAAATTTGGCGGTACCAGCATCGCTTCGCCGTCACTGATCCAGAGTGCCGCTCGTAGGATTGCCAATTGTCGAGCAGAACAGATGCATGTCGTTTGCGTGGTGTCCGCCATGGGCGACACCACCGATCGCCTCACCTCCCTGGCACGGGAGGTCACCGAGAATCCGCCCCGCAGAGAGATGGATGTTTTGCTCTCTGCAGGAGAAGTGCAATCGATGGCTTTGCTATCGATGGCATTGACCGAGTTAGGTGTTCCTGCCATCTCGTTCACCGGTCAGCAAGGTGGAATCGTCACCGATGATCGTCACGCAGAGGCGCGGATCTTGCGGATCGACCCGGATCGTGTGGTCGAGGCGCTGGCCCAGGATCAGGTCGTGGTTCTGGCAGGATTTCAGGGTACAGATGAGCAGCAGGAGATCACCACCCTGGGTCGTGGAGGATCGGATACCAGTGCCGTTGCGATGGCCGCTGCACTCGGTGCCCAGCGCTGCGAAATCCTCACGGATGTGACCGGAGTCTTCACCGCAGATCCGAATATCGTTCCCGATGCGGTGCAAATCTCTGCCCTCAGTTACGACGAGATGCTCGAGATGGCGAATCTGGGTGCGAAGGTGCTGCATGGCCGGTCGGTCGAACTGGCTCGTCGATTCCTGGTACCGCTGGTGGTCGCCTCGGCCACCGAGGATCGTCCAGGAACCCGAATCGTTGGAAAGGATGAACCGATGGAAGAAGTGGTAGTTCGTGCGGTCACCGATGACCGCGATGTGAGTAAGGTCTCGATCCTATCTGTACCCGATGAACCGGGCATTGCTGCCCGCCTGTTCAGTGCACTCGGTGATCAGGGAGTCAATGTCAGGTTGATCGTTCAGGCCCAGAGCCACGAGGGTCACAACGACATCACCTTCGTGGTCCCCTCGAATACCTTCATCGAAAAGGCAGACCTGAAAAAGGTGGTCGAAGAAGTGGGAGGTGCCTCGTGGATCGTCGACGACGAGGTGGCACTTCTCAACATCGTCGGAGAAGGAATCGCGAGAGAGCCTGGAGTTGCAGGGAAGATCTTCTCGGTGCTCGCAGAAGAAAAGATCAACCTCGACCTGATCTCCTCGTCCAACCTGGTCATCTCCTGTGTGGTGAAGGAAGCAGACCTGGTCCGAGGGGTCCGTGCATTACACGCTGCACTGATCCAGACCGATCAGGGCTGAGGATCCACTCCTCGCAGCATCTGACCCACCGATCATGATTCCAGATATTCCTCGACCGGAGGACAGGAACAGACCAGATTGCGATCGCCAAACGCCTGATCGATTCGAGAGACCGCCGGCCAGAACTTGTTGGCCTTCTGCTTCGCTCCTGGATAACCGGCCTTCTCGCGAGAATACGGGTGGTCCCACTGATCGGCAGAAACCATCTCCGCAGTGTGGGGCGCATTGCAAAGAGGATGATCCGCAGCTGGATAGGTTCCCTCTTCGACCGCCTTCGCCTCGGCATGAATTCCGATCATCGCCGAAATGAATCGATCCAGTTCCTGCTTCGATTCACTCTCCGTCGGTTCAATCATCAAGGTTCCCGCAACTGGCCAGGACATGGTGGGTGCATGGAAGCCGTAATCGATCAGCCTCTTGGCAACATCATCGACGCTGATCCCAGCGCTCTCCTTGAGAATCCTGGTGTCGATGATGCACTCGTGAGCCACCTGGCCCTGCGCCCCGCGGTAAAGAACCGGGTAGAACTCCTGCAATTTTTTAGCGAGGTAGTTGGCGGACAGGATGGCCACCTCGGTAGCCCTCCGCAGTCCACTGGCCCCCATCATCCGGATGTATGCATAGGAGATCGGAAGAATCATCGCACTGCCAAAGGGTGCCGCAGAAATGGCTCCAATCGCCTGCTTCCCGCCAGTCTTTCTCTCCGGATGTCCTGGCAAGAAGGGGGCGAGATGACTCAACACTCCGATCGGGCCCATCCCTGGTCCCCCGCCACCGTGGGGAATGCAGAAGGTCTTGTGCAAGTTCAGGTGACAGACATCTGCGCCGATGTCTCCCGGACGGCACAGTCCAACCATCGCATTCATGTTGGCCCCGTCGAGGTAGACCTGCCCTCCAGTCTCGTGAATCAAATCGCAGATCTGTTGGATGGAGGTCTCGAAGACTCCATGGGTCGAAGGGTAAGTGACCATCAACGCAGCGCAGCGCGTCCCATGCTCGGCGATCTTTGCTTCGAGATCCTCGATCGAAATGTTCCCTTCGGAATCACAACTCACCACGACCACTTCCATCCCCGCCATGGTGGCGCTGGCAGGATTGGTACCGTGGGCAGACTGGGGGATGAAGCACACTTTTCGATCTTTATCGCCACGGGTCTCGTGGTATTCCCGGATCACCATCAAACCGGCATACTCACCCTGCGAGCCAGCATTCGGCATCAGTGAAACGGCATCGAACCCGGTAATCTCCTGCAGCCAGAGTTCCAGGCGATCGAAGAGAACCTGGTATCCGGCGGTCTGCTCCTTCGGTGCGAAGGGATGCATGCGGCTGAATCCTGGATACAGGATCGGGAACATCTCTGCAGCTGCGTTCAACTTCATGGTGCAAGAACCGAGCGGAATCATCGCTGTGTTCAAAGCGAGATCCTTGTTTTCCAACCGGTGCATGTAGCGCACCAGTTCCATCTCGGATCGATAACGGTGGAACACGGGATGGGTCAGGAATTCGGTATTCCTCGCCAGTTCCTCGGGGATCTCCAGGTCACAACCTGCGGCGAGCGAATCGAGGTCAACCGACCCCGCCGTGGCTCCAAAGATCCTCAAGATCGACAGGATGTCTTCTCGTTGACAGGTCTCATCGAAGGTGATGCCCACTGCACCATCACCGTAGTAGCGAAGATTTCGCTCCTCAGCACTGCTCCGGTTCTTCAGTTCTTCTTCTGAGATTCCTGCAGGAATAACCTTCACCGTATCGAAGCGAAGCACCTCGACCACACCGTGTCCCAGATCCGCAAGCCCTTTGGCGAGGATCTCGCACTGCAATCGCACCCGCTTGGCGATGGTGGTCAGCCCCTCCGGACCGTGGTGAACCGCATACATCCCGGCACAAACCGCCAGTAGTACCTGTGACGTGCAGATGTTGCTGGTCGCTCGGTCACGACGGATATGTTGCTCCCGCGTCTGCAACGCCAGTCGCAGCGCTTCCTTGCCCTGAGAATCTCTGGAAACACCGACCAGGCGACCCGGAAGTTGTCTCTGTTGCTTCTCCTGGGTTCCCAGGTAGGCCGCATGCGGGCCACCAAAACCCATCGGGATTCCAAATCTCTGCGTAGACCCGACCACCATGTCGGCCCCCGCTTCTCCCGGAGAGCGCAACAACGTCAGAGCCAGCGGGTCAGCCGCCACCACCACCAGCGCATTGGCATCGTGGGCGCGGGTACAGATCTCTTCCAGGCCGATGACTCTGCCGTCGGTATCTGGATACTGCAACAACATGCCGAAACAGCGGGTCGGGAAGGTGAAGTCCTGGTGATCCCCGATTACCACCTCGATTCCCAGGGGGACCGCTCTCGACCTGACGATCTCGATCGTCTGTGGGTGGCAACCCTGAGAAATGAAGAACAGATCCGCAGTCTCATCACGGCGCGCCCGTTGCTGGATCCTGTGGCACATCGCCATCGCTTCAGCGGCGGCGGTGCCTTCATCCAACATCGATGAATTGGCCACTTCCATACCGGTCAGATCACAGATCATCGTCTGGAAATTGAGTAAGGCCTCCAGTCGACCCTGGCTGATCTCAGGTTGGTAAGGCGTATATGCGGTGTACCACCCTGGAGCTTCGAGGATTCCCCGCTGGATCGCAGGCGGCGTGATGCAATCGTGGTAGCCGGTTCCGATGTGCGATCTGAACTGCTGATTACGGGTGGCGAGGTGCTCGAGTTCTGTCAGGGTTTCTGCTTCAGTCGCCACCTCATCGAGGTTCATCGTTCCCTGAAATCGAATCGAATCGGGAACGGTTTTTTCCAGCAGTTGTTCGATCGAATCCATCCCGATATCCGCCAGCATCTGATCGATGTCCGCGGGTCTGGGGCCGATGTGCCGATCCTGGAACAGATCTCCCGAGTCGAGTAAGTCTGACGAAGAAAGAGTCATCGCAGATCCTCCGTTGGCGAGGGAAACAGGTTCAGCCCCAGAGGGGCCAAGAAACTCCAATCCCTACCCTAGCCATAACGATGGGTTGCGGCAACCGAACCGAATCCACGAGCGGTAGCATCTCGATGTCTGTCCCGTTCTAATGCGCCCACTCATCCAAGGTATCTGAGCCACGAGGAGGCCCATGGGAAACCAGATCTTTTGCCCCGGAGTACCGGGTAACGAACCCATCCTGGACTACGCACCCGGTTCGAAGGAAAGAACTTCCATCGAAGGCCGACTCGACACGATGGCAAACGAAATCCCAGAGATTCCATGCGTCGTGGCTGGCAAGGAGATCTTCACCGGAGTCATCCGGGAGCAGAAGTGCCCGCACGATCACTCCAAGGTGGTCGCCCGCTGGCATGGAGCCACCCCCGAGGTGGTGCAACAGGCCATCGATGCCGCCAACGATGCGTGGGTCGACTGGTCGAGTGCTCCCCAGCAAGTTCGATCCGCAGTGATGGAGCGGGCGGCACAACTTTTGTGCGGTCCTTGGCGCGATGAGCTCAACGCTTCAACGATGCTCGGTCAGTCGAAGACCGTCTTACAAGCGGAAATCGACGCGGCCTGTGAACTGATCGATTTCTTCCGCTTCAACAATCATTTCGCGCTCGATCAAATCCCCCATGAGCAACCGTTGATCAACCCTCCTGGCACCTGGAACCATGTCGATTACCGTCCCCTCGAGGGCTTCGTCTACGCCATCGCCCCCTTCAACTTTACCTCCATCGCAGCCAACCTCTGCTGCGCGCCGGTACTGATGGGAAACACTGCACTGTGGAAGCCATCCAAAACCTCGATCCTGTCCAACTGGTACGCCTACAAGATGCTGGAGGAAGCGGGGCTGCCGCCAGGGGTGATCAACTTCATCCCCGGTGATCCTGTCGAGGTCACTTCATCGGTGCTGGCGGATCCCAGTTTTGCGGGTCTCCATTACACCGGGTCGACCGAGGTCTTCCGTCAACTGTGGAAGCAGATCGGAAACCAGCTCGAGAACTACAGGAGTTATCCGAGAATCGTCGGAGAAACCGGTGGGAAGGACTTCATCTTTGCTCACCCCAGTGCCGATGTCCCCTCCCTGGTGACCGCTGCAGTACGTGGAGCCTTTGAATATCAGGGCCAGAAATGCTCTGCAGCGAGCCGCATGTACATCCCTTCGAGTCTCTGGCCTCAGGTCAAAGAATCGCTGGTGGAGGCGACTCGATCCCTGTCGATGGGAGATGTCCGGGACTTCCGCAACTTCATCGGTGCAGTCATCGATGAACGTGCATTTCAACGGCTTCAGCAGGCGATCGAGATGGCTAAATCCGATCCCAAATGTGAAATCATCGCGGGTGGAGAATGCGACGACTCCCAGGGATGGTTCATTTCACCGACCATCATCGAATGTGATGACCCTCGGTCCTACTCGATGGAGACCGAACTGTTCGGGCCGATCTTGTCGGTGTTCGTCTACGAAGATGCTGCAATGGACCATTGCCTCGACGTGCTGGACAGCACCAGTCCATACGCTCTTACCGGAGCGGTCTTCAGTGGCGATCGTCCTGCCGCAGATGCCATCTCCGATCGTCTTCGCTACAGTGCCGGCAATTTCTACATCAATGATAAACCGACCGGTGCCGTGGTCGGCCAGCAGCCCTTCGGAGGCGCCCGTGCCTCCGGCACCGATGACAAGGCGGGATCTTCTCTCAATCTGCTGCGCTGGGTCGCTCCCAGGACAGTGAAGGAGAATTTCTTGCCTCCCACCGATCACCGGTACCCTCATATGTCCTGAGAAGTGCAGCTGGAAGAGTTCGCAGAACTTCTGAAACCCCATCTATTAATTGGGGTTCATCGATGCGGCGTAGGGTTCATTGCCCATAGAATCGAACTTCGCCGACATTTCGGAAGATCACCTTCGGGGAGTAATTCAAATTGCCGGACGGCACCCACTACACCCGAGATTCGTATTTTGCAGGAATCCCCTCGGATCCAGCGGTGGAGATCTACAATTCCTTCACTACATCCTCTCGCATGACTCACACCCCTCCCCACGAAGACTCGTGTGGTCAAGGATGCACACCATGACTCAGCTCTACTCACGAGGTGTCGAGTATGCGCTGCGGTGCCTGCGGCTGATGGCCAAATACCCTGGCCAGCCCAGGACCATTCAATCCCTCTGTGAAGAGGCGCAACTGCCCGAACACTTCACCCGAAAGATGGTCCAGCCGTTGGTCAAGGCAGGCCTCCTGAAGAGTCTCAGGGGACCGGGAGGCGGCTTCCTCTTCACCATCCCACCGCAGGACATCTCTCTCAGAACCGTGGTGGAAGAGATCGAAGGAGGCACCCGCAAGAACTCCTGTATTCTCGGTCAATCGGAGTGCGTATCCGACAATCCCTGCGCCCTCCATGACCAGTGGGTAAAGATCTGTGAACTATCGGATCAGTTGCTCGATCGAACCACTGTGCTGGACCTGACCCTTGGATGGGATGGATCGAAGGAGCAACCCATTCTCCTTCAAAAGGAAGCGATCGAGACACCCCAACTGGGTGCCCGCTACTGATTGGGTCGACGGTATCTGCCGCGGCGTTAGGCCTCAGCAGCCGGGTCGGCGATCCCCTCTCGCAGAAGATCGGCCATCCGTATCACCGCTCTTGGGCATCGTTTCTCATCGACGATCACCAGGCATGAAATTTCCTGGGCGCGCATCACTGCCAGGGCATCCACAGCCAATGCGCTGGCTTCGATGGTCCCCTGATCGACCGACGAACCCACCTCGCGGCGACTGATGGACCACGCTTCTGAGATGGTCAACTCCACCGGGGAATGCGCCTTGGTGAGCAATCGTCTCAAGTCCCCATCGGTGAAGACGCCGCGAAAGACACCTTCAGCATCGACCACGCAGGACATTCCCAGTCCTTTGCCACTCATCTCGAACAACAATTCTGCCACGGACTGATCCTCCCGCACCACCGGGAGAGCGTCCCCCTGATGAGACAGGTCCTCGCAACGTACCAACAACCTGCGACCGAGGGTTCCTTCCGGATGAAAACTCGCAAACTGCTCCGCAGTAAAACCTCGTACATCCAGCAAGCACATCGCCAGCGCATCTGCGACCGCCAGTTGCAGCACCGAACTGGTGGTGGGAGCGAGCGAGAGAGGCCCAGCCTCACCCAGAGCTGGAATCTCTACCACCACATCGGAGAGTTGTGCAACCGGAGAAGTGGAACTCTCACAGATGGAAATGATGGCCGCTCCTAATCGGCGGAAATGTCGGAGGAAACGGACCAGTTCCTCGGTCTGGCCACTCTTCGAGAGCGCCAGCAGGATGTCCCCTTCTCCGACCACTCCGAGGTCGCCATGGAGCGCTTCGATGGGGTGGATAAACAGTGCTGGAGTTCCGGTACTGGCCAGGGTACCCGCCACCTTCTGGGCGATGCTGCCACTCTTTCCAACTCCTGAAACCAACACCCGGCCACTGGCCCCGGCCAGGCGGGAGACCGCCTCACGGAATGAATCGCCGAGTCCCTCGGCCAGGGCATGGAGCGCCTTGGCTTCCTGCTCGATGACTTCTCGACCGACCTTCAGGCTGTCTGACAAGACGGAACTCCTTCCTCGGATCTGCGGTAACTGCGATTCTCATCGTGAAACTGGATCGTCGCATCATGCTCTGGAAGTGCGATTCTCTCAAGGAAAGGCTAAAGGTTTGCCCCAGAAGAGTCGATGAAGGAGGAGGAAGAACCGAAACTCCGCCGGAGGCAGCGATGCAGCAGGACCCCCTGAATACCCCACAATCTACCCCTGAAGAGGGCTCCGAAGCCACCGGTGAATCTCCCAGTCGTGAGTCACAGTGGCTCGATATCGTCAGTCATCCACCGCTGCCGCTGTCGCCCAGATTCGATCCCGAGAATGAGACCGCGATGGAGACCGCGATGGAGACCGCGATGGAGACCGCGATGCCCTCGTCCCAGCAGGTCCTCTGCCCTTTGACGATCTCTCCTGCAGTCGAGCCACTTCCAGCGCTTCTCCCAGCCGAACCCCTGCCACTGGTTCCCATGAGCCTGCTCAGAGTCCTCGCCATCCTTGCGCTGACCGCTATCTTTCTGATCGGCTGGCAAGGGAGTGCCGGCGAGAACTCTGAACCGAGTCCTGCCGCCTCGAAGTGGATTCGAAATCACTGATCCTGAGGACATGACTCGATCCGTGTGAGTTCAGAAGTTCGAGTTCAGAAGTTCGAGTTCAGAAGTTCGAGTTCAGAAGTTCGAATTCAGTGCGAACCTGCGCCCCTTCAAGATTCCTTCAAGATTCATTCGAGTCGACCTCACCGAGCCGCTCTCGCATCTGCTGCAATCGTTCCCTCGCACTGCTTCCCTCCAGCACCGGACGCTCCTGTTCTTGAATCTCGCGCCGCACCAGATGCTCCTGCGGAATATCGAGCACGAAGCGACTCTCCTCACACTCGAGGTCCTTGCCATATCGTCGCCGCTGCCGTGCCATCGAGATGATCAGGTGATCCATCGCGCGGGTCATCGCCACGTACATCAAACGACGCTCCTCTTCCTCTCCCGCATCTCCATCTTCCGCCAGCGCTCTCCGGTGAGGGATCAGGCCCTCCTCGACTCCCACCAGATGGACCAGCGGAAACTCGAGACCCTTGGCTCCGTGAAAGGTCATCAGAGTCAACACCTCTCCCTGCTCCTCGCTTCCATCGTCCCTCGGCTCCAGCGTGATATTGCGCAACCATTCCTGGAGATTTCCTGGACCGTGCTTGCTCTCGTAGTGCGAGATCGAATCGAGCAATCCATCGATGACGCTTCTTCTCGATTCCAGCTCCATCGGATCGGTCCCGGCGATTTCCTTCAACTGGTCATCATACTTGACATCCTCCAGCAACTGGCACAGAGCCTTGCGACCATCGATCGCCAGCTGTGCCCTGGCAGTGTCGAGAGCATCGACCAGTTGCCGTGCCCCCTTGCGTGAGAGGGCAGAGATCTTCTCCAGCACCTGTGGGTCCTTCAGCACCTCCTGCACACCCCTACCACTGCTTCGAGCCTGTTCGTCGATCCGTTCCCGAGCGACTCCACCGAAGCCCCTCCTCGGAGTGTTGAGAATCCGTAACAAGGCGATGTCATCGGTCGGGAACACCACGCATCTGAGATAGGCGACGACATCTCGCACCTCTCTTCGGTCGAAGAAACTCATGCCCCCGATGATGGTGTAGGGAATCTCGTAAAAACGCAGTTTCTCCTCGAACGGTCGCGCCTGGATGGCAGACCTGAGAAGTACCGCCTGCTTCGACAGGGGAAGACCACTCCTTCGAGCCTCATGAATCGATCGAACCACCTCTGATGCTTCTTCCATCTCTCCATCACAGATGAGAAATGGAATCGGAGAGCCCGGTCCCCGCTGGGAAATCAACTTCTTTGGATGCCTGTTGGGATTGCGAGAAATCACCGCGTGAGCCGCCTCAAGAATCGACCCCACCGAACGATAATTCCGCTCGAGTGTCACCACATGAGCCGCAGGGAAGTCCTTCCTGAAGGAGAGGATCTTTTCCACCTCTGCTCCGCGAAAGCGATAGATCGACTGGTCGTCATCGCCAACCACACAGAGATTTTGCTGCTCACCGACCAGCGCTCGGGCCAGTCGGAACTGGGCAGAATTGGTATCCTGGTACTCATCGATCAACAGGTGATCATATCGACCACTCCACCGTTTTCTGGCCTCTTCATCTTGCTCGAGTAAAAGCACCGGCAACTGGATCAGGTCATCGAAATCGACCGCATTGAGGCCTTTCATTCGATCGCGATAGCGTAGAAAAGCGCGTGCACACAGCTCCTCGAAGGAATCTGCAGAGGCTTCCAGTGCCCTTTCGGGTGCGAGAAACTGCGACTTCCAGCGGGAGATCACTCCCTTCACGTCATCGACCCTCGCTTCTGCTTGCGACATACCTGCGAGGTGGCGAACAATTTCGGTCAACACGCTCCGGACATCGGAATCGTCGTAGATCGGGAATCTCGAGCGGAGCCCGCATGATCGATGTTCCTGGCGAATCAGCGCCAATCCAAAGCCATGGAAAGTGGACAGGACCGGCATAGGATCGAGGTCTGGATACATCCGCTGCAGTCGATTCCGCATCTCGCGAGCGGCCTTGTTGGTGAATGTGATCCCGAGAATTCGATCTCCCTGGATACCCTGCTGCGCCATCAAGTGAGCGATCCTGTAGGTGATGACCCGGGTTTTCCCGGTCCCCGCTCCAGCCAGCACCAGCAGTGGGCCACCGGGGTGCTCCACCGCCTCTCGTTGCTCGGGATTCAGTACATCGAGGTCGAGTCGCATCTGATCGGTGTCCTTCCGGGTCGAGATCCTAGCCTCATGCACTCGCCAGTGCGAGGGTTGCCGGAGAGTACCGGATCCACCAGACTCTCCTCTGTAGTGGCTTGCGCTGACCCGGCTCGAAAGGAGCAATGCATGAGGAGGCGAACTTTCTTACTCCGAGGAGCCGCAGCCGGTGTCGGCTTCCTCGCTTCTGCCGGGGTCCGAGGGCAGGAAGGGTCGGGCAAGGCAGCCACCGAATTGCCCGTCATCATCTCGACCTGGCCCTTTGGCAAGGCAGCCAATCTTGAAGCCCTGCAAGTCTTGCAATCGGGTGGGACCGCTCTCGATGCGGTGGAGCGCGGCGTGATGACCGCCGAGGCCAATCCTGCCATCTCGACCGTAGGATACGGAGGATTCCCTAACAGAGACGGCGACGTCGAACTGGATGCCGCTGTCTTTGATGGAAGCACTCTGGATGGAGGAGCGGTTTGCGCGCTGACCGGGTACCGCCACCCGGTGCAAGTCGCCCGAAAGGTGATGGAAAACTCTCCCCATCTGATCCTGGTCGGAGACGGCGCCCGCTCATTCGCCGAAGAGCAGGGATTCTCCGGCGAGGAAACCCTGTCCGATGGAGCGCGAGCCGCCTATCAGAAGTGGCTGAAAAAACACCCGGACCGTCTCGGCGCCCCCGAGGGACACGACACCCTCGGACAGGTCGCCCTCAGTTCCCAGGGATCCATCGCTGCGGCGTGCACGACCAGTGGCATGGCCTGGAAACTTCCCGGAAGGGTGGGAGATTCTCCCATCGTGGGACACGGCTTGTACGCCGATGACTCGGTCGGAGGATGCGTCGCCACCGGAATGGGTGAGGAGATCTCGAAGGTCTGTGGCTCCTTCCTGGTGGTCGAGCGGATGCGACAGGGTGCCACTCCAGAGCAAGCGATCGAGGAAGCACTCGACCGGATCCTCATGAGGAAGGGGCAGAACCCGGCAGTCCAGGCCGCTTTCGTGGCACTCTCGAAAAGTGGCGCCTGGGGTGCTGGTGCCATCGGCTCGAGATTCCACTATGCCATCACCCGTGGAAACCAGACTGAAGTGATCGAGGTGAAACCGCACAAGAGGAGAGGCTAACCGATGGTCGATATGAAGAAGGGCCGTGGAATCGTCGCCGCAGCAGAACCGCTGGCCGCAGGGGTGGGCACCGATATCTTACGACAGGGAGGCAATGCCATCGATGCGGCGGTTGCGATCGGATTTGCCCTGGCGGTGACCTACCCTGCTGCCGGCAACCTCGGAGGAGGTGGATTCCTGGTCGGCTCGATCGGGCGCGAGAAGAAACAACGCTCAGAAGTCTCCCTCGACTTCAGGGAAGTCGCTCCCGGGGCCGCCACCTCCGACATGTACACCCAGGCCGCTGCAGCGGGGAACCGTTCCGCTTCGCTGCTGGGACACCTCGCCGCAGGAGTACCCGGATCGGTCTCTGGCATGCTCACCGCCCTGGAGCGGTGGGGAACCATGACCCGTCGACAGGTGATCGAACCGGCCCGGCTGCTGGCGCAAGGCGGCTTCCTGTTGCCAGCCAGAACTCACCGGATGCTCGTCGCTTCGAAGAAATCGATGCTCCGCTTCGAGGCGACCGCAGACACCTTTTTCCCCGATGGAGCAGTGATCGGAGAGGGAAAGCTGTTTCGCCAGCCGGACCTGGCCAGGACTCTTGAGATCATCATCGAACGAGGAATCGCCGGCTTTTATGATGGTGAAGTCGCCGACCACATCGTCATCGAGATGAAACGGGGAGGAGGACTGATCTCCGCCAAGGACCTCCTCGACTATCGTCCAGTGGAGCGGAAGCCGATCCGGTTCCCCATCTCCAACGGTTCTGCGGTGTCGATGCCTCCCCCTTCATCCGGTGGAATCTGTCTCGCCCAGATGTCGAGGATGCTGGAACGATTCAAAATCGGCAGCACCGATGCGGAATCGCCACAGCTGTATCATCTTCTGGCCGAGGTGATGCGACTTTCTTTTGCCGACCGAAATCAATACCTGGGCGATCCCGATCACGTGGCCTGCCCGTTGGAGATGTTGCAGGACAAGAAGCGACTGGACCGCCTCGCTGCCACCATCGATCGATCCTCTGCGTCCAGTTCTGCGGATCTCCTCAAGGACTCCCCACCGGTCAAGGAAAGTGAGCAGACCACCCACTACAGCGTCATCGACTGCCACGGCAATGGCGTGGCTGTGACCACCACTCTCAACGGCTCATTTGGCAGCAAGGTGCTGGTTCCCGCGGCGGGGTTCCTGCTCAACAACGAGATGGACGATTTCACCGCCCACCCCGGCGAACCGAACCTATTCGGCCTGATCCAGGGATCCGCCAACGCAGTCGCACCGGGAAAACGACCACTCTCCTCGATGAGCCCGACCGTCTTGCTCGATGAAGAAGGAAATGTCGATGCGGTGCTCGGCACGCCCGGCGGCCCCACCATCATCACCAATGTCTTTCAAGTTCTGCTCGGATTGACCCGCTTAGGACTTTCTCCAGAGAATTCGATCACCGCACCGAAGATTCACCATCAATGCCTGCCAGATCGCATCTTCCTCGAGGCCGCCGTCCCGACCTCCACCGAACAGTCTCTTCTGGCTCTCGGTCACGTATGCGCTCGTAGAAGTGCCATCGGCGATTTTCAGTTGATCGCCCGCACCCCACACCGTGGCCTCGTGGGTGTCGCAGACCCCCGCGGCGGTGGCGTAGTTTCCAATACATAATTATTAACAATATCAACTACATAGTCAGTAAAGTCAACATAACATCTCCTTGATCGGCAATACATACCACGCTAACATTCAGGAGAGATTCGCTCATAAAGATGAGTGAAGTTGTTGAACCGGCCGGGGCCAAGTGGCTCTCGCTGATTATTTTCGGTTCGTATGTATTCGTCTAATCACTTTTGGCTCGACTCTCAGGTTTTTCTGAATTGAGCCGGACGCCTCGGAGTTTGTACTCCCATTCGGAGGGATGGTGTTATGCGTCCTCTTACAGTTTCATTCTCAACATTAGTCTTGATGTTGTCTCTTGGATCAATGGTATCTGCCCAACAGTCTTTGACCATCAGTGATGGCAGTGTGCTGGGTCTGGGATCCACCACTCTTAGCATCACGATGGATGCCACGTCCGATGTCCAGGGCTTCGTGCTCGCGATCGGATACGACGACTCGATGGTCACCGCCACCGACATCAGCACCTCTGGCGCAGCCAGTACTGCTGACCTGATGGTCCCCGAGATTCTACCCGGAGGAGCCACACTTGGAGTGGTGATGGATTCTATGCCGCCCTTCACCGGAGATACGATCCCCGCAGGCTCGGGAATCGAGATCGCTACCATCTCGCTGACCCCAAAGGTGGTCGTGACTGCGGATACTCCGGTATCGATCGCGTTCACCGACGGCACTCTGAACTCTCCACCGCTCGACAATCTGATCGTGCAAGCGGGCCTCTCGGTCGGCGCCTCGGATGGTCTAGGGCTCAATAACGGTACCTTGACTCTGCTCGAGCCCCCCCCTGCTTCGATGATCATGGAGGGCGGATCGGCTCCCGCTGACGGAACTGGAACCACCGGCGATGCCCGGGTTCTGCTCGACAATAGCCTCGGCGGAGTGCAAGGATTTGTCACTGCGGTGACTCATGATCCTGCGGTCCTCACCCTGGAAGGTATTACCACCGGAGAAGCTACGGATGCTGCCAACGCAGAGTTCCAGCTCTCCAACATTTACCCCGACGGTGGAACATTGGGAGTCGTGGTCGACTTTACGGCACCCTTCGATGCGCAGACCATTCCGATGGGCAATGGCCAACACATCGCGACTTACACCTACTCCTGTAACAACGCCAACGTCTATGTGCTCGGAGACCCGGGAACTCCTCCCCCACCCGAGTCCAGCACCCTGGCTCTTGCAAACGACACCCTTGGAGATCCTCGTCTCGACAACGTGATCGTCGTGGCGGGTCTGTCAGTCGCACCTCTGCTGGAAAGTGGAAACTTCATCTGTGAGCCCGTTGGAGTCCCCGCCGAAGACACCATTCTCTGGATGGAAACTGCCTTCGACGAGGGCGCCGGGAACTATGCGTACCACGGCCAGACTGGTGATCTGTGTTTCTTCTACGCTGACGAAGACGATTACATCCAGGGTTTCACCTTCACCGTCTGTTACGACTGTAACCTGACGATTCACGAGGATTCCTGGGAGTTCAACGGCTCGATCCTCGATCAGGTAGGTGTCGAGTACACCGCCGTTCAGGTCGATGACGATCCCGACGACGGAGACGGTTGCGAGTTGATCGTGGCGCTCCTGCTCGACGCTCTGCCGCCCTTCGAGGGCCAGACCTTGCCACAGACGATGGCCACCTCCGGTGACGGAGCGGATGGACGTCTATTGATCGGTAAGATGCGCGTCACCGTCGATATGGATGCCGAGTGCAACGAAGATCAGCTGATCGAGTGGTGCAACGACATCAACGGTAATGGCGACGTGACACTCTACAACAACGTGGTCATCGACTTCGAATCGCTCCATCTTTACGAGCGCAACGACACCTTGGTGCACGTTGTTCCCGAGGAGATCTTCCAGCGTGGTGATTGCAACAGTGACGACAAGGTCGACCTGGCTGACTCCGCAACAATGCTTGCGAACCAGTTCAACGGTCTTCCGATCCTGTG
>DUAN01000073.1:0-1686 GCA_012960845.1 Planctomycetota bacterium | reverse complement strand
TCAAGTTCGGGGACGTTCCGACGGCACCAGGCCCGTTCAACGATGGTCCAGATGCGACCACCGACGACACGTTGCCTGTTTGTGATAGTGACGATACGAATTGCTAGAGTTCTCTCAGGTGAGTTGCGGGTGGGCGTGGATCATGCCCTCCCGCAACAAGCTCTGAGGAGTGGGTCCGATTGTCCAGTTTCTCCCCCCCGAGATTCCGCAGAAAACAACGCCCGCTCCTTGTCCAGAGAGACGCCTTCCTGACCACGTGAATACGAAACCACTCAAATCCGGTTGAGTTCATGGGCCTTGCGATATCTCCTCGATACCGCAAGGCCCATTTGTTTCTCCTTCCTGCAACAACTCCCACTGCCACGACGGCTTGCCCGACTCCGTTTCTCAGAGCATCCTCTCTTCTTCAAGGAAGTGTTGGAGGCTCATGAAGGCGATCCTGTTCGACTTGTTCGGCACCCTGGTCCCCAATCTCCCCTTGAGTACCTGGGAGCAAAGCAGTGCCGCAGTCGCCTCGAAGTTGCAGATCGACACTGCTCTTTATCAAGAACTGTGGAATGCTCGATTCCGCGATCGAATGATCGGCCAGATTCTCGATGGGGATCACCAGTTTGACTGCCTCCTGGAAGAAGCGGGCCTCGAAGTCTCCATCGAAAAGAGGAGCGGTGCCGCTCGACTTCATCGAGAACTGCTTCGGGAAGTCCTGGTCCCAAAACCTGAAACATGCTCCACGCTGGACCAGATCTTGATCGCTGGACTACAACTGGCCCTGGTCACGGACTGTTCCAGCGCTGCCCCGGAACTGCTCGATGAAACACCTCTGGGTCGCTATTTTCCCACGCGATCGATCTCAGCATTTCTGGGAGTGAGGAAGCCCCATCCCTTGATGTACACTCACTGTCTCGAAACTCTCGGTCTTGCTGCTGGAGAGTGCATCTTTGTCGGAGACGGAAACTCCGAGGAGTTACTCGGCGCAAAGAAGTGCGGCCTGACGACGGTGTGGGTCGACAATGGCCAGCATCAACACTGGCACGATAGATTTTCACCGGATGGAGACTACACAATTCGTTCGTTGGACGAATTGTTACCCATCGTTCAAACGCTCTGTACAGAGTAGCCGAGGAGTTCGATGGAACGAGTCGTGAGAGAAACAGGAGAAAATCCAACGGCTGCGGTCATCTGGCTCCACGGCCTCGGCGCAGACGGTCATGATTTCGAATCGATCATTCCCGAACTCGGTGTCGACCAGATCGACCCGATCCGCTTCATCTTCCCACACGCTCCCACTCGTCCTGTCACCATCAACAACGGCATGGTGATGCGTGCCTGGTACGACATCCTCGAGGTCTCTATCGATCGCCGTATCGATGAGACCGGGATCTATCAAAGTGCGGCTCTGATCGAGGAACTGATCGCCGAACAGCGTGCGTTGGGTATTCCTGACCAGCGCCTGATCCTGGCCGGTTTCTCCCAGGGAGGAGCCATGGCATACCATGTCGGGCTTGCACAGGACCCGCCACTCGGAGGCATCCTGGTTCTTTCCGCCTACTTGCCGATCGCCGATTCCCTGCTCAAGGGGAGTGGCAAGGGGGCCGGTTCGACACCCCTCCTGTGCTGCCATGGCCAGTGGGATCCGGTGGTTCCGCTGGCGCTGGGAGAAACTTCTGCCAGACAGGTAGAGCAAGC
>DUAN01000072.1 GCA_012960845.1 Planctomycetota bacterium | reverse complement strand
TTCAAACACCACAATTCAATCGCAGACCGTAGGGGCAATCCCTTGTGGTTGCCCTATTTATATAATCAATTTTGTGTGTACTGCGGGTACCCACAAGGGGCACCCCTACCCTTCATCAATCGCAAATCATTGGCGCAATCCCTACCATTCAAACACCACAATTCAATCGCAGACCGTAGGGGCAATCCCTTGTGGTTGCCCTGTTTATATAATCAATTTTATGTGTACTGCGGGTACCCACAAGGGGCACCCCTACCCTTCATCAATCGGAAATCGTTGGCGAAATCCCTACCATTCAAACACCACAATTCAATCGCACACCGTAGGGGCAATCCCTTGTGGTTGCCCTTTGATACAATCAACTTACAAAATATCGGTCATCACCCCACTTCAAAGCATTAAACTGAACATATTCAGATATTTTCAAATATGCCACTTCATCCCGAATAATATGCTCATAATAATTACGCTGCCAAAAATACTCATCAAATCTTGGCCAACTACCCTGCTTCACTTTCTCAATATATTCATTCGTAGATAACGACTTGAATGCCCCGACTATACTGCCTATGGTCTTTTTACCCAAAGAACAATCAACTTCATCTGAAGAACCTATATGCACCTCACTGGGATTATTTATTATTTCAATAATGCCATGAAAATGATTTGGCATAACGACGAACTCATGCAACACAATGCTATCAAACCGGTTTTTCAAATCCACCCATTGCCGTGCAACCATTCTCCCGGCATTATTTAACAACATTACTCCGTCAACGATGTCACCTAACAAACATTTATGTTGATAAATACAAATAGTCACAAAATACAACCCATTCAAAGAATAATCATAATGTTTTAAACGAATAGATCGCCGTTTATTTTTTGCAGTATTAATAATCAACCCCGTTGGCACAATTCCTACCATTCAAACAACACAATTCAATCGCAGACAGTAGGGGCAATCCCTTGTGGTTGCCCTATTTATATAATCAATTTTGTGTGTACTGAGGGTACCCACGAGGGGCAGCCCTACGAATAATCGTCGGGATGTATGTAGGCCTTCAAAGGCTGT
>DUAN01000071.1 GCA_012960845.1 Planctomycetota bacterium | reverse complement strand
TAAGCGTCACCAATCGTGGTGGGCTACCGGAGTATCCAGCACCGGGCCAGTTCAAAGGATCGCAGGATCAGTTGCTGAGAAATAATGGCGACGGCTCTTTCGTCTCGATCACCATCGAGGCCGGGTTGGCTCGGCCATCGAGAGGACTGGGCGTGATGGCTGGCGATCTCGATGGCGATGGTGTGCTGGATCTCTACGTGGCCAATGATGGAGAGCCGAACCAGGCCTGGATCGGCGATGGCTCGGCGGGTTTTCATGATGCTGCGATGGAGATGGGATTGGCCATCAACATCTTTGGACAGGCTGAGGCGGGAATGGGGATCGCCCACGGAGATGTCGATGGAGATGGGCTGGAGGATTTGATCGTGACGCACCTGATCAGTGAATCGGACACCCTCTATAGAAATCTAGGGCAAGGTCACTTCGAAGATGTCACCGGTGCCCGAGGCCTGGCTCATCCGACCATCGATTTCACCGGATTCGGCACGTTGCTTTTTGATGGGGATAACGATGGAGATCTCGATCTGGTCACATCTCATGGGCGAGTACTTCGTGGAAGCACTCATGCCATGGCGGCCGGATCTAGCCACTGGCAACCGTATGCAGAAGAGGACCATCTGTTCCTCAATGATGGGCAGGGACGCTTTCGCATCGACGCAAAGAGTGGATTTGCGACCCGGGTCGGTGTCAGCCGGGGTCTGGCTGGCGGCGACCTCGATAACGATGGAGATATCGATCTGGTCATCACGGAAGCGGACGGATCCTTGCGCTGGTGGAAGAACCAGAGCGAACCATCGAGCTGGTGGTTGTTGAACGTGATCGATCCCTCGAGCAATAGAACCGATCTGGGTGCGGTGGTCGAGTTTCATGATGGCGACAAGTTGCAGAGAAGAAGTGTCGGAGGGGGAGGCAGTTATCTTTCCGGGAGTGACCAGAGGGTTCATCTGGCCACTCGAAATGAAGGTGAGCGTTCATTGAAGGTGCGTTGGAGTGATGGAACCAGTGAGAGCTTCCAGGTTCCTCCTCATCGAACGATATCTACCCTCCGAAAGGGGCAGGGAGAATGAAGGGGAAGAAAGTCATTCGATTCAGGCAACGGTTACTGCCCACACTGTTGCTGGGAGTTCTGTTGCTGGGTTGGTGGCTGGCCCCCACTGGATGGTTCGAGCGATATCCTCAAGATCTCCCACCGATTTCCAGAAGCGGAATGGATACGGCGGTGGAGAGGCGTCTCGATCTACTGTTGAACAGTTTACAGCAACAGCCGGAGGTCGCTCGAGCTTGGGGAGATGTGGCGATCCTGCTCGATCTTCATCAGCAAGAGGGCCCGGCACTGGAGTGTTATCGCAAGGCGATGGAGCTCGATCCGACCGAGGTGCGCTGGCCCTATCTCGGTGGCATCTGCGCCAGTCTCGGAGATAGCGATGAAGCGTTTCGGCTGTTCGAGGTGGCGGCAACGATGATCCAGCACGCGCCCCTTTCGATCCGCCAGGGGCAGATTTATCTGCAGCGTGGAGAGTACGACCATGCCGATCAGTTGTTTCGCACTGCGCTCTCCATCGATGACCAGTTGATCCAGGGGCATCTGGGGCTGGCTCGATGTGCCCTGGTCGCCTCCGATCTGGCTGCTGCGGCCGCTCACCTCGATCGTTGCGAGCAACTTCAGCCAGAGGCGGGGGAGGTGGCGAGTGCCCGTGCCCACTGGTGGCGATTGAAAGGAGATGCGCAAAAAGCGCAACAGCAACTCGAAGCCGCCACTACACGAGCTCCGCGAGAACCTCTTCCCGATTCGCTGCGCCAACAAGCGGTGATGGAGCAGGGAGTGGGGCCACAATGGATGCGTGAACGAAGTCGCCGACTGCTGGCAGCGGGGGATTCACAGGGTGCCATCGATCTGTGGCAGCAGGCGGTTCTCGATGATCCACAGGATGCCGCGTCACGAATGGAACTGGGACGAGTGGCCCAACAGCTGAAGAAGCCACTTCTGGCGCTGCAAGAATATGCCGAAGCAGCACGGCTCGATCCTGACCTGGTCGAGGCCCATATCGCTCTGGGCGTGTTGCGGATGCGTCGCGGTGATCCTGCTGGTGCGGAGACAGCGCTTCGCCAGGGATTGGCCCTCGATTCGACATCGCACGAGATCTTGACCAACCTGGGGGCATTGATGATGACCACCGGAAGGGGTGTCGAGGGGGTTCAATTCCTCCAGCGGGCTTGCGAAGTCGCACCGGATGACGCGGATGTGCGATTCAACCTGGCGATGGCACATCGAGCGTTGAAGGAGTGGTCTGCAGTGTGTATCGAATTGGAGTCGATGATGAAGATCGATGGCGATCGACCGCGAGCTCGCTTCGAGTATGGCGTGGCGTTGGCAGAGCTGGGTCGATTCACCGAAGCTGCGGCGCAGTTTTCATGGCTTACAGAGCAGCAGCCACAACGAGTGACTGGCTGGACCAACCTGACACGTGCCCTGGTTCGTGCGGAACTCCATGGGGAAGCCATCGCATCGCTGCGTAGCGCCCATCATAAAATTCCGGGCAACTGGCGAATCGCCTCGGAACTGGCCTGGTTTCTGTGCACCTGTCCCGATGCGAGATGGAGAGATGGCATCGAAGCGAAACGGATCGCTGAAGTACTGTGCCAGCAACAGGGGTCGACCTACCCCAGGTCGCTCGATGTCTGGGCCGCCAGTTTCGCCGAGTGCGGAGATTTCGAGAGTGCCATCGACAAGGTGAACGAGGCGTTGCAGTACCTGGGTGAGCACCCGGAACTGCCGCAGGATCCGCAACTGGAGATCAGGCTCGCAGGCTACCGCCAGCAGCAGCCGCACCGTTACTGAGATTCTGACTGAGTTTCTGACCGTATTTCTCCATATTCAATATCGTGACGGCAAGAGCTGTGTCATCCGCCTCCAATGGACCGATATCGCCCGTTACAGCCGATCCCCGGTTCATCGGTCCGATCCCTGGCCATTTTCGGATTCCATCCCTGGAGTCAGAGTGAGGCTCCAACAGGGCACAAAAGAAGTCAGGAGCAGTCATGACCAGTAGATACCCAACCAACGCGACAAGAACCGGGGAGGCCGTGGATAGAATCAGCGCATTGGCCATCGCAGCTCTTCTGAGCTGTTTCTTCCTCGGCACGATGGTCGAAGCCGCCGATACCAGCCCCAAGGTGGCGAAGCGTCCCGGCGGGAACGCCGCTTCTGGAAAGCCAGATGTCGGGAAAGATGTTACCGAATCCGCGAGTGTGTTTCTTGGACCGATGCAGAAATCATCGGTCGTCAGGATCACCAACCTGGTGAGCGGTCGATCTCAGCAGACCCGTACCGATTCCGACGGCCAGTACGCCATCGAGAAGGCGCTGGAAGACACCGTCATCCATGTCTCCACTCGCGGAAAGGTCTTCGATCTGAGGCTTGGGCGGATGGGAGATGAGCAAGTGCTACTCTCTGCCGTTGCGATGAGCCGAGCGGGCGATCCTCCGCCACAGGTCAACCTGCTCTCGACACTGGTGGCGGTGCGAGCCAATGCGCTGGCCGGAATGGCGTCGAGGGGTCCTTACGCGCGGATCGTCATGCCTTCCACCATCGAACAAGCAGAGAGACAGGTGACTGACGCCCTGGCCGTGGCAATGCCCCGGATGCGCAGGGATGATGGACACCTCGCAACAGAGAAGGATGTACGTGACGCCGGCTCGATGGGCCAGGCGCAGGTGATGCATGTCAGCCTGGTGGTGAGCGAAGCGGCCGCTGCTCGTGGGGCCAACGGCATGTCATCGCTACTGGATGATATGGCCAGAGACATCGCCACCCTCGGAAGGTTGCAGTCCTCGACGGTGCTGGAACTGCGTGCCGCCGAGAATCACATGAATGCCATCGGGATGCTGCGTACCTTGCAAGATGAGTACGGTTTCGGACAGGCGTGTGCGGTTCATTACCGCTGAGCAGCAGTGATGGGATCACTGTTGATACCAAAGTTGACCTGAATCGAGGATCTCCCCGGTCTCCATCGCGAGACCGGGGAGACTTCACTAATTACTCAGTGGTCGTCCGCGACAGTGCCACCCCCGCGACAGTGCCACCCCCGCGACAGTGCTGCAGTGACTGCAGCCGGTTCATGCAGGCCCCATCGCAGTTTCCGGGTCATTCTCCTCGAATTTACGTTCGAAACGTTCCTCCATCGCCGGGGCAAAGCGATTGGCGACATGCTGTTCGTACAGTTGCTCGTAACAACTCTCCTCGAGCATGCCCTTCAGTCCGCGGATACGATGGAGCAGGTGGTCGCGATCGGATTCATCGAGGTGGTTCACCGCGTACGACAGCAAGTTACCCAGTGCGTGCATCATCAACGCCGGATTCTGGATCATATGGATCCGTTCGAGCACGTTGTCGAAGGCGACCCGGGTCGGCGGATCACTGCTGATGAAGAACCAGGTCTGCAGCAGCAGTGCACGGGAGCGCATCGGGAAGCAACCGCGGTCCCCCGCCTCCTCGATCAAACTACGAATGATCGCCCATGCCATCCGCAGGTCATCCTGGAACAGCGCGTAGGTGCCGAGAGCAATCTTGGTTTCGATCAACCCCTCATGGCAAGGAGGATCGATACTGCGGAAGAAATCGAGCGCCTGTCGCAATAACCGTTCGCCGTCTTCATACCGCTCATCCAGCGTCGCCAGCTCTCCTTCCCGGAGATACTGGTATCCCTGTAAACGAGAATCACGGGTAGAGACATCAGGAATCAGTTCAGAAGATGCCTCGAGCTCGGCTCTGGCAATATCGGACAATTTAGAATCGAGAGCACACTGTGCGGCGTTGAGATAGTTGACCGCGAGTGTCGTCCAGTCGCATGTGTGAACAAGTCGGTTTCTCATGTCTCCGTCTTGCCAGATTTGAAGTGCCAGATCCGGTTGACCTGATTCCCGGAGTAGATTTGCAAATCTGAACTGAGAGCGATTTGCGCAGCCAAAGTTCAATCCGGAAGCCGTGGAAATTACTCGTGTCAGCTTCTCATGAGCTGACTTGAAGTTGCCTATCAGGAAGTCTGCCTCAGCCTCGACAAAGTCAAACAACGTTTCGCACCATATGGACATCACTCCCGCTTCAAGTACCGGCACATCTACTCTGAATGCAGAGAGTAACTCAGCAGTTTCACCCGCATGGCCTTGGTGATTGGTTCGGCGGCATTCCAGATAGATTGAGTAGAAATGTAGTGGTGAATTGTTTGGAAGGTAGTTTCGAATCGTCTGGTAATGGGTGCTGTGGTTTCGAACTGACATCGAAAATACGTTTTGCCGTTTCAGGAAATAGGCACAACAGATTTCTCTGGCGGTCATGGTCGGAGCGATGTTTGAATTCAAGATAAGTGGAAGTATCTCATCGACGGTGGCAAATAGGCACTTCTCGGTAGCAGATAGAAAATGGTCTGCGTCCGTGTATCCCAGTAATGAAACGATGGTCGGGTGTTCCATCGCCATCGTGTGCCGTTGTTCCAGCCTTGAGAAGGCGATCCACGCCGCTTGTTGGTTTGAGTCGGCTTCTGGAGTTCGGAGGCTCATGGCTGCACCTCCAGATCCATAAATCCTCCGCCTGCGGTAGGTTGCCAGGAGACCTCGGTTCGCCAGTAGGTGGCGATACCGTTGGGGGGTTGTTCTTGACCGGTGAGAAGCAGGCAAACCCGTTTTCCCTCTCGCCACGTCTTGAGGTGCTCGATGCGGGTATCGGGTAGTTCGAGCCACTGTCGCATCGGCAGCAACTCTGTCGGTGTTGCTCCCTCTTCCATCCAGTCGCACACCTGCAACAGCAGATCCAACTGCTGAACCGAACCGATGATCGAGGCCGATCGTCGAGAGGCGCTTGCCGGATATTCTTGCATGACAAAGGTATCCTCGGCCAGATCGGGCGGCGCCGTATTGTCCTGGTGCAGGTAGCCCCAGCGAGAAATCGAGATGGAAGGCAGCCACGGGCCGTTGCTCAGGCCTAACGGTGCCGGATCCCCTTCGAGGCGAATCGCACCGAGGTAGATATCGGAGCCGTTGGCGCTGACCACCCTGCTGAAGCGTAACCGAGTGATGTCATGTCGAGCCAGCAGGTGCGGCACCAGGTAATCATCTCGCATCGCCCGGAGAGAATGGCCAAGGCAC
>DUAN01000070.1 GCA_012960845.1 Planctomycetota bacterium | reverse complement strand
GGCACTTTCGACCGTGGTGTGACAGTAACGGCAATCCAATCCCAGTTCACCGACATGCAAGGCGTGACTGTAGGGGACCGGCTGCTCCGGCATGTATCCGGCATTGAGTGTCCTGGGCGATGCTCCGAAGTTCACCATCAGGACCAGATAGAGTCCGGTAAATCCGGCGCCTGCACCGAGCAACTTGACCAGGGAGTCCACCCAGGGTGGAAAGATCGGGGTACGGCTCATCGTTTTGAAGTTCCTCCTGACCCCTCTAAGGTGCACCGATTGTTCAGCGGTGCCACGGCCATCGTCAGGGAGAGGTAAAAGTGAAGATGAAATACGATCCATAATCAGGGAATCCCCTGGCTACCGATCCGAGATCTTTCGTCCTCTTCCCCTCCGCAGGCTGAGACGAAAACCTGCTCATTGCAGGCCAACTGTCGGGAGCAAACTATCAATGAGGATCCAGATATCCAAACGAACCCAACGATTTTTTTGACAATTTTCGGATCTCTTACGGCTTCACATCTCCGGACACTGCTCCAGCCACCTCGTCCGGCGGGCCACCCCTTCGACACCAACAATGGAGTACCACTGCCAGCGATAGGATTATTCCTCCCAGGGTCTGATGAGCGGTCGCTGTCAGCGTCTCCGAGATCCCGCTGGAAGCCACCCGAACCTCATTTCCTGTCAGGGCCAAGGTCATGAATCCCAGCGACACCTGCAGAATCGTCGCGAATACCAGTCCCAGAGCCAATCGAGTGCGGGATTTCGAAGATGTGTCGGAGCCCAGCAGGGAAGAAACGAAGAACACCAGCACCAGCATCACCAGCCCCGTGACCAGGTGGGTCATCACCCAGGAGCGCGAAATATGCCGGGAGAGAGCTCCCAGCAGCAGTTGTCCCGTCAATAGCAGTACCAGCCAGCCACTCCAGCGCTGCCAGGAGCGCTGATGCATCGGCCTCGGAAGGTCGTTCCAGGCGGACGAGGCGAGAGTGGCCATGACTGCCAGGACGGCGAGAAAGACCTGCCCATGAACCCCGTGAACCACCCGGAGAACCAGGCTGAAGGTCGATTCGACCGATTCTGCGACCTGGCCACTGACCACCGTCACCGATTCCGCTCCGGTCACTCGATAGCCTCCGAGAACTCCCTGCACCACCACCTGGACCGAGGCGAGTAGCCCGAGCCCGCTGAGGGTTCGATCTCGTGCGACTCTCCAGCAGTAGAGTGCCGTCGACAGCGTCACCAGCCCGACCAGCGAACCGAACAGTCGATGGGCATGTTCGTAGTAGATTCCACCGGTCATCCGCGACAGCGGCAGCAAGAACATGTTATTGCCAAAGGAACCTGGCCAGTCCGGCACCGCCATCCCCGCCTCCTCGCTGGTGACCAGACCACCGATGCCGATCAACATCAGCGTCGCCCAGAAAGCGGTACGGGTCATCGATTCGACTCCGCGACGCCCCGCGGAAGTCCCGGCGGAGGTGGTCGCTGCCCCACAGGCAGAAAGTCCCATGCAAACCAGCACGAAACCGCTTGCCATCAGCACCATCGAGGCGGCCGTGCCATCCTCCGGCTGGAGCCAGGATCCGACCACCAACAGATCGACCACCCCTGTGATCGCACCGGAGAGGAGTGCTGCACTCCAGCGCTGACGGCAGCGACCGGCGGCCACCCTGCCCGACCAGATCAGGATTGCGATCAATGCAAAAAAGAGCAGCCAAGATGGCGCCATCACGAAGGGAAGGCGGCTACAGTAGCCGGCGCTCCACATCGTCACGGTGGTGGCAAACCCGACCGGTATCGCCACTTGCCACGTTGAACCCTGTTGCTCGATCCTCTTCACCGACCCTGACTTTCCGGTCAATTTTCCCTGGTGCCCGGTCACACAACTCCTGGTGCCCGGCCACCAAATTTCCAGGCATCTCCGACGGAATCTCCGGCTGCCCGGCCACGGAAATCGACATCTGGATCCGTCACTCCCGAATCCTTCCGGCCAAACCACTGAATTCCAGTTTCCTGGAGCCCCTACGCAAGGGATTCGATGAAACTAATTGTCGAATCTAGCACTTCACGAGTCCGTATCCCTGTGAGAGAATAGGGGGCGTGTCAAGCGTTTGAAGGAAATCTGGCGGACTCCCGCTGAATGGCCAGCCCAGGCCTTCTGACAAGCCGCTCGTTTCAACAGCCCATAGAATCAGAATTCGTACAAGACTGCGAGCCTCTTGGGGAATCAATTCTCCTCCTCGCATCCAGCGAATTCGGATCCAGAGAGGAACAGTATCGTGCGTTCATTCTTGAATTTGATGGCTCTGATCGTTTTGTATCCGGGGATGGCTTTTGCTCAACCCGATGTGATTGTCGGAGACCTTCCTAGCACGAACAGCTATGGCACCAATAGTGGCACGGGTATCTATGCGTACTCGCTGGCCACCACCTCCTGCAACATCGGGACGGCAAACCTCAACTGGCAAGCCAACAACAACAACCACCCGGTGATCGCCCAGGACATGTGGAGACTCTACCAGGGTCGTTTTTCTCATATCGGCACCTCATGGTTGAAGCATGGATTCTGCGCCCTGCAGAACACCGGCCTCTGCCCGGGCTGCGCTGGTGGCGGAGGATGCCTCAGTTACCTCACCCCAGGATGTGCAGATCCGTACTCTGCGGGACTCAACGGTAATCAAAGCAATCTGGGTCCCCGCTCCCAGGTCAATGCTTACAGCGGTTTCTTCCCCTACCCCTACAATGCACCGCCCTGCCCACCGGGAGAGGGAACCATCTGTAGGCGCCTTCAGGTTGCAGAAAGTGACCTGGTCGGCACACCGGGTGCTCTCTACTTCATCAGTGGCCAGTATGTCGCTTCTGACGATGCAAACTTTGGCAACCAGGGCAACAATGCCTCCTACCGCAGAGTCAATGTCTCAGCCTCGGGAAATCACAACCTCTCTTTCGTCGGCTCCACTCAACAACAGCAGCCGGGGATCCAGGCGTGGCAGGACAACCAACCTTCCGTCACCCTGGTCGATGTTCAGGTCCCCAACGAGGGGCTCTTCATCGTCGGCTACGATGTCACCGATAATGGAAATGGCACCTACGACTACGAGTACGCGGTCTACAACATGTACTCCGATCGCTCCGCCAACAGTTTCACCATCCCATACCCCGCCGGTGCCACCATCCTGAGCCATGGCTTCAGGGATGTACCCTGGCATAGCGGAGAGCCCTTCGATGGAACCGATTGGGCTGCGACGCTCAATCCGGGAATCGGCATCACCTGGGAGACCGATACCTTTGCCGAAAATCAGAACGCCAACGCCCTTCGCTGGTCGATGATGTTCAACTTCTACTTCACCAGTGATGCTCCTCCCGCGCCGAATACCGCCATCCTGGGCCTCTTCAAGCCGGGTGGAATGGGAGATCCGACCGAGATGAGCCTCGACGTGCTGGCACCCTCCGGGAACTTCTTGCCGGGAGTGCAGAACATCAGCTGTGATCTGGGCGCAACCGCTTCGCCGTCGGTAGACCTGTCGTGGAGCAACCCCGAGACCTACACCTCGATCGTCATCCGCCGTGAAAACACGGTCATCGCCACCCTGTCCGGCTCGGCGACCTCATACACCGATGCCAATGCCTCTTACGGTTTCACCACTTACTCGGTCCAGGCGGAACAGGGTGCCGTTCCTGCGGCGCAGATTCCCTGTCAGATCAACATCGTTCCTCAATCACAGGGGAACTTCAGTTGCTCTCAGCCCGATCCCGAGTCGAACCAGGTGCTGTTGTCCTGGACCAACGGAATGGACTACGATTCCATCAGCTTGACTCGCAATGGAGTCGGGATCGCGGACCTTCCCGGGACCACGACCTCGTACAGCGACAACGGTGCGGCGATCAGTAGCCATATCTACACCTTGACTGCCACCGCCGGTGGAGTTTCCACTGCCGGTCTGGAGTGTGCGATCACCGTCCTGCCTCCTCCGCCCCTCGGGTTCACCCTGAACGCACCTAGCATCGGTGCCGGGTTCGATCCCGGAACTGGAACAGGCTCCTTCAGTGCCACACTGACGGGGATCGAGTCCTCCGCCAACACCGGTTACCCCAATGGTGTTTCCGGTTACTCGCTGGCGCTGACCTTTGATGGATCACTGGTGCTGGTGACATCTCTCGATGATTCAATGGTTCCAATCCCGCTCGACTTCTTCGACGGACAGTTCGGAGACGGCTGGGTCACTGCCGGAGCGGTGGTTGATTTCACCGGATCCACTTCCGTTGACATGTCGGATGATAGCAATCTCATCACCATTCAGTTCAGCACCAATCCTGCCGGCCTGATGGGTCAGATGACGGATGTGACCTCTCCCCTCAACTGGCAAAATGGGCTCTCCGGTGGCGGACTCCCGGTCGATAACCTGATCGTGGTCGGCTCGAATGCGATGGCTCCCGCCTTCGTCCATGGAGAGATCACTCTCAGTCCCGGAGCGGGCGGCACCTTCACCCGTGGAGACATCAATGACGACTCGGTGATCAATATCGCAGACGCCGTGGCAGGATTGTCCTACCTCTTCAGTGGAGGACCGGCAACTTGCCTCGATGCCGTCGACACCAATGACGATGGCCAACCCAATGTTGCGGACGGGGTTTACCTGCTCAGTTTCCTCTTCTCGGGGGGATCGGCACCGCCGGCTCCGAGCCCAGGATGTGGTGCAGACCCGACCACCGATCCTCTCGATTGCGCTTCCTACTCCAGCTGCCCCTGAAGCGCTGGAGATCACGATAAGGCTCGGTCTCGATCGAAGCGGGGCGCAGGAACTCTGGTTCCTGCGCCCCGCTTTTTTTGGTGGCTGAATCCTCACCCGGTAGCGGATTCTCGGCTTCTCCTATACACCGAATCAGACTCGAGTGGTCAGCCAGCGGCGCCGCCGAATGGTGTGGGCAATGAGCAGGCTGCGAACGATCCAGTCGAGCACCGTGGCCACCCAGATGCCCTGCAATCCGAGGGCTGGAAAACCGAAGTAACCAAAGGCCAGCACCCAGGCGAACGGCACCCGGAATCCCCACGATCCGACCGCAGTGATCCACATCACGGGGAGGTTATCCCCGGCACCACGGAGGGTGCCGGTCAGTGATTCCGTCACCAGCAAGAAGGGCACTTCGAGCGCTCCGATCATCAGGCAAGAAGCCGCCAGAGATGCCGTCTCTCCCCGGACATCGAAGATTCCCGCCAGCCAGTTGGAGCCGAAGAAAAGCAATACCGCAATCGGAATCACCATCGTCAATCCCAGTACGCACGATCGCCAGGCACTGCGATAGGCTTGCTCGACGAAGCCTGCCCCCAGCAGCCGCCCACAGACACTCGCCGCAGCGGACTGGAATCCAGCCGATGGCAAGAACGCCATCGACTGGATCGAGATGGCCACTCGATGAGCGGCCATCGAACTGGCATCGAGTTTCAAGATGGCAAACTGATAGACCACGAAACCGGAATGGAACAGAAGTGCTGCCCCGAGGGCGGGAGAACTGTGGCGAATCGTCTCTCTTGCCTGTTCCACATCAAATCGCAAAGCTCCGGGAATCCGCAGGGAGAGACGACCCTTTCGTCGAGTCAGCATCACCGCCAGGATCAGCACCACCTCGACCAGCGGTGCCAGCCCGGTGGCCAGGCCGACCCCTTCCAGCCCCATCTTCGGCGCTCCCCAGAGTCCAAACAGCAACGCCGCATTCCCGAGGATGTTGGCCAGATTGGCCAGTACCCCGCCGAACAGAGGCAACAGAGAGGAACCAGCCCCGCGCAACGTGGCCTCCAGGGTCACCGCCAGGGCCCGGATCGGAAACAGCAGGACAAACCACTTCAAGTATCCGTCGGCGAGATGTGCAATCTGCTCGGCGGAGACCGCCTGGCCTCCGGCGACTTGCCCCTCCAACCAGTCGATGCCCGCAGCCCTGCCAGACCATCCGAGCAGAGTGACGAGACTGCCGACCCCGAGCGCCAGAACCAGTGCCGTGGAGGTGGCAGTCGCCGCCTTCAACTGTTGATTTTCGCCGATTCGCCGGGCGACGATGGCGGTCGCTCCGATCGCCGTCACGGTGAAGATGGTGGTCAAAGACCAGCACAGCGGAGAGACCAGATTGAGAGCCGCCAGCGACAGATCATCCTCTGCGGCGGAAGCCGAGACCATCTTGGTGTCGACCAGGAATTGCACGGTGTGCAGCAT
>DUAN01000069.1 GCA_012960845.1 Planctomycetota bacterium | reverse complement strand
TTCCGGCGTCGATCTACGCCACTCGAGCCGGCAATGCCGGTGGCGGTGGTGGTGGAGGCCACGGCAAGCCAGGAATCATCACCACGTCCTACAACCTGACCAATCGAGGCCATAATGGAGATGGCGGCTTCCCGACAGCCGATTCCCTGGGGATTCAACTCAGGGGTGGCGGTGGTGGAGGTGGAGGTGGAGCCGGAACACGGCGCGCCACCACGACTGCGGTCCCGGTCGTCAACAATGGCGGTGGCGGTGGCGGTGGCGGCGGAGCGCTGGCTATCGTGGTCGATGGTTCGATGCGGATCAACGGCTCCATCCTGCTCTCCGGTGGAAGCGGCCAGCGCGGCGTTCAGGGAACGACTGCCGGAGCCGGTGGCGGTGGCGGTGGTGGAATGCTGATCGTCAGAGCGACCGGAGACCTGGAAGTGGGTGCCTCGGCATCGATTCAGGCGACCGGTGGATTTGGTGGAGTCCAACTCGAGTCCCCCAATGGATCGCAGATCCAGAAGGGGGGAGCGGGTGCAGAAGGTCAGGTTCGCTTCGAGATGAATGGTGCCCTGGTGGCTCCTGGAACGATTGATGTGAACACCCTCTTCCCACCCTTCGGAGTCGGTGCAGGGACCTCCTTTGGAGTCTCCTCCGGCGTGATCGAGGTGGGTGTCGGGACCACGGTGATGTTATTGACCGCTGCCGATAGTCCATATCTGGCCGATACTGATGCGGGAACCATCGTCAATGATGCGGGCAGTTTGATCTACGACAACGGCGTCGATGGAGTATTTGAGTTCGCTTCGATCATCATCGAGGAGTTCGCCTTACTCGAGGCGGTAGGACTCAACTCACTCATCCTGAGATCTGCCGGTAGTGTCGATCTGTCGGGAACCGTGGATGTGAGCGGATTACCGGGAGGCATCCCTGATCTGACCGATCCCGTCAATCCAGTGATCGCCCCGGGTGGTGGTGCTGGTGCCGGTGGAGGAGTCGGGGGCCAGGGTGGATTGGCCCAGTCAGGTCTCCTCACCGATGGCGAGGATGGAGGGATTCCTGACGGAGTTCCTGCCAATCTGATCTACGGCGGAGTCCCACCTGGAGGAGATCCGGGTGGCACGATTCCTCCCGATCTGATCGCGGCATCGACAGGCGGCCAGGCCGCTGAAGGATCTGCGGCGACCTGCACGGTCGGTGGCGGTGGTGGCGGTGGCTATGCCGATTCTGGATCGAATGGAACGGGTGCCAGCGAGTGTACCGATCCACAGTTCCCCGATGCGGGGCAAGGGGGAAGTGCCTACGGTACTGCATCCTTCATCGTTCCTGATCCTGACAACCCAGGGTCCAGCCTTCCGCTGAATGTCGGCGGCCTCGGTGGAGGCGGCGGCGGTGCGCTCTTCGATACTGACACATCGACCTCGATTCCGGGTACTGGCGGAGGAGGTGGTGGTGGATACTTCGAGATCACCGCCAGTGGACCGATGGTGATTCATTCTACCGCTGGCATCTTTGCCACCGGAGGGAAGTCATACCTCGCTCCTGAGGGTGCGGCTGCCGGTGGTGCGGGTGCAGGGGGTGCGATCCGGGTTCGGGGGCGAAGCGTCGTCATCGTTGAACCGGGTGCTACCCTCGACGTCAGCGGAGGATTCGCCAATCAGCCGTACCCAGGAGGTAGTCCCTATCCGACCGCCCTTTCCACCAACTCTGGTGGCAGTGGAGCGGAGGGTTGGGTGAGAGTCGAGACTCCGCTGGGCTTCTCCGATACGGGGATCGACGTCAATCCGGCGCCGTCAGTCGGTTCTTTCTCGCTCTTTGGCACCGAGCTCAGTTCTGCCGCATCGACTCCATATCTGCTGGTCAGCGATGACGGAAGCTTGAATTCTGGTCTATTAGTGGATCCTGCAGTGGCCGACCTGCTGGCTGGAAGCCCACTCAACCTGCAGCTGCTCTACGAGGGCTACGGTCACAGTGACATTGCATCGGGACAGCCTGGTCCCTTGCTGGGAATCGTTTCCGAGCCCTCGAAGTTGATAGACCCTCAGTCGGTGGTGATGCGTTACTTCCTCTACGCAGATCCGGCCAATCTGGGATTGACTCCGCAGATCGAGAGCGTGACGGTCGAGTTTGCAGAACGTCCACTGGAGATCTGTGACAACGGTCTCGATGACGACGTGGACGGTTCCGTCGATTGTGATGATAGCGATTGTGAAGACGATCCGGCCTGTCCATAAGTCGAGCGGCTAGCGCCCTTCGAGTGGTTCTGCCAGCAAAGAGGCCCTTCGGGAGATACCCGGAGGGCCTCTTCTCATTCCTCGAGGATGGCTTCCAGCGCAATTGGTGCGAGATTTGTCGCACCAGCCAGATTCATCGAATATTCTCGATGGAGGCGAGTCGAAGAGGCTCCCTGGGCCATGTTGACGCAGCATGTCGGCTCACCATTTGGAACAGACGGATGACTCGATTCAGAAACTATCTGGGGGACCGTGATGTCTAGAATTGTCCATGTCGTCGGTACCGGAACCATCGGCGAGCCTCTCATCGGATTGCTCTGCCACCTCAAGGATCAACTCGGGATCGACGAGGTGACCTTCAACAAGCGTTCACCCAATCTGATAGATCGATCCAAGGTGAAGACTCTTCTCGACCGCGGAGCCAAGCTCTCGACCGCCAAGGAAACCATCTCTGGATTCGAGAAGATTGGAATCCGCCCCTCCTTCGCCACACGCGATGCCATCGAGCGATCCTCGGTGGTGATCGATTGCACTCCTTCCGGTGCAGGTCTCACCAACAAGGAGAAATATTATCAAACCGCCTCGGGCGTCACGGGTTTTGTCGCGCAAGGGTCCGAGTTTGGCTTTGGTAAGATGTATGCCAGAGGCATCAATGACGACGCTCTGATCCCCGGGAAAGATCGGTATCTCCATGTCGTTTCCTGCAACACCCATAACCTTGCAGCGATCATCAAGACGATGGCCCTGGGGAATGGTTCGCGACCAGATAATCTGGTCTCCGCCGACTTCGTTTGCATGAGAAGAGCCAATGATGTCAGTCAGGATTCTGGATTTGCTCCCTCACCCCAGGTGGGGAAGCATGGGGACGACCAGTTTGGAACGCACCATGCCAGAGATGCGTATCACCTGTTTCAGACCCAGAATCTCGAGTTCCCACGATTGTTCTCGAGTGCGGTGAAATTGAATTCACAGTACATGCACACCCTCAGGTTCAGGATTGAGGTGAAGGAGCCGACCACGGTCAAGAAACTGCTGGGACAGGTGAAGGAAAATGACCGACTGGCGCTCACCTACAAGAAGTCCGCCAACCAGGTGTTCAGTTTTGGCCGTGATCATGGCTTTTTCGGCCGGATTCTCAATCAGACGGTGATTCCCCACGAAACGTTGTCGGTGGTCGATGGGACCCAGATCACCGGGTTCTGCTTCACCCCTCAAGATGGCAACAGTTTGCTCTCTTCGGTGGCGAGTACCTGCTGGCTGCTGGATCCGGAAGGCTACGAGGAGAACTTGCAGGCGCTCAAGCCGTGGTTCTTCGAGGAGGTCTAGGCCGCTCCTCAGCGGGGTGTGGCCTCGGGATCGCCATCATTCGCAGCTTCGGATGGTGGCAGGGCTTCGCTCAGGGAATCCTCCCACAGAGCCGGATCCAGATCCCCACCGGGGACGATTTCATCCTCCAACCACCGAACGACCTGTTCGATGGGATCCTCTGCATGCCCCTTCAACCCCTCGGGATTCTCTTGTAGAAATTCGAGAGCGTCGAGGATGAAAGCATTGCCTCCGGGGTAATCCCTCTGCAAGACCTGCTCCATCAATTCTGTAGTTTCTGCCACGCCCAGATGAGCGAGGGCGATCGCCGTCGCTTCCTTCCTCAGGTTCGGAAGTTGAGGGCGTGTCAGGTCGAGGCGTAACTGGGTCTCGATGCGATCACGGCTATCCGGGAGGTCGTGAAGGGAGACACCCTCGAGGCTCTCGATCATCAGTGCGGCCACCTCACCATCGAGGTCTGGATCTTCCAGTAGTTCAAGAATCGCATCGAAGGAGCGGGCGCCGATTCGCTGAAGGGAGCGTGTGGTGATTCGCTGAAGGATCTCATCGTCTTGTTGCAGGCATCTGAGCAGAGTGTCGGTGCTGGGGGCGCAACGAATTTCGCCCAGGATCAAAGCGCAGCAGAGTTCTCCGGCATCGAAGCCCTCCCCCTGATCGAGGGTCCATTGGATCAGATCGATCAACTGCTGTTCCAGTTCCGGATCATCAAAAACGATCGGTACCAGTTCCAGGCAAGCCTCGCCCACGGTACCGGGCTCATCCGAGAAGATCGGGTCGAGACGAGGGTCTCGCTGTGGTCTGGTGGAATTCGACATTTCCTGATTGTCCCGGCTGGGAGAATAATTTCCAGTCGATCGAGGGCTGTAGATGAAGCGAGTTGGAGATATCCTCCTGCCATGTCCTTGCTCGATTGGCTCGTCATCGGCGGCTACCTGGCTCTGGTATTGACCATCGGACTTCGTGTGTCTCGTCGTAACGACAGCGCCGATGATCTGCTGCTGGCGGGCCGTTCTCTCGGCCCGACTGCGGTGATGCTCTCGCTGATCGCCACCGAACTGTCGGCCGCCACCTTCATCGGTGTTCCGCAGAATTCCTTCGGTCAACTGAGCTGGTATTACCTGCAGTTCGCCTTCGGCGCACTGCTCGCCAAGGTGGTGCTCTCGCGGACGCTGGTTCCGCTCTACCATCGACTCGGCGTCAAGACGGTCTACGGCCTGATCGAACACAGCTTTGGCCCGATCGCCTGGCGCGGCACTGCTCTGGCGTTCGTGGTCGGGCGAATTCTCGCCAGTGGTGTTCGGCTCTATCTCGCAGCCATCGCATTCTCTGCGCTAACACAGGTTTCGATGGAGTTCTCTGTGCTGATTTGCGCAGTGGTCGCGGGAACCTACGCGGGAATCGGTGGGATCCGCTCGGTGATTGCGACCGACGTGATCCAGGGTGGCGTGTTCATCGTCTCTGCGCTGGCGCTGCTGTCGGTGGCGGTGGCATCGATTCCCGGAGGAGTGGGAACCTTTCTCGACTGGATGAATGAGACCGATTCCACCCGGATCATCTTCTGGCCCTCCGAGGTGGCCCACCAGGGGGGGAGTGGCTTCCTTGGCTGGTTGTCGGACGGCAAGTCGTTGCCGGTGGCGCTCATCGGAGGTTTCTTTCTCACGATGGCGACACACGGGACCGACCACGACATGGTTCAGCGGCTGCTGACCTGCAAGGACGGCCGCGCTGCAGGACGGGCTCTGGTGTTCTCCGGAGTTCTCAACATTCCCCTGACGATGCTGTTTTTGCTGCTGGGAACCGCGCTGGCGTGCTCCAGTTCCTTTATCCCACCCGAGACCCTCATCGATTCGCAGGATGTGGTGCCGCTCTTTGCTCGGGACCACCTGCCGTCAGGTTTGCTGGGGCTATTTCTTGCCGGGCTGCTGGCGGCTGCCATGTCGAGTCTCGATTCTGCCATCTGTGCCATCTCCGCGACCTGGAGTGTCGATGTGCTGCAGAAGAAGACCAAGAATCAGCCACAGTCGATGCGGATCATCGCAGTGGTCATCACAGTAATGCTGGCGCTGACGGCGATGGGGTTTTCCTGGCTTCAACAACGGGGCTGGTCTGCCACCGAGGATCTGGTCACACTGGCACTCTCCTCGATGACCATCATCTACGGTGCGCTCCTCGGTGTGTTTCTGTGTGCCGCATTTCTTCCGCGACGCGGCAGTGGGCGCAGTGCCGTGACGGGCCTGATGGTGGGAAGCGTTGTTGGGCTGGCACTGTTTTTTCAGAAACCGTTACTGGGGATCGAAGATGTGTGGATCGCCTGGCCCTGGTGGATCGTCATCAGTGCGCCATTGACCGCGGGGATCTGCGCCATCGAACCGAGGGAGAAGCGATGATCGGCAGGCGATTATGGATCGGCATTCCCGATCCTGAAATCTCACCGGAGACTGGCCGCCACCTCGAGCAGATCGATCCGGGTGGGGTGATCCTGTTCGGCAGAAACGTCACATCTCGTGCAAGGTTGGCCGACCTGGTGACTCAACTGCGAGAATTGCTGGGATCCCATCTGCGCATCTGCATCGATCAAGAAGGTGGCAGAGTGGTGCGAATCCCCGAGGGGATCACCCTCTTTCCCGGCAACCTGTCCCTGGGTGCGGCGGCCTGCAGC
>DUAN01000068.1 GCA_012960845.1 Planctomycetota bacterium | reverse complement strand
TTTGCCACGGATTCCGACCAGCAATCCTTTTCGCTCTCGTTCTCCATCCTCTTCGGTCAACGTGCCGAGTACCAGAGCCTCGATCTGCGACTCCAGCACTGCAGCGGATGGCTGGGAGGTGCCTCCGGCGAGTTCCCGATAGCGACTCAGCAATTGAATCGCCATCGGGTCCTCCCCCTGGAGCCATGCTGTCACCACCGAATCGGCGAGGATTTCCAGCACCCGGGGCAGCAATTCATCGGGAATCCCCTGGCCCTGGGTGAGACAGATCAGAGATCGCTCGTAGGAGGGCAAGATTCCAGGTTGTGGCAAATTGGTGATCAGCGATCCCTGCTCATCGAGTAGAGGGCGTCCATAGCGAACCAACTTCTGCAGCCCGATACGAACATTGGTCGACACCAGGACTGCCTCGATGTTCGAGTCATCGAGTGATTCCGAAAGTCCACCGGGACGGGAACGAAGCACTCCCTGTGCCGCCCAGTAAATGGCATGAGCCCCAGGAGTTCGCCAATCGACCGGGCCCAGATACCAGGAGAGTCTCTCCATCAACTCTGGTGACATGTTCAACTCGCCCTCCAGCAGGCGTCGCCTCAACATGTCCTCCACTTCTTGCCGATGTTCGCCGGGTAGGAAGGGAATCGCAATCTCGACTCCTTCTCGCAAGACCGGCTCGGGATCGTCGAGCGCCCTCTCGATGGCAGCGACCAGCGGGGCATCTTGTAGCCACGGTAGGGTCGAGGAAGAGGCCTCCGTTGGTGCTATAGCGATCCTCTTTAGAATTTCCTGGTACGGCCGGGACTCACCCGCGGAAGGATCGCCGAGGATTTCACGCCAACGCTGACACAGTCGCCGCTGGTAATACCCTGCCGACTCATCCTGGAACTCACCGATCTTGAACCAGAACAGGTAAGAGAGCTGGCCGTGGATCTCGTGGCTGAAAGGATTCGCCCTCAATCCCGGTCCCCTGAGCAGGTCGACCGACTCCAGTACCCAGGACCAGCGTTGCTGTGGATCCCTGCTGTCGAGGGCCAGTTCAAAGGCCAGCAACCACGACTGGAAATTCCAGACCCTGGGAAAGTACGGTTG
>DUAN01000067.1 GCA_012960845.1 Planctomycetota bacterium | reverse complement strand
CAAATCCGGTCTGGTATCCATTCTGCTTGAGCAGTGCGGGATAACTGAGTGACGTCTGCTGCTTGGCGATCGGCACGGTTCCAAAGGTGTATCGGTGAGATCGTTCATAATGACCCGTGAAAATCGAGGCGCGGCTGGCGGCACAAATCGATGTCGTGACAAACATGTTGCGAAAACGGACGCCCTCTCGCGCTAACTGATCCACGTTGGGTGTCTGGATCACCGGGTGCCCGGCACATCCCATCTGGTCCCAGCGTTGATCATCGGCGAGGAAAAAGATGATGTTGGGCTTTTCGGCCCCCTGGCCAGTCGGGCTGAAACTGGCCGACAGGAGCAGGGCGAGCAGCCATGTCATGGAACGGTAGGGCACAGGTGCCATCGGAATCTCCAGCTCAGGGGTGGAAACGGGTCCGGCGAAATTCTAAGCGAGGAATAGGAGCGACACTAGCAGCCACTGAACTTGGCCCATCGATTCCGGTGACGGTGAACAGGCGGGCGGTGGCACCGAGCGTCTCACTTGCACCGTGTACAGGTGGCCATCGGGTATCGACGCTCGATGAAACTTCCCCCGGAGAAACACCTCGCCACCGTCCGGGGATGAAGTGAAGGAATCCACCGATGGGGGATCGTCTTCGCTGTTTCATGCCGCTGGATCGGGGATCGGTTCCGCAAATCTGATTCTATTTGAAAAAACATGGGACCCCTCTCTAGAGAGAGGGGCCCCATCTGTTGGGGGTCGAAAATATTGTGTCGACATCCCTGACTCCCTGCGTATAGAAGGTGCCGCCTTGGTTCATTGGTGGTGAGCCCGACGCTCGATTCGCCGGGCCAAAACGTCCAGCCGTCTTCCATTTCATTTCTTTAGCGCCTGTTTCTGGCAGCAGCTTGCTGTCGGGGAGGGGCTTTCGTGAAAGGGGCATTTCATGCCTAGCAATAACAGTATCCAGATGATCCACCCGTATTCCCATGAAGGGATGTGGGTCTTCGACGACGCCGCAGTCGGTCTGGTCCAGGAACCGTTCGTGTCCGGTGCGGATCGGATCATCGACCGGCTCGTCGAGCAGGTTCCCGATGCTCACAACGGTTTCATCCTGATCTTCTCCGAGCTTCCCTTCCCGGGACATCAGGTGTCGTTGGAGTGGCTGCGAGAGGAGTGCGGAGGCAACGTCTACCGGTGCAACGAGCTCGACATGGTCGGTTGGTTGTGCCCGGCATTGCTCCAGTACTTCAACGAGCCACCGAAGCAGATCCATGCCGAGGTGAGAGCGCGAGGCAACCTTTCGTAACGGTGGTCCATCGGGGTGCGTGGGGTGTTCGCCGTGGTGTTTGCTGCGGTGGGCACCCTGCACCGATCCTTCAGCATCGGTGCCACCATCTCGCTGACCTTCGGAGGATTCTGGCCATATAGGCACCCTGGAGCGCATCGAGTACTTTTCACAGATGACGACCTTCACCTCCATCGAGTTGGAGAACAGCACATGCGAGAACTTCAACGCTACGCAGTAATGAAAGATTCTTGTGTCAGGTATGGCAAGTTGGTAGCATTGTTAGTTAATATGACAGTTACGATTTGCTTCAGGATGGTGGAAATACTACGGAGTTTTGTCACGGGTCGGGATAGTATTCATCAATTAGTTTATTGCTGTAGAGAAGACCAAGTTACAGGTGAGCATATTGAACTGGCGCAAGGTAACAGCGGCGTAGGGCCATAATATTTCGTTTCTCGTGCGACTCTCTCCTGGTGAATCATTGGATTACAGTTGGAGTGTCATAATTATCATTTGCGGAGGTTTATCATGTCCATCAACAGAAGAGATCTTCTGAAGGGTGCGTTGGCGGCTGGTGTCGTCGGAGCCACCAAGCCAGTCTTTGGCCATCGTTACTTCAAGGCGGGGATGTTTGGCTACGAGCCCTTTACCCAGCCCTTCTTCAAGCCACCAGTCATCCACAAGGGGACATCGCTGGATCCGATGCCAGGGACTGCCGAAGCCTCGCTCGGCTCAGATGCTGTTTATCATGGAATCGCTCCCGAGTATTACCCCTCACATCCGGCGCACCTTCCCGATTGGGATACCCTGCCCGAAAAGTACTGGGAACTGGAAGCGGTGGAAGGAGCCTGGCAGTTCTTTCCTGGCGTCGACACGCCCGCCTTTGCTTACCGTGGAAAGCCGGGAACCGCATCGGCGACGCCGCCCAGTTTCCCTGGGCCGACCCTCCTGGCTCGCCATGGGGAACCCACGGTGGTGCGGTATTCCAATCTGACTTCGGTGGAGACTTCGATCCACCTCCATGGAGATCATGGTCCGGCGCACTCTGACGGGTCGCCTGATTTCTATGTTCTTCAGGACAAGACCCGCGACTATTACTATCCCAACATCGGACCTCGGTTGAACGCCTCTCCAGATACGCCTTACCCGGCAACGGTAGAGGAGGCAGGGCCGTTCGAGTTGGCACACTTGCCGACCACAATGTGGTACCACGATCACGCCATGGACATTACAGGTTTCAATGTGAATCGAGGCCTTGCGGGGTTCTATCTGTCAGAAGATGACCTCGAGGTACAGCATCAGCAGAGTGGGTTTTTACCGAAGCTCTACGGAGACTTCGATCACGTACTTGCACTCAAAGATTTCAAGTTCAATAGCGACGGCACGCTGGCGTACGACCTGCTCGATCACAACGGTCACATCGGCGATGTCAAAACTGCCAACGGCCGAGCGCAACCCTACATGGATGTGTACCGACGCAAGTATCGCTTCCGCATCCTCAACGCCTGCAACGCCCGGTACCTGCATCTGCGGCTCAACAGCAGTAAGGGGGAAGATCAGGAAGATGGCATTCCCTTCCTGATGATCGGTAAAGACACCTGGGAGATCGAAGAAGCGACCGACCTGGAGAGCTTCACCATCTGCCCCGGGGAGCGTTTCGATGTGATCATCGATTTCAGCCAGTTGCCTGAAGATGTCGATACCTACTACCTGCAAAACATCATGCACCAGACTGACGGTCGTAAGCCGAAGGGCATCCGCCCCGACAAGGAACACGCACCGTGGATGCAGTTTCGGCTACTCGATGGCGATCCACCTGGACCCCAGGAGATGGAAGGGGTCGAGAACGGTGTCTATTCGGTGAGCGCCGGGGATACGGTCAGGGAATATCACGCCTACAGCGACGATGAAGTGGTGGCCACCCGGCTGTTCGAATTCTCGCGAAAGAACGGTGCCTGGGTTGTCAACTCCAAGTACTTCAGTCCACGAAGAACCGATGCTGTACCGCTGCTCAATAGTTGTGAACGATGGATCTTCAAGAATGGCGGCGGAGGTTGGTTCCACCCGATCCATGTCCACCTCGAGGGAGTCCAGGTGCAGAGCATCGATGGAAAGGACAGGGACCACCCGGATTTCCCGGTTCAGTACCGGTGGAACACCGACCTGATCAACCTGGAAGGCGGAGAAGAGGCGGTGTGCTTGATGAAGTTCCGCACCTTCAAGGGCCCCTTTGTCTGTCACTGTCACATCATCGAACATGAAGACATGCGCATGATGTTCACCTTCGATCCGCGTGAAGCGGGCGAAGAGAGCATGAATGACGGTATTCGAAATCACGCCTGGAACGAGGAAGCGGCGCTGCAATCGGGAATGCCAACTGGCTGTATCGATCCACATCACTTGCTCTTCGACCACGAACAGACCCTCGCCAGCGGTGAAGTGGTCGGGCCCGGGGACGTACCCCAGCTGGAAGAAGAAGGGGTCGGCTTCCCCGGCGATTTCCACGATGATGTTTGTGAACCCGACAGCGGAGACTGGGACCCGGAAGGGGGCCAGTTGACAACCGATTCTCCGATGCCCGAGGAACAGGAAGATCGGTAAGCAGTGCGTATTGTTCTTGCCCTGATCCTGTTATTGAACACTTGTGGATGCGTTGGTATTCAGCGTGCCGTGGAAACTTCTGCGACCATCGAGGACAACCTCGATGTGTCGCAGAAGGAACTTCCCTTCATCGACAAGGGAGCACGGGCAAAACCGCACTCATCGCCAAGCGGACGCTACTCCGACAAGTTCCCGGATACTGTTCTCATCGATCATCAGGGGAATAAGCACCGTTTTTATAGCGATCTGGTCAAGAACCGTATCGTCGTCATCCAGTTCTTCTACACCACCTGCTCGGGTATATGACCCGGCGTCACCCAGAACCTGGTCAAGGTTCACAAGCTCTTCGGTGATCGCATGGGTAAGGATGTTCTCTTTCTTTCCATCTCCATCGACCCGGATGAGGATGATCCCGAGACTCTCGCTCTCTATCGCAGATATGGAGGTAGCGACTGGGAAGGCTGGCTCCATCTCACCGGAGATTTCGATGAGATCGAGACGCTGCGATGGGTGCTGGGGGCTTATGACCTCGATCCAGAGCTCGACAGCGACAAGACCGAGCATGCCGGCAATGTCACCTTTGGTAACGACAACACCAACTGGTGGGCGGCGGTGCCGGCACTGATCGCGCCGGAGGAGGTCGCCGATGCGATCATCCGCATCGCGGGCAATCCGGTGAAGCAGCCGCGCTGATCTTCAGCCTTCGAGCAATGCCAGCGCTTCGCTTGCCGCTCGACGCAGCACCGGATTGGGATCATCCGCTGCGATGTTTCTGAGTGCATCCAGCGCCGGTGCGGTACCGTTTCGACCGAGAGCCCGCACTACATCGAGTCGCTGCGATGATATGGTCCAATCGAACAGTTCGGTCAGCATCAGCGCCGATTCCGCCACCGGGATGTGGCCCAGGGCGAGGATGATCTCACGATCGCGAAACGAATCTCCCGACCAGTTGGCGATTCGCTGGCGGTAATAGGGTAGCCAGTCGGCGACCAGCTGCGGGTCGCGCCCCTCGTGGAAGCCTAGAATCATCGTTGCCGCTTCTCCCTCGAACAGTTCCTTGCGCAGATCCGCCAGCAACTCGCCGGGTGCCTCCAGCTGGGCAAGATGGCCCAGGTAACCGAGCACTGCGATTTCATTGTCGGAGTATTCTCGCATCAGGTTACCGCTATAAAAATCAGGACTCTTCCACAGTGGTGAGTCGAGATCACCACCGTTGAAGGCATCGGCGAACTGTTCGTAGAGACGGTCCACCTCACTGAAGTGGCCGCCGGCGATCAGATCAAACGCCAGTTGCCAGATGGCCTCGAGGTCCTGCTCTTCGATGGCCTGTTCGAGAACCCGCTGGGCGCTCGCTGGCCCGACACCGCTATCGGGCCGTGGATCGGTTCGCTGTGACTCCGTATCGCCCATCACCAGCTCGACCGAGTCTGGCTCTTCGAAACCGGATGCGTTCGAAGTGGGGTTTTCATCCTTGCGGTTCGCTGCGGCGTTTCCTGTGGCAGCATCCGGTTGCGCTACAGATGGCCCGGTATCACGCTCGGTCCGAGTTTCATCGGAGGGAAAACGGAAAACCAAGAATCCCAGAATCATCACCAGCAGTGTCAGAAAAACGACCAATCCACGCAAGAGATGTCCCTTTCAACGGCTTCAGTCCAGTCCGCGGTGATGTCGATACAACGGGGGGAGAGAAGCGCAATCGGTGTATCCGAACAGTTGAAAGCAACTGTCCAGTGATCACCGTCCAATTTCTCCTTGTTCACATCATCTATCCTACAGTATTCACGGATCTTGCTGAAATGTCCTGCGCCATTGCACCGAGTTGCACAAGTATCTGGATGAAGTAGCACCGAGAGCAGGCTGCGGGGGCACTGCTGCTGTACTCCATGCTGTACTCCACATAATAATGGACTTCGCCGAAGGGAGAGCGGTAGCATGATCGCTTCCACTGTGAAATGAGGTCCTCGTGAAACTCTTCGTTCCGCTGCTCATTGTGGCGCTGCTTGTGCTTCTCTGGATGATGTTTGATCCAGCAGATCCGGGTCCCTTCACCGACCCCGGCCCTTCTCCACAGGACCAGTTACAGATCGAAGAAAACACTGGTGTTGACGATAGTGCTGACCGATCTGCTCACACCAGTTCTGCTGGTTCCACCACCTCGCAATCCAAGAGGGGTGTCGAAGTTGCGCCCTGGTACATCTCGGGACGAGTCGTGGATGAAGATGGCAACCCAGCCATTTTTGCCAGTGCTTCTCTGGATCTGGATTTCCAGCCACTGGTGGAGTGCGACAGTGACGGTCTGTTCATGATGGAGGTGGAAGCCGGTTTCGTGGGAGATCTGTTTATCCATTGTGATAACGAGCG
>DUAN01000066.1:14964-36175 GCA_012960845.1 Planctomycetota bacterium | reverse complement strand
GCCCACACAGCGCCCACACAGCGCCCACACAGCGAACCCACACAGCGAACCCACCGACGATCTAGTGCCCATCTACCCACTGGAATCGGAAGTAAAGTAGTATACATTTTTGGTTCAACCACTGCTCCCAACATCCACTTGAACGTTGTCGGTATTCACAGTTTAGAAGGTCACCAGTGCCACAATGACCATCGATTCGCTAATTTTCGAAAGTCGAGGAGCCAATGACACTCCCATGGTTGAATCGTGCCTTTCAAGCCCTACTGCTCACTTCCATCCTCTGGGTCGGCTGGAGTTTGCCCCTCTTCGATTCGACAACAGCGATCGGAGCGCAAGATCCTCCTCCCGACACCGAAGCGTCGGAAAGCAATCTACTCGGCGATGATCTACTCGGCGATGATCTGCTCGGCGATGACCTGCTCGACGATTCCCCGGAAGGCACGGCCGACAAGCCCGAGGTGACGTTGGCTCCCGACGAGGCTCACGCCCAGGTGTTTGCCGAAAGCAACTTTCCCTCGGCAGATGAGTGTGCCCTGTGCCACCCCAAGCAATACAAGGAGTGGTCGGTATCCCAGCATGCCTACTCGCAACTGAGTCCACTGATGATGTCGATGCAGAATGCCATGAACGCGGGAACCAGCAGTACAAATGGAGACTTCTGTCTCCGTTGTCATGCACCGGTGGGCTCCGACATGGGCGAACCTTTCAGCATCTCGAATCTAGATCGACACCCTGCCTCGAGAGAAGGGATCACCTGCGTCACATGTCACCGGATGAGTGCCCCGTATCGAAAGATCTCCGGACGGCTGGGGATCGACAAGGGCGATGTCTTCGATTCGGTCAAGGGGCCCAACGGAAACGATGAACTGAGCCGCATCCTCAACGATCCCAAGACCTACAAGGTCAACACCGAACGTGACGATGTCGGACGAGCCATCCATTCAAAGGTAGAAAAGTTCCCCGAAATTTCTGATCCTGCCTTCTGTGGCAGTTGCCACGAAGTGTTCGCACCCAACGGCCTCAGGGTGCACGAACTGATCAGCGAGTACCGGAACTCCCCAGCAGCAGCAGAGGGGATCACATGTAACGATTGCCACATGGGTCGCGAACAGGGGATCCCCAGCGGTTACGAAATAGGACCCGCTGCCGTGATCGCTGATGTTCCCACCGCCGATCGGAAACTGACCAATCACTTCTTCGCAGGTCCCGATTACTCCCTGATCCACCCGGGCATCTTTCCGGTCAACAGGGATGCCAATCAGCTCAAATCTCTATCCGAATGGCTGCTCTTCGATGTCGACTCCGGATGGGGCAGTGACGGATTTGAAGAGAGCTGTCCGGAGGATTACCAGTTCCCCGAAGAATGGTCCTCCATCGATGATCGTGAGATCGCCAGGGGCATCATCGACAAGCAACTCGAACTGCTCGAATGGGCCAAGCAACAACGAATCGCCGTACTGAAGCGTGGATTCGGGCTCTCCGATATCCGTGTGACCGCTGCCAGCGAAGCAGGAATCGACTTTGAACTCGATGTCAAGAATCTCACCACCGGCCACAACCTACCGACCGGATTCGATGCGGAGCGACTCTTTGTCGTCCAGATCGAGGTCAAGGATTCCCGCGGTGAACGGGTCTTCGTCTCCGGTGATCGAGATCCTAATGGAGATGTCAGGGATAGTTTCTCCCTCTATGTCCACAACGGAGAGGTCGAACTGGACGAGCAGTTGTTCAACTTGCAATCCAAGTTCATATCGAGAAATATCCGGGGAGGTGACCAGGAACAGGTCCTCACCATCAACAACTCCGTGTCGGCACTCCCATTCATCCGACCTGCTTCTAGACCCAACAACATTTACGGTCACCCGAAGGGGATGAGAAAACACCGAAGAGGGATCGAGCCACTCGGTCATAGAACCGCCCGGTATCACGTGGACGGTGACCTGCTCACCGGTCACGGCCCCTATTCAGTCGAGGCTCGCTTCGTCTCCCAGGCTGTTCCGGTCAACCTGATTCACCAGACGATGCATGTTGGATTTGACTACGGCATGTCACCTCGAGAACTTGGCGACAAGTTGGTCAAAGGTGCCGTTGAAGTTGCAATAAAATCTGCAGTGATAGAAGTCCCGCAGAAGAATGGGGGGGGATCTTGAAGCAAACCACGAGATACACCGCCCTCCTGTGGCTGATCCTGTGCCTGTTCGGACAGCCGTGCTGGTCTCAGGATGACGAGAGCCCTAGCAGGCTGCCCGATCACCCGATACCTCTGATTCCAGAGGATCAGATTCAACCGACTCAACCGCTGCTGGAACTGGGACCGGGATTTCTCGAAACCGGACGATTAGAGCGCGGATTCGACATCCTTACCGGCGCTGTCTGGCGCCCATCTCTGTGGGTATACGGTAATCTGAGAAGCGGGGTCAACGTGATCGACCCAGCGGGCAACAACAACAGAGTCATCGAATGGGCCAACAGAATCGATCTCTTCGCTAACCTGCAACTCACCGGAACGGAACGCATTCTGGTGGGAATACAGCCTCTCCAGGATCAGGGGAAGTTCACGGGATATACCATCGAACCGGAAGGCAGTGAAGGATGGTACGACAACACCAGTCTCGAGTTGATTACGTTCTTCTTTGAAGGAGAACTGAGTGAGTTGTTTCCCCGTCTCGATCCAGCAGGGAACAAGAAGCTGGATTACGGCTTCAGTGTGGGAAGATGGGGAGTCGATCTACAGGACGGAATGCTCGTCAACGACAACATGGATGCGTTTGGTGTCACACGTTTCATTCCCTTTCCTGGTGCATCCAGCATGCGGTTCACCATGATCTACGGTTGGGGACAGTTACATCGAGATGACAACAAGCTCTCCAACGAGTCCAGATTGTTCGGGATCTCGACCGAGACCGATACCTACTCCAGCACCATCGACGCAGATCTCGTCGCCGTGACCGCCCCTGAAGCTCAGGGAGGCGATGGTCTCTTTGCAGGTCTCGGTTCTTCTCAACGCATCAAGAAGTGGGGCCGCACTTTCAATACCACCATCCGCTGGTGTGCCTCCATCGCATCCGAAGTGGACAATGCACAGGTCAGCGACGGGATGCTCTTTTTCGCCGAAGCATCGACAACGCCGTACGGCACCGATGACAACGCCTACGGCACGCTGTTTCTCGGAATCGACGAATTTTCTTCAGCCGGTAGGTCACCTGCCAAGGGAGGCCCGCTCGGAAAAGCAGGGATACTTTTTGCCGCAGCGGGACTCGGCAGTTTCAAACCAGCACTGGGCAACCGAGCAGATCGCTCCTTCGGTGGAGCGATTGGTTACCAGTGGATTCTGTCCGGAGGCGAGAAGAACTTCATCGTGGAACTCGGGGGCAGAACCCCGACGGAGGGAAGCGATCCTGGCTCGGCAGCCGTGGGAATGCGGTACCAGGAGAAACTGACCAACAGGGTGATGGTTCAAGCGGATGCCTACACCAAGATGGATGAAGGTGGAGCCAACAGCAACGGGATTCGCACCGAGTTCCTGGTCAGGTTTTGACGATTGGATCCGTCAACCATCGCCTTCTGGATAGGATCCGGAATCGTCCTCTTGGTCTCGATCAGCACCTTCCGGTCGCTGGTGGCAAACGCCATGAAGAACGAAAAAATGATGCAAGAGATGCAACTCTCCACCGAGGAGTTGAAGAAAGAACTGGATGAACTTCCAGTTTCTTTGAAGCAGAATCGAGTTCGCCGTGCCTGGCGCGGCTACCGAAGATTCATCCTCGACGAAAAGGTTCCAGAGGCGCATAACATCTGTTCCTTCCACCTTCGTCCACTCGATGACCAGCCCTTGCCCCCCTTCGAACCGGGACAACACCTGGGATTCCAGCTACGGATCCCTGGTCACAAGCGTCCTACCGTCCGAAATTACTCGCTCTCCTCGTCACCAACAGAACGAAGCACGTACAAGATCACCGTGAAGAGAATTCCGCCGCCACCCGATCAGCCAGACCTGCCATCCGGCGTTGGTTCAACATTTCTTCACGAGAACTTGTCGGTCGGAGATCTCCTTGAGGTGAGCAGTCCAGCAGGTAAGTTCATCCTCGATCGGCAGGATCCACGCCCAGCGGTGTTCCTCGCAGGGGGCATAGGTATCACACCGCTGTTGAGCATGCTCGAGACGATCTGTGACGAAAAGATCGAACGAAAGTGCTATTTCATCCATGCGGTCAGAAACCGATCCGAACATCCATTCCGGGAACACATTCAGAAGATCGTCGCAAAGTGTATCAATGTCGATCTCCATGTTTTCTACAGCCAGCCTGCAGAGGATGAAGAAGTCGATGCCACTGATCAGCGACACCATGTCGGATTCCTCGATGTCGACCGCCTGGCGAAAATCACCGGAGGAGGAGACCTTCAGTATTACATCTGCGGGCCTCCACCGATGATGAAGAACCTGGTCCCGGCACTGGAAGAATTCGGTGTATCTCCGGACAGCATCCTGATGGAGGCCTTTGGGCCTGCTTCCACGAGGGCGAAATCAGCGATAGTCTCCACAGACTCGGGAGAAGAGTCGACAAATCCAGATCAGCACAAGTTACACTTCAAGCGAAGTCAACGCACCCTCACCTGGGATGGCACCAGCCCGATCCTCGATATGGCAGAGGAAGTGGGAATCTTCATCGACAGTAGTTGTAGAGCAGGAAACTGCGGCACATGCGAGATCCGCCTCCATCACGGAGATGTTGAATATGAAGAGGAACCTGGAGTTGACATCACACCGGGGTATTGCCTCGCCTGTGTTGCCAAACCGGTTACAGAAGTTAATTTAGGGGCTTGATCGATTACTCGTTTTCCCGGATCGAATTTAAGGCGCCACATGTACAGCAAACTGCTTTTCATTACCTTGCTCATCATCGCCCTCACCGGAGCAATTCACTCTACAGACAAACCCTCGGATCAGGCGTTACCCACCGGTCCAGGTTTCGATCCCGCAAAAGTGATCGGACCCGTAGAGTGCATCGAGTGCCACAAGCACTCCGGAGGCGTCTGGGAACAAACCCCTCATCACGAGTCGATCACGGGGGTACACAGAAGCAAAGAAGGCCAGGAAATCGCCAAGGCGATGAAGATCAAGCGGATCACGAGGGAGAGCCTGTGCATCGACTGCCACGGTACGGCTCAGCGATCCGGAGAGAAGACTACCCTGAGTTCCAATGGTATCTCCTGCGAATCGTGTCACGGCGCAGCGGCCGACTGGATGAAACGGCATGGCGAATTCAGCGGCAAGGAAGAGGGTGAAGAAACGACCGAAGAGATCGCTGCACGCTGGATAGAATCTCAAGCAGCGGGAATGTTACGCCCATCGATGATCCTCGAAATCGCCAGGAACTGTGTCAGTTGCCATGTCGTCCCACACGAAGATCTTGTAAACACCGGCGGACACTCTTCGGGAAGTGATTTCGAACTGGTCTCCTGGAGTCAGGGTATCGTTCGTCACAACAACTTTTATTCCAAGGGGAAAGACAACAAGGTTGCTTCCATCGAGAAGCGACGGCTCTTTCACATCATCGGCATCATGGCGGAAATGGAAATCGTTCTCCAGGCGGTGTCGACGGCCAAAGGGAAGGGCAATTACGCCGTCAAGAACGCCAGACGCTTCATCGCACTGAGAAAGAAACTCGATGCCGTGAACAAGGCCATCGACAACCCCCAGATCAAGGAGGCGATGGCAGCCATCGTCTCCCTCAAGATGAGTTTAAAAAACCAGGACGCCATGGCCATCGCAGCGAAACAGATCACCGCCTCAGTGGTTGCATTCGCAGTTCTTAACGACGGCAGTTCCCTTGAAGGCGTGGATCCACTGCTGGCAAAAGAAACGGACTATCGGGGCGTGAAGCCGGGGGCCAAGTAATACTCCTGGAGCGTGTGACTCACGATGGATGAGCAGGAAATCAGAGTTGATCGCCCACAAAGATGGGATCAACCGTTCGGTGGCCAATTACTCCCCGACCAACTGGTGGATTGGACCCTGACCGGGACGGTCCTTTCCTTTGCCTGCTCCGATTTTCAATCCAGTGGCGCAACCCTGAGCGAGATCCTCAAGAACGATGCCCGTCTGATAGAGTATCAACCTGGAGATATCATCATCCGGAAGGGCGATTACGGCGGATCCGTTTTCTTCGGGCTGACCGGTTCAATCCACGTGCTGACGGATGCCACTGGAGACAGTGTCCTGCAGACCAGCAAGATGCTGAAGAAACGAACCTGGTGGCAAGCGATCTCTCAGTTATGGAAGAACTCCAGTGAGCCCGAATCAAGAAGCGATGCAGGCACGGGATTCTCCACCATCGATCTGATGGAATTGATCAAGCGTTCACGTTCAATACCTGGTGACATCGATCAATTCAGCCGAAAGTACAAGTCCATTGAAATTCCTCTGGGTAGGTCGATCGGTGAAATCGCAGCCCTCAGAAGATCCAACAGAAGCGCGACCGTCTTCGCAGCCAAGAAAACGACCTGCATCGAGGTCCGATTACAAGGAATCCGTGACATCTGTCGGAAGTCCAGGATGTTCCGAGAGTACCTCGAGTCAGAGGTAAGAACTCGTTCATTAGGAAACCTGTTCTCCGAGATACCTCTATTCCACAAGATTCCTACCACTGATAAATCAAAGATCCTCGATGTCATCCGATTCGAACGCCATGGCAACGAGCACTGGAATCATGGCCTTCGGTCGATCATGGGAAACAAGGATGCACTTCTTGCGCAGGAAACACCGGTCGTCAAAGCGGGCTGGCGACTCGATGGTTTCTTTTTGCTGCTAAACGGTTTTGCTCGCATTTCCAGGAGCACTCGCGGAGTCACCGAAACCGTCGATTACTTGAGACCTGGAGACATTTTCGGAATGGAAGAACTGATCGAAGCGATCGACTCTGGTCGCACTCCTGTGGCCACCAAGGATTTCCACTGCATCGGATCCACCGACTTGCTCCTGATCTCGACTCCTGCTTTCCAGAAATATATTCTTCCCCATATCTCCAGGGAAGATCTCCTCAAGAACTTCAGCCGCCCTGAACGTGAAATCGATATCTCGAAGAACGCCCTGGAATTTCTGGTCAATCATAGAACCATCAATGGCAACCAGACGATGATCATCGATCTCGATCGTTGCACAGATTGCGACGACTGTGTCAAAGCTTGCGCTACGACCCACGATGGAAATCCCAGATTTATCCGTGAAGGGTACCGTCATGCACAGTTGATGGTCGCATCCGCATGCATGCACTGCTGTGACCCCGTGTGCCTCGTCGGATGTCCTACCGGAGCCATCCATCGTGAACTATCCAGTGGCAATGTCATCATCCAGGAATCCACCTGTATCGGTTGTGCTACCTGCGTTGAATCTTGCCCGTACGACAACATTCGCACGGTGGAAATCAAAGATGCTGTGGGGAGACCCATCATCGATACCGTCTCGGGGAACCCCATCCTCAAGGCCACCAAGTGCGACCTCTGTATCGATCAGCCATCCGGGCCAGCGTGTGTCAACGCATGCCCTCATGATGCCCTTCATCGGGTCAACTTTGGCGATCGAGATCTTTCCGCTGCCTTGTGGGGGAACTCCTGATGCTCAATCTGAGAACTCCTTCGATCCGAGTGATCATCTTTGTCGCAGTGGCGATCTTCCTCTTCCACTATCGTCTTCAGGTCAGCAATCGCTCTCTCGGAGACCTGGCCATGACCAGTGGTTGGTTCCTCCTGGCCAGTTTCCTGCTACTAGGCCTGTACGGATTGCGCAAGAAATTGCCCTTCCTGCCGCTGGGCAAGACCTCAACATGGTTGATGCTTCACCTGGCCACAGGATTTCTCGGTGCTTACTTCTTTCTCGAACATACGGGTTACCGACTTCCCACCGGGACTTTCGACATCTTGCTGTGGATCGGATACGCCATCATCATTCTCAGCGGTTTCTCTGGCTGGATTCTGATGAGAACGATTCCTCCATCACTAAGAGAATCGATGCACCTGCTACCGGAGAGAATCCATGCAGAAATCGAGTCCATGATCGGCAAGGCGGACACCGAGATCAAAGAACTCAGGAGTTCCACATCCAACAGCGCATTTGAATCGGCTTACCTCACCGTTCTCAGACCCTATCTGCACGACGGTCCAGGCTTCCTCCCCAAGGGCTCCAAGAAAAATCACTACCTTCCTGCTGATCTTTCAGCTCGTTACTCGAGATCCATTAATTTCTCGCAACTCGAGCCCGCTAGCGTGGAGAATCGAATCCATCAGCTCATCCTCAGGAAGTCCGAACTGGATCGGCAACTCCGCTTGCACCGATGGATGCGAGGCTGGCTGCTGATCCATCTCCCTGTCACCGGATCGATGGTGATCTTGATTGGCTTGCACATTCTTGTGGTTCACACCTTTGCTGCTGGATCGGGGGGGTGATGGAGAAGAAACGGAGCCCGTTCGATTCAAATTTTGTCCACTATCTCCGACCCAATCAGCCATTTCAGTGCGGTCGACCCGGAGATCCCTGCGAAATGGGACCCACTACCAGCGGACGCTGCTCCAGCCCCGATGGTCGTTGCAACCCTGTTCCCAGCGAGGAAAAGACCCGGCAGAGATTCTTTCGAGCAGCGACCCTGTTGACTCTGGGGATCGTCCTGGTCGTCTTGTCCGGAAACGACTTCACGTCACTCGATCCCGGTACCCACAGTTCGTTCCACTCACACCTCGACTGTGCGAGCTGTCACGATCAGATCGATCTCATCTCTGTGGAATTTCTCCGTCGGGGACTACTGAGCCAAGGGGAACCACATGCCTCGATGAAGTGTTTCGATTGCCACGTGATGGGAGAACATGGAGCCAAACCACACTCGATAGCACCAGAGTATCTGAGCCTACTCACCGAAGGTCGATCGGACTCTGGCCGTCCGATTGATAACGTAGCCTGCGCTCGGTGCCACGAGGAACATCGGCCGCAGGAACCCACCAGGTCCATCCACGACACACGCTGTCAATCTTGCCACCAGCAGCAATTTCCTTCCTTCGACGACGGTCACCCTGAATTCAGCAGTACTTATGGGCAGCCGCAAAGGGCGATCCAGTTCGATCACGGCGATCATGCCAGGAAGCACTTCTCCGAGTATCCAGAGCTGGCACCGGAGTCGTGCGATGACTGCCACATCCTGGGGCCGGACCGCCACAGAATGGCGGTGCAACCCTTTGCCATCTCCTGTGCTCCCTGCCACGCCGATTCCATCAGTGGACATGGACCCACCGGTAAGGATCGAGGCATCGAGTTTCTATCGATCCCCTCACTCGACAGCGATGCACTCTCCCAAACGGGAAGAGACATCGGAGCCTGGCCACGGGTTGGGTCCGACTTTCCTCGGGGATGGAGCCTGCGCTGGATTCGAGATGGAATGTCGGGGGATACCGATCTGGAGATTCTCTCCGATATTGAACTGTATGACCTGGAAGATCAGCCCGATGAGGTGCTGGCTGCGACCCACAAAATGGCTCTCCACTTCAAGAACCAGCTCAATAAAGCACTCGACTCCGATCTGGAGAGCTTCATCCGTTCGCTGATTTCTCCAGTCGAGGAAATGGACGTGGACCGAGCACAGCTCTCTCGACTCTCTGGCAAGCTTCCCCGCTCCCTTCTGGAGCAGGCGAGAACCTCGTGGTTCCCTCCACCAGAAGAGCAGAGCATTATCGTCTCTGAGTCTTCTACTGAAGATGATTCGAGTCGCGATGAGAATGACGATGACTTACTCGCAGATGATGATGACGATGATCTACTCGCAGATGACGATGACGATGACCTACTCGCAGATGACGATGACCTGCTACTGGAGGAGAGCCATCCTGCAGACCTGGCCACAACGGATCGAGACGAATCCAGCATTACCAGGAGTGGGGAAACCATCTCCGCCATCGATCCAGACAAGTGGGCCAATGCCGGGGGCTGGTACTTCGATGCACCTTCGATTCGCTACCGACCGGTAGAGCATGCCGATCGGTTCATCCAGGAGTGGGCCACCCTGGAGGCGAAGACCGTCGGCAAGGACCCCGATTCGGAGTCGATCTTCCAGCTAGTGTTCGGGCCACTGGCAGCAGGGAACTGCGCAACCTGTCACATCGGAGTACAGCAGGATGAACCGAAGGTCCTCTGGTCTCCAGCATCGATGCGCCCTCCATCGTACCCACAGGCGACACACTTTTCACACGGTCCACATGTTCTGTCAGGCTCCAGTGCGACTTGCCTCAGCTGTCACGAAATGGCCAACGATCCACACCTGAGCAATGACTGGAAGTCGATCTCCAGAAATACCTGCACCGAGTGTCATGGGCAGCAGATTCAATCCGGCTGCACCACCTGTCATGAATACCATGTCGGTCCCCGCAGTCGCCTGCTCAATTCCGCCAGAATCGAACAGCTGAATCTTCCGCGAAAGCAGTGAGCCTCAGCGAGCCTCGCTCCACCGCTCGATTCGGGTCAGTGCCTCGTCCAGAATCTCCTCGCTGGTGGCAAAGGAGAGGCGTATATGTCCCCTCGCTCCGGCACCGAACCAGCGTTCCTCTCCCGGCACCACAGCAACACGCGCCTTCGTCTCCAGTTGACCGGCCAACTCCGTGGCGCTCATCCCGGTCGATCGGATCTCGGGAAACAACAGATAGGTCCCCTCCGGTTCAGGACAACGAAAACCGTCCAGGGCATCGAGCCTTGACGCACCGATCTTCCGCAACCGTCGAAGGTGCTGGAGAAACTCATCTCGCCACTGCTGACCATCCCGCATTGCGGCCACGGCTGCGACCTGCGAAACCACCGATGCGCCGAAGGTGGTACGTGGTGCACCTGAGGCTTCCAGTACCTGATCTGCGAGAGTCCTGCTTCCACAATGAATGAAGCCAATTCTCAGTCCCGCCAGACCGTAGGTCTTGCTGAACCCGGAGACGGTGATGGTTCTACGAGCCACATCTTCTCCGAGAGAACCGATGCTGATCATCGGCACGTCACCCAGGATGATGCCTCCCCACACTTCATCGCTGATGATCAACAGGTCATGTTTCACAGCGAGAGCCGCAACCCGTTGCAATTCCTCCCTGCGCAATACCCGCCCGGTGGGATTGTGCGGATTACACAGCAAGATCGCGCGGGTACGTGCTCCGATCAGCTGCTCCAGAGAGCCCTCGGGAATTGCACCTGAGATCGGCTCCAGTGGACAACGCACCACCGTTGCCCCCGCAACTTCGCAACAATGAGGCAGCAGAAAGTCGACAGGATCGAAGGTGATCGCCTCATCGCCCGCTGCCAGCATGGCGCGACAACTGGCCCACAGCGCCGAGGCAGCCCCGTCCGTCGCCAGTACCTGATCGGGATGCGCCGGAATCCCCCCGACTTCGAGGGAAGCGGAAACCTCCTCACGGAATTCCACCAGCCCTCTGGTGGGTCCATAACAAAGAACTCCATCGGATATGTGGGCGGTGATCGCCTCGATGATCGGCGGGGCAACCGGAAAATCAGGGTCTGCCGCCGTCAAAGGGATGACATCTGAATCGACCTCAGCCCAGCGCAGATTGAAGGCTCGCTGGCGAAGTAACGGAAGATTCACCACTTCGGATGAAAAGAAACCCGGAGTGCTCTCGGAGTTCAACGATGGTCCTCCCGCTAGGAACTTGCCGTTCAGGAGCAGAGGGGCATGATCTGATTCTGCTCGGAAGAATCTCTCAGGAACTGGTCCTGCATCCGCCGTCCCATGTAAAGACGTGCGTTCAGGATCGGCTTCCGTACCCTGGAAAACTCCCCGAGGATTCCACTCAGGGCATCCGGATCGATTCCCTTCCCGACATTGTTATCGAGAAGTCCTCCGATGGCGAGAGCATCCTCGATCGCTGATCCCGTCCCTTGACTGGTGAAGGTGAGTAAGGGGTGAGCTGCATCACCGATCAGAAGCACATTGCCACGATGGAAGTTCTCGGGCAGATCACGGTCAGTCGTGCGACACAGACGTGCATTTTCCAGCTCGGATCCGGCGAAGATGGATGAGACCGGGTCCGGAAACTGACCCGCCAGTTGCCGGATCCAGCGAGTCCTTTCCTCGACACTCGAGAAACTCTGGGGCCAACGGCGGGGATCGCACTGGATGTACCAGACTGCTGAATTGTCAGAGGTGGGAACGATGCCGATGGCAAGACCATCATCGTTGGAGATGAACTTCAACGCCCCGGTGGACAACTGCTCTGGAAGTTCGCCGTGGAAGGTGCCGACCAGTTCCACACTTTTGACCGGGTTCAGTTGCGGCCCTCGGTTCCACTCCTGTCGCACCGTGGAGCGAATGCCGTCTGCACCGATGAAGAGATCCGCCTCGACCCGCGTCCCATCCTCGAAGAGAGCCGCCGTGGCGCTGCCATCTCCTGCGGACTCGAAACCGAGAAAGTTCTTCCCGTCGTGAAAAACTCGTGAATCGAGGCTCGATCGGAGCAGTTCCAGCAAGGAATCGCGTTTGACTCCCACCGTCTGCTGAAGAGCCCTGGTGACGATGGGGCGGTCATTCTCATCGCGAATCTCGAACTGGTCGATATCCCGGCCAACGCCAGCGACATCGAGGCCCAGCCTCCTCAGCCCCTGCTGAACGGAAGGGGTAAGCAGCAGGCCAAAACCGCCGCTATCGCCACCGCAGCGGCGCTCATAGATGGAGACCTCATGACCCGCCTGGCTCAATCTGAGCCCTGCGGCAACTCCTGCGGTACTTCCTCCGATGATGACAACCTTCATGGACAAACTCACCCTCTCCTGGAGATCCCAACCCCTACTGGCTAATCCAGATTGAGTGGGGAAACGGACAGGTATCGGCGGAGAATTCACCCATTTTCGGAGAATTACCGCCCCGCTGGTGCCACCGGTTTCCGCGAAGGCGCGAAGAGGGGGGTCTCGAAACCGTAACCTGGTGCGTCATCAGAATCCGACGGTCACCGACAGGGTAGGATCCTCGGCACCGAGCAAGATGAAGGAGAAACTGAAATTGTCTCTGCGCCAGGTGAGGAGTGGATGTAATTGTGTCCCGTCATACATCAGAGTTCCCTCGAGGTTCGGGCGAATCCCGTAACGGAGACTGGCCGGTACACGCCAGCTGGAATCCTCGAGGATATGAGCCAGCGTCAGCGAGCCACTGATTCGCGGACCCAGCATCTGGGCCGCGGTCAGGGTCACCGCATTGCCATCGACTTCATCCGATGGCCAGGCGGAGCTGGTTCCGATCACCAGGGCTGGATGCTCCTCGTTGGCATCCAGAATTCGATAATTCATCACGGGGTAATACTCATTGGAATCGGCTCCGAACTCGAGTCCGACCTGAATATCCTCGGCGAGCCGATGGACCAGGCTGAACTCAAGCGATTCGCGATTGGAATCCTCGACCAATATCATACGGGTGGTGAAGTTCCAACCACCACTTTGCACCTCTCCAGAGCCCCAGACCGAGGCTCCTTCTCCCGGTCAGCCCGCTCACATCGGAACGGCGGGCCCTCTGCTCAGGAAACTGTCATCGGTAGCGGCACAGCCCGAGGCGAGCAGTAACAGCAACCACAGGAGAGAAACAATTTGGCGCGGATTCATGGGGGTGAGTGTACCAAAAAATAATGTAGAGCCTATCGACTCGAGACCTATTACCCGGAAGAAGGGCATGCAACCAGTTGCTTGCCCGTTGACCGATCCGGATGGGCCTCTACCCTGATGGTTCTGGAAGCCGATCGTGATCCAGGGACGTGGCTTGACACTTCTATCGTGAACGGGATTCAACATGACCCAGAAATTCTCGCTGGAAGGCCGGGTCGCTCTGGTCACGGGGTCCAGTACCGGGCTCGGCAAGGCGATGGCCCACTCCCTCGGAGCTGCTGGTGCTCGCGTTGCCATCAACTACCAGAACAATGTCGAGCGAGCCGAGGGTACTCTTGCAGGATTCAGGGATGCTGGTTTCGAGGGTTCGCTCTTTCGTGGCGATGTCACCGATGAAGTGGAAGTCCAACGTCTCTGCGCAGAAATCGCCGAGACGCTGGGACCCATCGATATCCTGGTCGTCAACGCCACTCCAGCGCAACCTCAGATGCCCATCGAGGAATATGACTGGGAATTCTACCAGTCGATGATCGACTTCTTCATCAAGAGCCCTTATCTGCTGACTCGAGCTGCTCTTCCACACATGCGAACTCAGAAATGGGGACGCATCATCAACATCGCCAGTGAGGTTTACACCAGAGGACTCTCTCCCTTCAGCGCCTATGTTGCCGCCAAGGGGGGACAGCTGGGCTGGACCCGCAGCATGGCCAATGAACTGGCACCCGATGGCATCACCGTCAACGCCATCTCACCGGGATGGATTCCCGTCGAGCGACACGAGAACGATTCTGAAGAGGATAAGCAGGGCTACCTCGATGTGATCCCGATGCAGCGGTGGGGGGTTCCCGCCGATGTCGGCGGAGCAGCGGTTTTCCTGGCGAGTGAAGCGGCGAGCTTCATCACGGGACAGAATATCCATGTCAATGGCGGCGTCTGCCTGCCCTGATCTCGAGTAGAGGAGGATTCCATGAGAAATACTGTCGCACTCATCATCGCGCTGGCCCTGATCGGCTACCTCGCATATTCCTTCAATGGGTCCTTGGTTCAACCGGATGCCAATGCCGCGCCCAGGCTCGCATTCGTCACCAACGGAGTCGCCGACTTCTGGGTCCTGGCAGGCAAGGGGGTTGAAGATTCCGCTTCCGAGATCGGGGTCGATGCGAGCTTCCACATGCCCCCCGATGGACTGGCGGATCAAAAGCGAATCATCGAGGACTTGATGGTCAAGGGAGTCGACGGTATCGCCGTCAGCCCCATCGATCCGGTCAACCAGACTCCCTTCCTCGATCGTATCGCCGAACAGACCCTGCTGATCACCCACGACTCCGATGCTCCCGATTCCAAGCGGATCTGTTTCGTCGGTGTCGACAATTACGAGGCGGGTAGGATGTGCGGTGAGCTGGTCGAGGAAGCGCTGCCCAACGGCGGCAAGGTGGCCATCTTCGTCGGCCGCCTCGAACAGGACAACGCGCGACTGCGTCGCCAGGGTGTGATCGACCAGATCCTCGGACGGGAGTGGGACTCGAGCCGCTACGACAAGCCTGGTGAGAAGATTGCGGGCAACGGGTTCGAGGTGGTCGCCACCCTCACCGACCAGTTCGACATGGCCAAGGGAAAGGCCAATGTCGAGGACATCCTGTCGCGTCATGATGACATCGCCGGTTGTATCGGCCTCTTTGCCTACAACACTCCACTGATTCTCGAAGCACTCGAACAATCAGGACGAAGCGGCAAGGTCAAGGTGATCAGTTTTGACGAAGATGAGCGCACCCTACAGGGAATCATCGATGGCACCGTTCACGGTACCATTGTGCAAAACCCCTACGAGTACGGCGCCGCATCGATGCGACTTCTGAAAGCGCTCACCTCTGGCGATCGCTCTGGTATTCCAGAAAACGGAATCTTCAAGATTCCCGCCAGAACCATTCGCAAGGCCGAAGTCGAATCGTTCCGCAAGGATATGCGCAAGAAACTGGGCAAGTGAAATCTAGTGGGCCCCTCATCGAAGCTTGTTCGGTGACCAAACGATTCGGCGGTGTCTGTGCAGTAGATGCCGTTTCTCTGTCGATACGAAGCGGCGAGATCACCGCCATCATCGGCGAAAATGGCGCGGGGAAGAGCACTCTGGTCAAACTCCTGTGCGGTGTTCATCGGGCCGATGAAGGCGAAGTTCGTATCGACGGCCAAGCGGTGGCGATGAATGGTCCAGCAGACGCTCTCGCTCTCGGGATTGCCCACATTCCCCAGGAACTCGAACTGTGTGACGCGATGTCGGTGTCACAGAATCTGCTGCTCGGGTCCGAACCGATCGGCCGATTTGGCCTCATCGATGAGGACCAATGCCTGCGCCAGGCGCGTAACTCTCTCGAAAAAGTGTCCCTCGATATACCTCTCGATGTGCCGGTACGAGACCTCGGTCACGGGCAACGACAACTGATCGCCATCGCCCGAGCACTCGATGGTGATGCTCGTGTATTGTTCCTCGATGAACCCACCGCCACTCTCTCTCCTGCAGAAACCAGCATCTTGCTCGAACAGATCGTTGCGATGAAAACCGCCGGAGCCGCGATCGTACTGATCACTCATCGACTGGCCGAGGTGGAGCAGGTGGCGGATCGGGTGATGGTGCTGCGAGATGGTCATCCTGTCGCCTCCCTCACAGGAGATGAGATCGAACGTTCGGAGATGGTACGCCTGATGGTCGGTCGAGATCTCAAACCGAGCGAAGAACAGGAAACCACCACGGGGGAAGTACGACTACTGATCAAGGATCTGACCAGTTCAGCCCACCCTGATCCGATTCAGCTCGAGGTGAGAGCTGGAGAGAGGGTCGCCCTGGCGGGACTGGTCGGGGCCGGCCGAAGTGAACTGCTCGAGGCGCTGTTCGGATTGCGAAATCGAACCGGAGTCGTGGAGGTTGACGGAATCACCGTCCCTCCTTTCGATGCCGCAAGGTCGGTCGAGATGGGACTGGCACTGGTCCCGGAGGAACGAGCTTCTCAGGGGCTGGCTCTCCAGATGACTGTCGAACAAAACGCCGTCCTGCCCGGAATTCACCGCCATGGTCGCACCCTTGGCTGGCTCGATCGCCGTGCCGGAGAGCAGGTGGCCAAACAACTGGTCGAGAGCCTCGATGTGCGCCCTGCTGCGACCGATCTGGCCGTTTCAGATCTGTCCGGTGGAAACCAACAGAAGGTGGTGATCGGCAAGTGGCTCGCCCTCCACCCGGGAGTCCTGCTCCTCGATGAGCCGACCCGAGGAGTCGATGTCGGTGCCCGGGAAGAACTACACCAGCGCCTGATGCAGTTGTCGAAAGATGGAGTGGCGATCCTCTTCTCTTCGAGCGAGATGGAGGAGGTACTCGCTCTTTCCCACCGCGTTGTGGTGCTGCACGAGGGACGGATCACCGGTACTCTCACCACCAGCACCACTAGCGAGCAACAGATCATGGCCCTGGCCACCGGAGGAGATCCACGATGAGAGATGAGCGAAAACTGCTCGGCATCCTCGGAGTACTGGTGGCGGTGGCGATGGTGACAGCACTGTTCAGCCCATCCTTTGTCAGTGCCTACAACATCGAGAACCTACTTCGAAGAAGTGCCTTGTTTGGCATCATCGGAATTGGTGCTTCGCTGGTCATCATCACCGGTGGTATCGACCTCTCCATCGGATCCTTGATCTGCCTGGTCGGCTGCCTCACCCCATGGCTCATCACCGTGGTCGGCGTAACACCCTGGCTGGTGGTGCCAGCATTACTGATTCTCGCCACGCTGCTGGGTATGAGCCACGGCATGCTGGTGACACGATTGAAGTTGCAACCGTTCCTGGTCACTCTCTGTGGCCTGTTCATCTATCGAGGAATCACTCGAGGAATCTTGGCCGACAACACGGTCGGATTCGGCACCGAAGGAAGCGCATTACGCGCCCTCGGAAATGGCCGGATTCAGCTACCAGGAATCGATGGATTTGCTCTACCCGCTCCACTGGTGATTCTCATCGTCATCGCAGTGCTCTCCTGGCTTCTTCTGAACAGAACCGTCTGGGGACGACATCTGAAGGCGATCGGTTGCAATGAAACCGCCGCTCGTCACTGCGGTATCTCGGTCGATCGGGTCAAGGTTGGAGCCTACGCCCTGTGTGGTCTATTGACCGGCATCGGCGGAGTGCTTTTTGTACTCGACACCGGCTCCGCACAACCTTCCAACTTCGGCAACTTCTACGAGTTGTACGCCATCGCAGCGGCAGTACTGGGGGGCTGTTCATTGCGGGGCGGAGAAGGCTCCATCATCGGTGTGCTGATCGGGGCCACGCTGGTCCAGGTCCTTCGCAATGCGATCGTGCTGATCGACGGCATCCCTGACTCGATAGAGTTCGCCGTCATCGGTGGAATCATCTTGATTGCAGTGATCGCCGACGAAGCCATCCGGCGCTTCACGGCAGCCAACAAATCAATGAAATGATGGTCCGGCAGAAGACTTTCGCCATCTCACCTGGATGAGCCAGCAGGACCGCACGAAACCGTGCACCCGCCATCCCATCACTTCTCCAGTTCTCCATCTATAATCGCCAACTCACCCTGTACCGAATTCAAGATGTCGAGGTATATTGACGCTGTGATTTCAGTTGATGAAGAATGGTGGAATCAGAAGTCAGGGGATGCGCGGGTGGGTTCGATCCCTCTGCATCCACTCGGAAATAGATCTGGAGATGTAATGCGTTGGATTTCTTACCTGATCCTGATGATCTCGATGGTCACTCCACTCCAGCCAGTGAATGGCCACCAGGAATCGGTCTCCGACAAGGATCCGGCGAAACAAATGCTCGCACGATTGAGCGGGATTGACTCCTCTGACAAGAACAACATTCTTGATCAGGCACTCGCCAATGACGGAGAACTGGTCCTGGCAGTGCTGTCGCAGGTCGTCGATCGCAATGCGACTCGAGGAACAGCAAAAGAGTGGCAACAACTCTTGAACTCCGATGTGGCGGCTCGGTCGTCGATCCATGGACTGGTGATGCTTGCCGCTGCCCCCGGTAGGGAACAGAAGAGTGCTCAGTTCGGAGCCATTCTCACCAAACAATTCACTGCAACATCTGTCGACGGTGTCTCGAGATTTCTCGCCAGAATGCTCGGTTCCCTCGGCAACTCGGTCGCCGTCACTGCTTTGGCCACATCGATCCAGGCCGATGCACTGTGGTCCGATGAAACGATTCGGTCGCTCGGATCGATTTCAGGAGATGCCGCTCAACACGCGCTCGTCTCCTTGATGCTCGATGCTCCCACTCGCTGGAAGCCGGCCATTGCACAGGCATTGTCTTCCCGGAACGGCTCCGCAACCGTGATTGAAGTGCTCGAAACCGCCTTGAAGGAAGATGATGAGCGAGTGACGCTCGCAGCGCTCGATGCCCTGGTGGCCCTGGGTGCCGAGGCCGCGATGAAACCTACCATCGATCTGCTCCTCGCCGCGGATCCCGATCAGAAGGGGGCTCACTCCCAACGGGTCATCGAACTGGCGCAGCGCCTCGATGCAAATCACCATGAGATCTATGCCCGCAACTTGCTCGATGCACTTCTGTTGACATCTGGAGTCCCCGAGAAAAGGCGTGTCGTTGCCACTCGACTTCGTCAGCAGTTGGGGTCCTGGAAGTCACTCTTCGATGGCTCCAGTTCGAAGGGATGGATCGGTCACACCGATGGCTATCAGTTCTCAGCAGGAGAGATCCAATGCACTGCGGGCAACGGTGGAAATATCTATACCGAGGATCAATTTGACGACTTCATCCTGAGATTCGAATTCAAACTCTCGCCAGGTGCCAACAACGGACTCGGGTTGAGAACGCCCTCATCCGGTGACGCTGCCTATGCCGGAATGGAAGCGCAGATTCTCGACAACTCTGCCGACAAGTGGGCCAACCTCAAACCCTATCAGTATCATGGCAGCATCTATGGAGTGGTTCCGGCCAGACGTGGATTCCAAAAACCAGTCGGAGAGTGGAACCAGCAAGAAGTTCGTTGTGATGGTCGCCAGGTGAAGATCATCCTCAATGGACATGTCATCATCGACGCCAATCTGGATTCCGTCAGCCGAGGTGGAACCATCGATGGGCGGGAGCACCCTGGTCTGAAGAGGGACACCGGACACATCGGGTTTCTCGGGCACGGCGATGCTGTAGCCTTCCGCAAGCTCAGGATACAACCATTGAAGCGGTCCGCTGATCCCCAGCAGGGCGAATAATTGAAAAGGGAGACCCTCGATCAGTGATCGTGGATCTCCCTGGGATTGTACCTTGGTCATCACCCATGAATCGATCTCAATGAAATCAAACCAACCGAGCAAAGACCAAATCTTGGTTCCCATTTCTGGGATCGTTATTGCCCTGATGAGTATTCATCAGCGTGCCATGCCAACGATCTGTAGATTCCCCGAGACTGTATTCGAAATCTCGGAATAAATCGTCCTCACGCACCTCTGATCATGCATTCCCCATCGGGACAAACTGGAGGCTGATTGAACTATCCAAAATGAAAAATGATCGTCCGGCCGAGTCGCTTTTCCTGCTCTTGATCACGATTCTGAAACCAGTACTTGGATATTTTTCACAATAACGAAGCGATCGCAGCGCCGGTTCCTCCTCTATTCGATATCAATACTTTAAAAAATAACGCAGATTCACTTCCCAACATTCGACTACAAAAATATCCGTCTCTCAACTGCAATCGACCAGTGGCAAGTCATTACCATTTGACACCTAACTAAATTGCTCGACTTTTCGATACTTGAGTGGCTCACCTGTGAGTTCCCTGGTACCCACTCCACAACACTCACTGGCCGCCAAAGGCTCACAGCTGCCCCTCTACGATGGTCCCAGAAATTCCACTCCTTACTCCTTACAACTTGATTCCATCACCCATCGCTCTGAAACTACTCGGTAGTTCCCCTCCCAGTTACCGACCGACAAGGAGAATCATGTCCAGCACCAGAACTGCAGCCATCACTCTCAAAGGGACTCCATTCGATGTAACAGGGCTTCCCCTGGCCGTCGGAGATACGGCTCCTGATTTCGTACTTCTCCACAACAGCCTCGAAGAGGTTTCCCTCTCATCCTACACGGGTAAATTTCGAATCATCGCGACTGTTCCATCTCTCGATACACCGGTCTGTCAGGCGGAAACGAAGCGCTTCAACGACGAAGTAGCACGCAACGAAAACGTCGATGTGATGGTGGTCAGTGCAGATCTTCCCTTCGCCCAGAAACGCTGGTGTGGAGCGGAAAGCGTTGAAAATGTCACCGCTCTCAGTTGCCATCGCTCAGCGGCATTCGGAGAAGATTATGGGGTTCAGATCGCCAATGGCCCCCTCCAAGGATGCCTGGCCAGAGCTGTTTTCGTGATCGACGCCTCCGGCCAGCTCTTGCATGTTGAGTACGTGACAGAAGTCGCGGATCAACCCGACTTCGCTGCAGTGCTCGCCGTCACAACCCGCTGAAGAAGTTCCACGCGACCAGCGTGGTCGGCGACTCAGCTTGTATTCACCGGAGTCTCCGAGGAGGAGTCGCGGAACGACGATCCCTGTCTCGCCACCAGCCAGCGAC
>DUAN01000066.1:4937-14883 GCA_012960845.1 Planctomycetota bacterium | reverse complement strand
AGAGCTTCTCGGGCCACTCGGTCCGACTGTAACCACATGTAGCCGGGCATCTTTGACATCTTCTCGCGGGTCCCGGTCACGTCGTGAAACTCGGTGTAGGTGAAACCGGGGCATAGCGCCGTGACATGCACTCCGCTGCCCTTGCACTCGAGGGCGAGGCATTCGGTGAACAGGTTCAACGCAGCCTTGACTGCGCCGTAGAGGGTGTGGCCGGCAGTTCCCGGCAAGAAACCTGCCACCGAGGAAACCTGGATGATGCGTCCCTTTCCTCGCTGTTTCATCGCTGGAAGCAAGCGGTGGGTCAACTCACAGACTGCAGTCAGAAGGACCCGGATGAACTGTTCGTGCTGCTCCCACGGCTGGGAGAGATAGGCTCCAGAAAGCCCGTATCCTGCGTTGTTGATCAGCACCTCGACCTCGACCGAGTCTCGTTCGAGATCGGCGACCAGAGCGGAAACCGCCGATGGATCGGACAGGTCCCGCCCTTCGACTCGACAGTCGATGGAATGCTCACGAGACAGGTTGGAGGCGATCTTCTCGAGCCGATCGACCCGTCTGGCCACCAGCACCAGATCGAATCCTCTTCGGGCCAGTTGGTGAGCGAAGCTGAGACCGATGCCAGAACTGGCACCGGTCACCAGTGCTACCGGACGGCTCATCGGCGCGGCTCACCTTCGTCCTGTTGAGGCTTTTTGGTCTTTCCCTGTGCGGGACCATAGCGGCCATCGGGAAGCCGGGTAGCCCAGTGATACTTGGGATCCTCCAGCAGTGCAGTGATCCATGGGTCTCTTTCTCGCACCAGTTTTCCACTGGTCAACTCCCATTCGTGGGAGATCTGGCGCGCCCGCTCGGGGTCTGCTTGTGCTTCGAGCAGAGAAGTCAGCGCCCAGTAAAGATATTCGACCGCCATGCAGGGGTAATCGCAGCTTCGATCATCGTAGTGAAACCACGCCTTCTCCGGGTAGCGCCGCGGCACCGATCCGAATCGACCTCCTCTCGCTCGATCGAGACAGTCGCCCAGTTCGGTACCGGGCCTGGGGCCAAAAATACGCGGGTATGCTTCGCCATATCCGCTGGTCACCAGGTGCAACACCTCTTCGATGGTCGCATCGAACTCGCCGGGTGGTTTGGTCTCCTCGGCGAATTGACCCTGGAGATGGTGGTAACCCAGTTGATCGATCCCTGAACGATCGAGTCGCTCCATCTCTCGCTCGCTGGCAAACAGGACCATTCCCATCTGTCGACCCGCCATCGCCTCCACGACCCTGGGATCGTCCGCCACTCCATCCTCATCATTGTCGAGGTACTCCGCCAGCACGGCGGCCACGTGTCTCACCTTCTCGGTGGGAACCCCACGGGTGGCAAGAACGTGAACTCCAAAAACTGCGGTGTACTGGCTGAATTGCTGCTGAAACTGTGACAGCGAATCGGGAACCGCCTGAATCTTCAGATCGGGGATCGTGGTGACCACTGCATCCTCGAGCGGGTCCGCGGGTCCAGACAGGCCGACAGAGAGAAAGACACCCAGCAACAGGGAGGAAAACAGCGAGATCATCAGATCCTCTTTCCGTGGGCCATTGGAATTGCCAAGATCATACCCGAGGAACAGGGTCACGACCTTGCCAGTCTGACTCGATCGGGAGAGGGAACCCGCATGACGGACACCTTGAAAAGAATCTGGAGTCACTGGATGCAATCCAACCTGCATCCACTCGACCCTCCCCACGCCTGGCGGATCGCTCGAGGATCCACTTCCGATGTATCCTTCTGCCGAACCCTGGCCCGCTTACAGATTCGAACTGCAGTCGACCTTCGCCGCGCTGGCCGCTGCGACGGAGCCCAAGGCACCATCGATTTCAAAGCTCTCGGCATCGAATATCACAACCTCCACCTGCGCTCCTCTGATCTTCCTCATCCGGTGCCGTTGCTCAAGTTCAGCCAACTACTCGACGCTGCCCCTCGCCCTCTTCTGCTCTACTGCAAGCGAGGCAAGGACAAGACCGGTTTTGGATCGGCATTGTACCGACACCTGGTGCGGGGAGAGCCCATCGATGTGGCGTGGCAGCAACTACGCTGGATCCCCTTCGGCCACCGCCCGGCGAAACACCAGGGCCCTCACCGATTCCGCCTCCTGTTACAAGAACAGCAGCCGACCGATCTGCTCCAGTGGATTCAGCATGACTATCCGGAGATCTTTCAGAGGGGCGTCGACCGCGGCGAGATTCGCCCGGTGCAGGCCAGCGGTTAGTTCATCCAGTCGATACCGTAGTGACGGTCCAGCACCGTTCCATCGCTCACTGCAGAAAGAGGCACCGCTTCCGCGAGATGAACGCGATCGGTGCCCCAGTTATTTCCACGCCACTCGATCAATTACTAAACCTCGATGAAAAAGACGCGGAGCCCCTGGGTGATATACCCAGAGGCTCCGGTGAGGAGGTGTTCAAGTTTTCGATCAGGGTCGGGGGGATCGCCAGCCCGCCTTCGGCGTCCCCCCTTCCCTGACTTCAGATCCGGTTCCAGACGGAGACCGGACAGAAAATCCTCAAAGGGTTCAATAATTTTCAGGAATCGCCAAATTCAGCTCAGAATCGGCTAATTGAAGGGGTCTGGTATCGGGTCTCGATGGCAAGTTCGACAGCGTGCGCCGAAGAAACCTGCGATGGCACACTCATCACAGCAGTCGAGCCGGATCAGCGCCTCGACCAGCCTGCGGTACTGCTGTGCGGCTCTGGAGGCCGCCTCCTTCGAAACAAATCGCACCGATCCGACCCAGAGTGTGGCGCAGCTCTGGCACTGACCCACCTCACCCACCACCAACTTACAACCTGGACAATCTCCGCCGGAGCCATCGTGGACCCCGAGTGCCAGCGACCAGGTCAATTCAGAGAAGTACAACTGGCCAGCGGCGAAGCCATTGCGGCAGCGAGTACAGAACTCATCTTCAGGGGCAACGATGAGGCACATGCCACATTGAAGGGTATCGATCTCGACATCATGCCCATGGGCATCGAGGATTTGATGGAACTCGAGGGACGGAATCACCAGGCCTGCCACCAGGCCGTGTTGACAGGAAGAACACCAGCCGTTGATCGGCAATGCCTCGAGGCAACCGGAACAATCCAACTGCCGGACTGAACCCAATCTCATCTCACCCTGCTGACAACCAGCCCACGCCGCTACCCACAGCGAAAGTGACAGCCACCAGCACCTCCTCAGGGACAAGCAGCAAATCCTACGCAGTCGAGTGAGCCCGGAGTCGGATCCTGACCACAGACCACCGGAGCGGTCGGCGCCGCCCCTCCGCCAAACAGGTAGGTGAGCAGGCTGATCGCATCTGCGACATCGTTACCGCCGTCGTCGTTGGCATCGAGAGCGTTGAGACAACTGGCACTACCACCGGAGAAGAGGTGAGTCAGCAAGAAGATCGCATCGGCGATGCCGATGGCTCCATCGGCATTGGTATCGCCTCGGACGAAGTCGATCAGCGGCGGTGCATCGTCATCGCCGATGGTCAGGGTGAAACTCGAGGGCATCCCCAGGACCACTCCTGGAGGCACCTGGAGGCTCAGAATCGCCGTTTCGTCCGGTTCGATGTCGGTGTCGTCGATGATCGTGATCGGCACATCCACCGTCAACGATCCGGCCGGAATCAGTAGCATTCCGCTGACCGAATAATCGATCCCGGAACTCGCTGTACCGGAGAAGGTCAGGCCAGCAGCAATATCGGAGGTCGGTGCCGAGGAGAGTACCACCGCAGCGGTGTAGATTCCCGCCGCTTCGGTCACGCTGTCGCTGGCCATCGAGAAGGAAACGGAGACCGGAGCAGGGGGAGGTCCTCCGGCATCGACGCTGCCGGTCACGTCACTGTAGTTGGTCGGAGAATTGACTCCTGTCTCCAGCATTCCGCTAGTGAGATTCACCTGAAGCGAAGTGACCCCATCGAGGGGCAGTTGGCTGGCTGCATAGATCCACTCGTCATAGAAGTAGAAGGTGATGGTATCACCGTTGAGTCCGAGGAAGTTGTCGGGCAAGACGAAGTCTGGAGTGGGAGCTCCTGGCAAGGCAGCAAAGGCGGCGGTGCCGATCAGGATGTGCTTGAAGGCCGTGTTGCCAACGACACCGCTCGGGAAGGTGAAGATACTACTGGTCGCAGTACTCTCGATCCACTTGGTGCCGAGATTGTTCTCACAACAAGCGCTGGTCGGTTGGTAGACCTCGACGAACTGAATCGTCCCATCCGAATTGGAGAAGACCTCGTTGAGATCCCACAGGTGTGATCCCGGAAGTACCGATGAGGCACTCAAGCCGGTCGAGAGAAGAAGCACCAGCACCAGTGCATGTTTGATTCGCATCATCATGAAATCCTCACTTCTGATCTGTCCATGCAAGTCTGATCGCACAGGACAGTAATATTAATCTTCATATCGAACCGAACTGGATCGGGACTCCTGTCCCCATCTGAATAACACCAGCACTTGGTGCAAATTGTAGTGCACCAACCCAACGCCGAGTCCTTCCATCTTATCGTACCTAGAACGCCCTTCAAATCGCTAACTAGTCACAGACAGCGCCATATTGTGTTTCTCTTGTCACTACTGCAGGGGAAGGCAAAGAATCTGCTGCTGGCCAGTTGCAAATATACAGTCGATCGAAGAGATGTCCGGGAATCCAGTTCTGCCCCGAAACTCGATCGGTGCCTCCGATCGATCCTCCCACCTCCTCGACAAACATCGGCACGGTATTCTGATGGCCACAGATCACCACACACTGCCCTGCTCCGATGCTGGCGATGGCTTCTCGCCATGCCGGGGCATCGCCTGCCTCGATCGTTTCGATTTCTACACCGACCCTGGAAGCGAGCGGCTCGAGAGTCTGCCGAGTTCGACGATATTCAGTGCACAACAATCGCTGGACCGGTTGGCCCGAGAGATGTTGTGCCAGCGCCTCCGCTCTCTGGTGTCCCTCCTCGGTCAGATCAGGATCGGCCCCCGATCCCTTCTCTGCATGACGAAGTACCATCATCGTGCAATAACCGGATCTGGTCTGGTCTTCCATCGGCGACTCCTCTGCAACTCCATCTTTCAGTCGTCCCTGCTGGACACAACTCAAACAAAGCACCATCGAACCGATCGCAACGAGGCGGCGAAATTGAACGCTCCACGATGTGGATCGACCTTGGGGGAGTTCCTCGAACTTACTGGCCATGCTTCTCCTGTATCTTTGAACACTCAACTCGAAGAAAGTTGTATTTCCGACGACAGATCTGAACAGCGCCGCTGCTCCCCTGAATACGATCGCCGATTCACTCTGTCCCTTCGAAAGGTCCTGCCGAAGACTCGACTCCGACTATACACGCTCTTCGTCAGTGGAACTCTGCTCGGTCACCAGATCGACCTGAACGGCTGCGCGTTCGAACGATCTCGCCTCGTAGTACTTTCTTCTTCTCATCTTGGCCAACGAACCAAAGAATCGATCGGGAATCCGTTCAACCCGCTCATTGTTCTCTTCCACGATGTCATTGTAGTAACCGCGTGCCAGAGCCACTTTTTCCTCGGTACGGATCAGTTCCTCGTGCAAATCGATGAACAAACTGTTAGCTCGCAACTCGGGATGGGCTTCCTTGAGCGCATTCACCGACGGAGTGCAGGCGGTGGCGACCTCACCGATGGCGATCTGCGCCTCGTTGCGTAACAGAACCAGGTGCTCCTGGAGTCGCGCCTCATGCTGCTGATACCCCGTCACCACCTCGACCAGTTGTGGGATCAGGTCATGCCGCCGCTTCAGTTGAACATCAACATTGTTCCAGGCCTGCTCGACCCGATTCCTCAACGACATCAAACTGTTATAGACCATCACCACCCAGCGCGCTGACCAGTAGCAGAAGAATGCGGCTCCACACAGACCTGCTGAAATCCACGCTGGACCACCGTCTGCTGAAGCGAGAACCCACGCTGGAATCGCCACTGCGGTGATGAAGCCGAGGAGAAACCAGCCCCAGAACTGAAAGTTGTAACTGCTCGATTTCTGCGCTTCTGACTTCACCGAGATCAAGAAAAGCGGCGATTGTGGATCGCTTGCGATTTCCGGAGCCACCACATCTTGTTGCAGCCGTGAAGTTCCCATCACATAGATTCTTCGGTGTAGCGGAATTCCATTCTCGACGAACCTCCGCGTCCCCGTCGAAGCGTATACGCTGCTCTGAGGTCCCTTGTCGTAGTAGAGGGCATCCTCCCGACCACAGGTTCTCGAAAAGAGAGCAGCGCTATCGATGTCGGCTCCGACCGGGAGAATCCTCAACAATCCGGTGTCGTCCTCGAGGTAGAAGGGGCACGATCGGGTTCCCTGATCGACCGTATCCCAGCCCGTCTTCATCCGCGTACGGGTACGGGTGTTACCCTTGCTATCGGTGTAGGTCTCGGTGACGAGACGACGCCATTGTTCTGAAACAGTGTAGGAATAATGAACGCAAAGGCGATCTGCCAAGAAGCTGACCAGCGGATCATCCGACTCGGCAGTTCCCTTGACCTCGACCAGTCCGATGAAAACCCCTGCTGTCTTGCAGGTGGGAACATCGTCGATCAACCGCTGCTTGCGCCGCGCTCTCACCGAGAGTTCTGCCAGCAAGATCCACAGCGCCACCGCTGCGAACCCGATGGCCAGCGGCTGCCAGGGAATCTGCTCCAGAGATCCCAGCGATGAATCGATCTGTGCTGCCAGTCCCCGGAAAAGGAAGCCGCTCTCCAGCAGATCCATACAAGACACCAGTTCCATCAGGAAAATGAGACCTTGGGTGCTTCCCGTTGTTCCGGAGCGTCCACCACGAACAGTTCCGCAGCATAAAACTTGAACATCGAAGCGATGATCAGGTCCGGAAAAGACTCCCGCAGGATGTTGTAGCGGGTGACGGCATTGTTGAATCCTTCTCTCGCATAGGAAACCTTGTCCTCCGTCGAGGTCAGTTCTTCCTGTAGCGAGAGCATGTTGGTGTTGGCCTTGAGATCAGGATAGGCCTCTGCCAGCGCAAACAACCGACCCAGAGTCCCGGTCAATGCGGCCTCTGCCCCCATCAACTGTTGCATCGCCTGCGGATCTCCAGGAGCCCTGGCGACCTCCTGGGTCGCAGAAGCCGCCTGGTTGCGCGCTTCGATCACAGCCTCGAGAGTTTCTCTCTCATGCTTCATGTATCCCTTGGCGGTCTCCACCAGGTTTGGAATCAGATCGTACCTGCGCGTCAGTTGCACATCGATTTGCCCGAAGGCGTTTTCAAATCCATTGCGCCCCGAGACCAATCGATTGTAGATCCGAACACCCCAGAAGAGCACGATCAGCGGAATCACCACAAAGAAACCGATGATCAACATCGGGATCAACCCGCCCAGGGAAAAACCAGTAGTTTCCATCATTCACCTGCTTTCCTTCACCGAGGCAGAGAACTGGACAGATCAGATCTGCCGGACAGGAGATTCTAAGTTGAGATCTGAAGAAATGCCACATCTCGCAGCCGCGCGCCAGCGTTGAAGCGAAGCAGAGGCTTCTCGTGGCACGGTCTTCCATCGATTACCCTGAAGTCGCATCCTCGGACTCGTTGCAGGGAGAGAACCATGGCCGCGCAATACTACGATTCGCAATCAGGTCATATGCACCTTCCGCGGCGTCGATTCATCCAGGTGGTGGGAGCCGCCGCCTGTTCGCTGGCACTACCGTCGATGGCACACGCAGCCACCCGACGCCTGGCCAAACCGGTGCGGATCGGCCTGATCGCCGACCTTCACCACGATGTGATGCATGACGCCCCGGCCAGACTCGATGCCTTTCTCGAGGCGATGGCTGCAGATCCCCCCGATGCCATCGTTCAGATGGGAGACTTCGCCCAGGCCAAGAAACAGAACCGTCCCATCGTTGAACAGTTCCAGAAGGCTCACCCACTGGCACTCCATGTCATCGGCAATCACGACACCGACGGCGGCGTGAGCTTTGATCAGCTGCTCGAGGAGTGGCAGATGAAGAGTCGTTACTACACCAAGGATGTGAAGGGCCTTCGCTTGATCGTCCTCGATGGCAACGAGCGACATCCCGCACACAAGGGTGGTTATCCGTCTCACATCGGCGAGGAGCAAATGGAGTGGTTGAAGAAGCAACTCGAGAATCACCAGGGTCCGATGCTGGTCGTCTGCCACCAGCCACTGGCAGGGCCATCCTGCATCGACAATGCCGAGCAGGTGCAAAAGATTCTCAACACTGCTACCGATCGAATCGTTCTCGTCATCAACGGTCATACTCACATCGATGAGCTGCTTCGTACCGGTGATGTCGCTCACCTGCATATCAACTCCGCCTCCTACCAATGGGTCGGAGGAGGTCACAAAAATATCAGCTATCCCGCAGAAGTTCACGCAGCCCACCCGTGGATCGGTCACACCTGCCCCTATCGAGAAGCACTATTCACGACCTTGACCTTTGATCCAAAAAGTGGCTCGGTGCAGATCGCAGGCAAGAAGACCGAGTGGGTCGGAAAATCTCCCGAACAGGTGGGAGTCGCCCATCAACCGGGAGTAGTCGATGGTCAGCAGGTGGTCCCCGAGATCCGACCAAGGACGATCGAGCGCCCGGCCATTAAATGAATGCCGATTAGTTCATCCAGCAGTTCATCGGGCAATATGGCACGATGTTGTTGGAGGAATACGACCCAAATTGACAGCCAACGAGTCGATTCCACGCTATCCTGATACGTCATCATCGACACTGATCGTCGATTTCTGATCGACCAGGACCGATCAGCAAACTGGATCCAGTATTGAGGAGTTACAAAGATGGAAGCCGGAATAGTTGGATTGCCCAATGTGGGCAAGTCGACTCTGTTCAATGCGCTGACCGCCGCCGGGGCTCACGCGGCCAATTACCCCTTTGCCACCATCGAACCCAATATCGGTGTCGTGCCGATTCCCGATCCCAGACTTGCCATCCTCCGTGACCACATCGAGACGCAGAAACTGATTCCCACCTCGTTGAAGATCGTCGACATCGCAGGTCTGGTTCGAGGTGCCAGTACCGGAGAGGGTCTCGGGAACAAGTTTCTCAGCCATGTCCGTGAAACCGATGCCATCATCCAGGTGGTGCGTTGCTTCGAGGAAGCCCCGGGCGGCGAAGAGATTACCCATGTCGATGGCACGGTCGATCCGTTGCGAGACATCGAAACCATCGAAATCGAACTGGTGCTGGCAGATCTTCAGACGGTCGAAGGTGCCCTCGATAAAGCGAAGCGTGCGGCGCGCAGTCGCGAAGATGAAGCGATCCTACGACTGGCGCTGCTGGAAAAGTTACAACCGGTACTGGCGGAAGGCCGCCCCGCCCGAGAGGTCGATCTTGGATCCGATCCGCGTACACCCGGTGTGCTCAAGGGACTCGGACTCATCACCACCAAGAAACAGATGTTCGTCATGAACGTCGCCGATGACGACGCACTCGGTGAAGGAGCCATGGCCAAATCGGTGCGTGAACTGGCCACAGAACGCGGCAGTCAAGCGGTTCCCGTCTGCGCCCGGATCGAGGAGGAGTTGTCGGAACTGGAAGAAGCCGATCGCCTCGAGATGCTCGCCGACTACGGCATGAATGAACCGGCACTGGCCAAGTTGGCACGTGCCACCTACATACTGCTCGGGCAGCAGTCCTTCTACACCGCCGGCGAGAAGGAGATCCGCGCCTGGACCGTGGCCAAGGGAGCCACCGCACCGGAAGCCGCCGGTGTCATCCATACCGACTTTCAGCGCGGCTTCATCCGCGCCGAGATCTACTCGATCGCCGACATGCAAGAGTACAAATCGGAAAAGGCCATCCGCGAGGCGGGCAAGTTACGCGTCGAGGGCAAGGAATACATCATGCAAGATGCGGATGTGTGTCACTTCCTGTTCAATGTTTGAAAGGACCTACAGAATGATACGTTTCTTGA